>NZ_CP007161.1:2400000-2755268 GCF_000725285.1 Virgibacillus sp. SK37
AATAAGCGTTAAATTTATTTCCTTTTTTACTTGTTAATCCTTTAACAAAAGCCTTTTTATTCTTTAGTAGAGCCTTTACCATTGTTTTTGTTGGACGTTTTTTCATTGCAGCAAGGTACTTATCATTTTTCCAAACTACGAACTTACAGCCCTTCTTCCAATTTGTACACCCAAAGCCCTTTTTACTTTCTATTATCTTACCCTCACATGCCGGACATTTTCCAATTACTTCTGGTTTGGAAGAGGATGTAACCTCATGAATAATCTTTTCTTCTTCGTTTTTCATCTCAATAACTGCATCATTTGTGAATTTATAAATCATATGAAGAAACTGGTCTTTTGGAAAATTACCCTTTTGAATATCAGAGAGGATTTTTTCCAATTTACCGGTGAACTCCAAATCAAATAATTGTTTCACTGGGAAAGTTTCCACAAGACTTTTACCTAAATTGGTACAAATGAGATTCTTACTTTGATACGTAATATAACCAACATCCTTTAATTTTTTAATTGTCTCTGCTCTAGTAGCTGGCGTGCCAATACTAAATCCATTTAATACAGCTTCTGTTGAAGCATCTTCATCTTCTTTGTACCTTTTTCCACATGTCTCCATCACTCGCAGTAGCGTTTTTTCTGTATGATGCTTCGGTGGCTTTGTGACATGGGAAGTTACTTCCAATTTATCTGTTGAAACTCCCTCTTCTTTTTGTACATGGGGTAAAAGAGAATCCTTTGAAGGCATCTGTTCTACCTTTTTCCATCCTTCTACCAATTGTACTTTTCCTTTCGACACAAAAAGTCCTGTAACCCCTTCAATCTTTGTATGTAACCTCGTTTCCTCCACTTCTGCAAGTGGCATAAATTGCATGATAAAGCGATTTCTAACTGAATTATAAACAATTTGCTCCTCATTTGATAATCGTTTAGGCTTTAGGTATGTTGGTATAATAGCACTATGACTTTCCACTTTAGAGTTATTGAAAACACGTTTCAATTTCTTAAATTCAATTTCGTCTTTATAAGGCAAGTCTTCCGAATGAGTTTGTAAAACCTTTGCTGTTTTTCCAACTAAACTCTCATCAAGTGCAATACTCGATGTTCTCGGATAAGTAATGTATTTCTTTTCATAAAGTGATTGAGCTACCTTTAACACCTTATCGGATGTCCACCCCTTATACTTAGTGGTAATGTAACCTTGTAAGTTAGATAAATTGAAAAGAAATGGTGGAAATTCCTTTTTCTTTTCTACCTCTTTATTACTAATTTTCCCTGGCTTTTCATTTAGGTTTCGCTGAATATCATCTAATACTTCTCTTTTTTTAAATTTATCTTCTTTCTCTTCTGTATAAATTCCTTCATACTTTTCATTACGATCTGTCCGGAATGTTGCTGATAACTTATAATAATCCTCCGGGTTGAAAGTTTCTATTTCTTTATCACGATCATAGATGATTTTCAAAGTTGGCAATAAAACTCTACCAATATTAAGAGCCTTACCTCTTCCTTTTTGATACCTTAAAGTTGCTACAGATGTTAAGTTAATTCCGATTACCCAGTCCGCCCATTGTCTGCTAATACCAGCATCCCTTAATGGCTTCATTTCTTCATTTGGTTTTATTCTTTCCAAACCGGAAAGCACTTCTTTTTCTGTCCATTCATTTAGAAGTAATCGGTAAACATTTTTGCTTGGCCTGTTTTCTCTATAAATAATACTATCTCCAATTAGCTGACCTTCCCTATCATAGTCACAAGCTGAAATAATACTCTCCACATCAGCACGTTTCATAAGCTGATGAATAACTCGTAACTGTTTCGCAGCACCCGGATCCTGGCGTTGTTTATTTCCATAACCTGATTTAACTTTATATTTGAATTTAGAGGGGATAAATGGAAAGTTATCTAATTTCCATTTTGTCATTTTACTATCATAGTCCTTCGCGTCATATAGCTGGACTAAATGGCCATAAGCCCATGTAATAATATAGCCATTCCCTTCAAAATAGCCTTCTTTCTTTGTTTTAATTTTCAGAGCGTCCGCAATGTTCTTAGCCACCGAGGGTTTTTCAGCGAGGATTAATTTCATGTTATCACCTATTTCTACATATTGGGTTTAAAAGCTGAAGACATACAGAGGAAAAATGAAG
The DNA here is from genome assembly GCF_000725285.1 of Virgibacillus sp. SK37. Lineage (GTDB taxonomy): Bacteria > Bacillota > Bacilli > Bacillales > Amphibacillaceae > Virgibacillus_Q. Next base: position 2,402,145 of record NZ_CP007161.1, read on the forward strand.
AAGCTAACTTCTATTATACACGAACATATATTCAGTTGGGGAATTTAACTTCCTCCATCAAAAATAACTTTCTGCATCTCGCACTATGGTACGGGATGCAGATATCACTTACCTATTTTCTTTAGATAATTTGTTGATTATTGGGTAAACACCTATACTTTGAATGATTAAAGAAAGCACGATTACTGAAAAAGTCAATGAAACCAGTAAATGGTCACTGGAAGCTTCTGCTTCTAGACCAAGGAGTAAAGCAACAGACATCGTGCCTTTTATACCTGCCCATGTAATCAAGCCAGAGTCTTTCAAGGTAAACCGGTGATGCCAGCGAGGTATCATGATTGTAGAGCTTGCCAATACAATAAATCGGCTGACCAAAGATAGTATAAAGATAACAATAGCCAGAGACCATGGTACATCGAATAAATAATCAGCTGATTGAATACCGATTAACAGGAAAATTATCGATAAGATCGTAGGTTCTATAATTGTCCAAAAACCATCTAATGAATCGCGAAAATGTTCTTCTCGATGATGTTTACCAAATTCATAGGATAATAGCAAACCAGACGTAACTGTCGCTAATACACCAGAAACCCCCAGAAACTCTCCAAGATAGAAACTGCCATATGCAATGATTATACTAAGCATAACTTGGTATTGTCGGTGACTGGTATAATGAATTGCCTTACTAAGCAACCAGCCAAATATAATTCCAATTAATACCCCACCAAGTGATACAAAAAGGAACTCACCAATAAAGGATGAGACTGAAAAACTTTGGTCATGAAGATACATTTCCAATAACACAGTAAATACTACAATACTCGTACCATCATTTAGTAGAGACTCCCCTTCTACTACGTCGGCAACTTTTTCATCGCTAGTAGAATTTTTTAAAATGGAAACAACAGAAACAGGGTCTGTTGGTGATAAAATCCCTGCTATTAACAACGAAACTATGAAGGATAGATCTATAAATAGATTTCCTACCATATAAATGGAAAGGCCAAGAATCGCTACTGTAAGTATTAAACCAACTGTTCCCATTCCCCCAATCAACCATTTATTCTTTCGTAATGCTTGGACAGAAAAGGAATAGGAAGATGTGAATAACAATGCTGGTAAAAACACATTAAATATTATTTCTTTTGTAATTGTGATCTCTTGAAAAATTGGAACGAAGGATAGGACGATGCCCAACAGTACGAGAACTACTGGGACAGGAAAGTAATTCTGCTTTTTATCAATCGAAAAAACAATATATCCAGCAAGTAACAGTAGTAGAATCTGATGCGTAATCATCCGCCTTCCCTCCTTACATTGTCCATATTACTTATTTTTTCCCAAAATATAATAAACCTGTTAGAGCACCTGCTATACACATGACTGTTGCGACTAATAAAAACGGAATAGCTCCAAGTTGGTAGATGATTGGAACAGATAATGCTGTGACTAATCCTCCACCTAGAAAAGGTTCGTACACCAGCTGTTTATATCCAAACCCCTGAAATGCTGGCGACTCATTATTCGGATCCACTACCCGCATCAATAGAAGTCCTGTAGCAGTCACACCCATAGACTGCCCGAAATCTCCAATTCCTCTTTCAAACCAATACGTGGGGATTATTCTAGGAGCCAGAACCAGAAAGCCAAATACATTCCAAAGAATCCCTGCCCCAGCTAACAATAGAAAGGGAATAATATATTCTCCTATTACGTCCAATGAAACGGTTCCAATCGCGGTTAGTATTAATATATCAAGCGAGAAACCCTGGATACGGTTTATCATTCTACGATCGAGAATCTCCGAATTATCTACTTTATTAAATACAACTTGAATGAGAATTCCACCAATCATCGCCAGAGGAAATAATGGTATATACGTCATGAATGCGGAGTCTGTCCACATCCCCCATGTGACACTTTCAATCCATATTAATAACTTTAAGATAAGCCAACCAAGAAAAACAGCCATTCCAACAACCGCAAAGTGGAGTGAAAGTGGCTCGATGGATTCCGGTCTTACTGTCATTTTTGCTGCGGGCTCCCTATTTTGAAATTCCATGATCCCTTGTTTTCTTAGCGTAGAAAAATCTTTCACATCTTTAATAACGTTGGTTTTCTCTTTTCTGACTGCCCAATTAATTAGAATGATTCCCATAATTATTCCTGATAGGATGCCTACAGTCGCAAGCCCAATAGAAAGATCATAGGCTTCAGGAAAACCCATCTCTTTAAATGTTCCAGCCATCCCTGCTGCTGTACCATGTCCACCTTCAAATGCAACTTCTATAAGAGCTCCAGCCATTGGGGGCAATCCGAAAAATGGAGATAATACCAAAATAGTTAATAATATACCTATTACATATTGCCCCCATCCCATTGTCCATCCAAAGGCAAGTTGGGGACCACCATATTCCCATATTTTTGCTAGTGTTGGGATGGTGGCACCTAAAAATAAAGTAGCAAACACTACATTAATCATAATTCCTGGTAGAGCACTCCATACTTCCATCACTTCCTTTGTCATAATTCCGTTTATTAAAAAGGAATTGTCACTCACTACAAATCCAGCAAGCTTACCAAGTACTTGTGGCCCTAGAATTAAAGCTATAAATCCACCTATGATGGAGGATGGCAAAAATAAATTTTGTAACCATTTTACTTTTATTCGAATCCATTTTCCTATTAGTAGGAATGCTGCCAAATATAAAAAAGTAAAACCTATTTGGTCTGGTGTCATTTCCCCAACTCCTTCGTGAATAGAATTACTTGTAATTTCGTTCCCTGTAATGCACCTTCCTAAACTAATTCGGTCATTTCAGGATGCTTCACTCAAAAATAGATTATCATTTTTAAAAAGAAGGAATCCTCACTATGATAAAGTGGGATTTATTGTGAAGTATAAAGTGAAAATTTATACCTGTAATCAAAATTTAAACATTTTAAAAGGGCCTAGAGAAATAAATTCTCTAAGCCCTTTTAATTAAAGCTGCCTTTAGCGACTTAAATCTTATTCAAGAATAGCGGCCATTTGTTGAAGACCGGAATTGTTACGAGTAACATATAAAGCTACCTGAACTACAAACAACATAATAAATAACCTTTCGATAAATATCCGCTCATAGCTATACTATGAATTCAAAATGTCAAATAATTTCGTTTATCCCGTGATACGTTACACAACCATTAAAATAAATTGTGATAATCTCTTCTTCCATCAACTATTGCATAAATAATAATTGTCTGTTCTGTCTCATTAATCTTATAAAAGACAAGATGCCTCTCAGCAATGACTACTCTAAATCCTTGCTTTTTTAAAACCGAATGTCTTGGGACAATTCCTGACTCTGGAAATTCTTGAAGACGATGGATTGCAGTTTCGATTTTATCCAAATACGAAAGTGCAATATCAACATCTCCAGCATCATCAGCAATATAAAATATAATATCACGGAGTTGTTCTTCTGCCTTATCCGTTCGTAATATATTATACCTCATCTTCTTTCCTTTCCAGTAAAGATGCACGAAGGTCATCAAATGAATTCTGTATGGGTGCTACTCGTTCATTTCTTACATCGTCCTCAGCATCTGCAAGTGTTCGCAGTAGTTCCAACTCTGATTTCATCTGATAATAATCTTGCAAACCAAGAACTGCAGTATCTCCTCGTCCTTTTACGGTAATAATAACTGCACTTCTTGATTCTTTGCACTGCTTAGATATTTCATTGTAATGGTTTCTTAAATCCGCTGACGGTCTAATTGCTTCCCACATAGTGTCACCTCTTTCTATTTTATATTTATAGTCATATTATATCATAAGGTGACTATTTTTAATTACTTTTTCCCTTCAACTTTAATGCTTCCTCCCTGTATTCCAGACAATAACCCTTATATGCGAATATGGCGCTACTATTAGGGAAAAGCGCCCGATTGTTGTATTGTATTTTTTGATTTTTTCATGAGATAACATTTAAATACAAGTCAATATTATTGACAAAATAATTTAATTATGCTATAATTTACAGTTATTATATTCTCGTATATAATAAGATTCTCCTGGCCAGGGGAATCTTATTTTTATTATATGGGGGAATCAATGTATGGAGAAAAATGAATCCAGTTTAACTTCCTTAATTTCAGCTTTTGGTCGAGCATACCATAGTAAATATGACACACCAAAGATTTTTGATGATTATATTGCAAAAGATTTAATTACCCAAAAGGAATTTGAAGATATTCGTAAAAACATGATTCAAGGAATTCAATTTTTTAATCATGAAATTGCTATAAAATTTCAAGATCAACCCGATGAAATATTAAAATGGATTACACAAGTTCAACTCTCACCAACTCCATTAGCACGTGCTGCCTATTGTGAAAAAGTATTATTCCATGAGATAGTACTAGGAGCTGAACAATATGTCATTCTAGGAGCTGGATTGGATACATTTTGTTTTCGGAACCCAGAATTAGACCCTAAGTTGGAAATATTTGAAGTTGATTATCCGTCTACACAAGATTTTAAAAGGAATAGGCTAGCCAAATCTAATTATCAAATTCCTTATAATTTTCACTTTGTTCCAATGGATTTCACCAAAGATATTATCCTACAAAACCTTATTGATGAGGGTTTTCAACCAAACAAAAAAACCTTTTATAGTCTCTTAGGTGTTTCCTATTACTTAACAAAAGAAGAAATTTCAAATTTAATTAAAGAATTATTTGCAGAGATTCCATTGGGAAGTTCCATCGTTTTTGATTATGCAGATGATAAACTATTTGTAGAAAAAGGATTGTCTAACCGAGTTCAGAATATGGTGCAAATGGCATCCGCTAGTGGCGAACCAATGAAATCATGTTTTACTTATGACGAAATAGAAATATTGTTAGAAGATGCAGGATTACTTATTTACGAACATTTATCACCCGATGTTATAAATAATAAATTCTTTAGCGATCGTTCGGATTATTTAAAAGCCTTTGAAACGATTCATTACATCCATGCTGTAAAAAAATAATTATTTGTTTAATATCAGCTTACCCCTTAATCCTCTATTTGATTGAGGGGTAGGCTTATTATTAATTATTACACAATCTGGCCCTTTAACGGCGCAATGCTTATTCAACAACTGCGCCCTTTTCTGGAATAATGAGAAAAAGGGTTAATTTATAACTTCATTTTACAAATAGCATTTACTTTTCAACTGGTTCAAGTATAGTACGCTGAAGTGGTAACCCCCCCACCGCAACATTTCGTGAATGTATCATATAGCGTTTGCCATCAATAAGAAAAAAGCCGTCCTCTATGTACTCAACATTTTTACCCTGCTTTTCCAACTCACGTTTAACTGCTTCTGCTTGGTCAGTGAGATTGGTATAGCGTTCATCTAGTTCCAAGGTTATATTTTTATTTTTATAACCCATGAGACGTGTAAAACCAAAATATATAACAGCAAATATAATAATTGTAATAATAATATCCCACATAATTCTTCCTCCTATTTTTAATAAACTAGATTTCCATTGAGGTACCACCATCCTAAATGTTTTGCTAAGCAAAATTTCCTATCTCAAAACCAATTATTTCAAATTTATAGAATTAACACAATCCTTTTTCTATAAAAAATGGCGCTTATCTTATTTCAGATTGTACCCTTTTATGGAATAAGGAGGTCAGCTGTTTTCATTTTATGATAAATTCGTAAATCACTTATTTCTTAGCCTCATTTTATTCTTTGAAACCGTTAAGCGAATAATAATGCCCATGATTATTAAACAAAAGGTAATATTTTGTGCAATCCCTACAACGTTACTCCAGCTACTACTACCGCTTACAAATAGTTGCAATATCAACCCTGCCATTAAGATAAGTAGAGCGTACGGTGTTTTTTTAGTTAAAAACCCTACAATTCCACCGGAAATACCACCTACTGCTGAAGCACCGTACCAAATTGCATATGTGCCTATTCTTTCTTTAAATGGTACTGATATAGGGATGTCTGTGTAAAAGTTGCCGATTAAGAAGTAAAAAGTAATAGCGATTATGATATAAATAAAGCCAAATAACGCAGCCTTTTTGACGTTATTAGCAAATAAATAACCAACAAGCATAGCAAATATAAACCATAATGGTAAGGAATTAATAGTAACCGCTAAGTAAGAAAGGATAAGTTCCGAAACGGTTAAGGCCCCTATCGGTAGGTTGTCAGAAACAACTGAAAAAGTTCCTACGATTAAACCTACTATTAATGTAAAAGCTGCGAAATTTCGCCATTGCCTTCTATTTTCCTCTGCCTTTTTCAATAAATCCTCCCCCCCACTTAACTAAAAAAATGCCTTTTTTACAATTTTTATAGTTATCTATTTTTAATATAAAGAAATTAAAATAATCTTATGATGCCTACATATAATTTTTATTGACCAAATCTAAAACCTCATCAACAGGAACATTAATAGAACGAATAGAGCTAACAAAAGAGGATACAGCTTGTAGAATAAGTTCTTCTCTAACAGACCCTAAAATTTTCTCATCTTTTGTGATTTTACTTCGTCGGTTTCGTTCAGTATAAATCAACCCTTCCTCCTCCATTATCTTATAGGCTCGTTGCACTGTGTTGGAATTTACCTTCAGCCGACTAGCTAATTCTCTTCGTGATGGTATCTCCTGTCCCGGCTCTAACTTAGCTGAAGCAATTTGCTCTTTGATATAGCGAATAACGGCTGAATAAACCGTACCACGATTATTAATACTCAAACCACACATGGTAGCAACTCCTACTTTATCAACTGAGTCTAATAGTTGTATTAACCCATTAATACACTTGTGGCAAAACAATATACACTAACCATATGATAACCATTCTAAGTGTATTATATTGTTAATACACTTAGAATGTCAACTAGCTTAACTCTGACATAGTTAAAGTGTGGGCGGAATCTTTAATTTCAATTTTCAACAATATGGCCCATTTATAAGTAATTATTTTGGAATAACGCTTATCTTTTCTGCCCTTCGTACTGGAGGGTTTGATTCACCTTCGTCCTCTCCACCCCAGTAAACATTAACTTTTACACCCTGATTCAATTCAATTCTGTCTTGATCGTACATATCATCACTTATATCATAATCAGCACCATCGTTTTCTTGTGCTAATTCGATTAATTCATCTTCTGTTTTACCTAACACATCATTTATATCAACATTTGATATGACGAGCATACGGTATTTAAATTCTTCGTCATCAGCATCTAATTCTGTAATCCTTGCAATAATGCCCTCGTGTTCTTCATCATATGAATTAGTCCTATTTTCATTTTGTTTACAAGCGCTTAAAGTTACAAATAATAGCACTAGAATAAATACTATTACTCGTTTCAATGATTCAACCTCCCTCTTTATCATATAAGACGTGAAGAAGCCTTTATTCGTTTCAAGTATATTCCACAAACTGGCCCGTTTGTTGAACGAAGACCTCTCTTGACTTCTCTTTAATCCTGCCCATTAATTTAAGACATTTATTATTAGTCTTTTTATGTTCTTAAATATTATTTTAGCATAAATATCCAAATGTTTTAGTAAACACTCTAGATTTCACAATAAAAATCGCACGGTATTTTGTTGTTATATACCGTGCGATTTTTATTGATATATACTTTTTTGCTCCACTATGTAATCTCGTCAACTAACAATGACAGCTTTTTATTTTCTTGTGTGCCACTTAATCAGCGTGTAAGTGTATCATTTAATCTTTCAAAATAATCTCCAGCATTCTATCCTCTATTTCTTTGCCAATTTCTTCATCAAGCATATTGTTAAGCATTACAGAGAATATGTATTTCTTTCCACTATTAGCTTCTGCATAACCGGATAACGTACTTACACCATAAATAGTTCCTGTCTTAGCTTGAAGCTTTAGGCCTTTCAGCCGATCTCTTAATGTTCCGCCAACCAAGCGATCCTCCTTTCCGGCAACCGGAAGAGAATCTAGGTAGGTTGGGAACCAACTCTCCTTTTGAATGTGATATAAAAGTTTGGTGATTTCATTGGGAGGTATTAAACTTACATGAGAAATACCTGATCCGTCACGAAGCAATAGGTTGTCAATCTTCATATTATAATCCGTAAGTCTCTCTTCCAACACCTTAAGACCTGCTGGCCAGCTTCCGTCACCGTAAACTTTTCTTCCCATTTCTTTTATCAAAACTTCACCAATTCCATTATTGCTTAATTTCATAAATGGGACTAACATTTCAGATATGGGTTTGGAAGTGTGTGTACACAATATTTTTGCGTTAGTGGGACTTTCTGCTACCTTTACGGTTCCGCTCCACTTTATCGCTTTTTTTAATAAAGCGTGTTGCCAAACAGCAAGGACATACTCTGTTGGCTCCCATACGGCTACCCACTCTTTCCTATTCGGTGAATCGAGCGGGATATTTCCAGTAATGGTTATAGTGTTCGTGCCATGCAATCTTCTGATTACTATCTCTTCCTCTGTGCTGTGCACTTCATCCGTCTTTGCATTGTTTTCCACCCTCACGTAATCTGTAGGAGGTGATAACGTTACCTTTGGTTTATCTCCAATTGAATAGCCTGGAGCTACTTCTATAATAACTGTACCCGCATCGTAATCTTCGTCTGGTGATAAAGTCAATGCTGAGATCTGTCCTCCATAATAGGCATGTTCATCCTCCCACATCATGTCAGGCGATAATCGAATTAAATCATACCACCTATCATCTGCAACCAAATCTCCTGTTATTTCTTTAATTCCTTGAAGGCGGAGATCCTCGGTAAGCAGATCCAAGTCTTCTGGGACTAACGTTGGGTCTCCTTTTCCTACCAAATAAAGATTTCCCACTAATTTAGAATCAATTATTTCCCCATCTGCCTTTACTTCCGTAATAAATTTATACTTCTCCCCTAATTCGGATAGGGATGCAGCTGCAGTTAATAATTTCATATTGGAAGCAGGATGCATTCTCGTTTCACCTTGTCGCTCGTATACCACCTCACCATTATGTCTGTCACGAATACTTATTCCAGTAAGTGCCCCCATTAAAGCAGGTTCATTTGCAATAAAATTTTCAAGTTTTGCTTTCATTGTATTCCTCTATTCTCTGTTATATTAAGCATATAGATGATCATCTATTATCTTTATTAGATTTGCTAAGCTTTCGGATGACAATTAATACAATTACCGCTATGCTAGCTGTAACTAGTAATATCGGCAAATTACCAACAAAAAAGATGATCAAGCCCGAAACAGCTTTGAGAAGCCAATTTAAACTTTGTAAGAATTGCTGTTTGGTTTTATCCCATGTGTTGAGATCTTCTCCTGAAATCGCTAAATTGTTTTCAGTCATGTGGATTGTAATTGTGGCTAAATCAGATTTATTTTCCAAATATTTCATACGGCCTTTAATTTGATCAATTTCTTCCTGTACACTTGCTAAATCCTTGGAAATTGCCAATAAGTCTTCCGTTTTCTCAGCTTTTTTCATATAAGACAGCAACCGCTCTTCAACCACTTCTTTGGAGCGCAATCGTGATTCCAAGTCGATATATTCCTCTGTAACATCCTGACCTGAAATAGAGTTTGACAACACGTTTTTACTCCCATCTTCAACCAGCTGAATAAACTCCCGGAATTTTCCCTGAGGAATTCTGACGGTAATAAAACCACTTGTTCCTTTGTTTTCTTCTTCCTCAAACATGGATGATTCAACTACATATCCTTGATAAGCCTCTACTTTCTTTTGTATGTTCTCCAGTGCTTTTTCGTAGCTATTTATTTCGATCTCCAAATTTGCAGTATAGATAATTTTCCGTGGAGATGTATTTTGTTCCTGTGGAGTTTGTTGCTCTGTTTTATCTCCACTATTTTCCACGCCATCTTCTGCTGATTCAGTTGTCGCTTCTCCTTCTTCCGTTATCTTCTCACTTGCTTCCTCAGCCATATAGCTGTCAGCCTGTTTGCTCTCATTTTCACTTTCATTGCTACAGCCAGATAGTATGACTAAAATAATAGCAACACAAAAATAGAGTGTTAATCGCTTACTTAACATCTTTCCAACACCTCCATTTAACTTTCTATGTCTAAAAATATTTATCTTTTATATAAGTATAAACGATTTGGTTTTAAAATTGTCTTATTTCAAAAAAATTAATTAATTAACTTTTCCTATTTTTATTTTACTAGTTTGGGTTAAATTCCCATTGATAAAAAAAGAGGTATTCCCTATAATAAGAACAAATGTTCCTTTTTGGTGGTGGCTATTGTAATGGATTATTCTTCTTACCCTCGTAATGATGTACTATGTATAGATATGCGTTCTTTTTATGCAAGTGTGGAGGCGGTAAAACTTGGATTGGATCCTATGAAGACGTTGCTTGCGGTAGTCGGTGACCCGAATAGATCAGGCAGTATTGTTCTGGCTGCTTCACCAGAGCTGAAAAGAAGGCATGGCATTAGTAACGTAAGTCGTTTTTTTGAGTTACCCGATGACCCGGAAATTCATATTGTAGCAGCACATATGGCAGATTATTTAAACGTGTCAATGGAAATCACCAAACTGATCAACCAATACGTACCAAAACAAGCAATTCACCAATATTCCGTAGATGAAGTCTGGGTAACAGTAAACGGGCTTGATAAACTATTTGGAGCCCGTTGGGAAGTAGCAAGACAAATCAAGAAAGACATCTTGGATTGCTTTGGAATTACTGCTTCGATTGGGATCGGAGATAATAAGTTTCTTGCAAAAACAGTGATGGATCTGCATGCCAAGAAAGTAGGTATCGCTGAATGTACCTATGAACAAGTCAAAGAAAAACTTTGGCCTTTTCCCATAGAGGACATATGGGGAATCGGCAGCAGAATGAAGCGAAATCTCAATCGAATGGGAATTGTCACATTGGGACAGCTTGCCCGCTTTGACTTGGAACATTTAAAAAAGCGCTTTGGGGTGATGGGCGAGCAGTTATACTGGCATGCATGGGGAATTGATTTAAGTCCGGTATTTGGAGATTTTATAAAAACGGAACAAAAAGGATTTGGACATGGCATCTCTCTTTTAAGAGATTATTCCAAAGAGGAAGTAACGGTCTGTATCCTCGATCTTTGTGAAGAGGTTTGCCGGCGTGCCCGTGAAGCTGGGAAGACAGGAAGAACTGTTCAATTGGGCATCTCCTATGGCAAGGAAACAGGTGGCGGCTTCTCTCGCTCCAGATCGATCTACATCCCTACGAATGTAACTATGGATGTATATCAAATCTGTCTTCAGCTCTTCCAAGAATTTTATGATGGAAACAGTACTATTAGACATGTCTATGTTACGCTGAATAACCTTTTTCATGAGGGAGAAATACAGCTTAACCTATTTGAAGATCGGGCGAAAAAAAATGATATCGGGTATGTTATGGATGCTATTCGCCGAGATTATGGAGCGACAGCTATCCTTCGTGCCAGCAGCTATACAGAGGCCGGAATTACCTTGGAGCGCAGCAAGAAAATTGGTGGACATCGAGCATAATAATATATCCTTCTCCTTTCTATTCTCCAGTGTCGTAGCTACATGCTATAATAGAAAAATGAACAGGAGGATGAAAAGTTGAGAGTATTTACAAAGCTATTTATAGCAGTTATTTTATTCACTATTATTTTGAGTGGATGTGGAACACAGGAAGATTCCAGCAAAGAAAACGAACAAAAAGCAGACCAGAAAACGGACTACCCCCATGATGTGAAAGAAAACCCTATTGTTACCATTACAATGGAAAATGATGAAACTATAAAAGCGGAACTATATCCTGAAAAGGCTCCCGAAACCGTAGCTAATTTTATCTCTTTGGTTCAGGATGGCTTCTATGATGATCTGATTTTTCATCGGGTTATTCCTGGCTTTATGATACAAGGTGGTGACCCGGAAGGAAATGGAACAGGGGGGCCAGGCTACTCTATTGACGGCGAATTTAATTCCAATGGTTTTACCAACAATCTAAAGCATGAGCGTGGTGCTCTCTCCATGGCAAGATCTCAAGACCCGGATTCCGCAGGATCGCAATTTTTCATTATGGTTAGTGAGTCACCTCATTTGGATGGCGACTATGCTGCGTTCGGAAAAGTTACCGAAGGCATCGAGACGGTCGACCAAATTGTTGACACAGAAAGAGATGAAGCGGATAAACCATTAAACGAGCAAAGAATGAAAAAGGTAGAGGTAGATACGAAAGGATATAATTATCCGCAACCCAAAAAGAACAAATAGCGATTCGAAAAGCAAACTGCCAAAACGCATGGAAAATTCCATTAGCGTTTTGGCAGAAAATTTTAGTATCAACTTATACTTCAGGTTTTGTTATTTCGCCGTGTTTCTGTACAGACTCTGCAGCTGCTAGATCAACAAGTACACCTACAACCTCCGCAGGTTCATATTCCCCATCAGGATTACCCTCAGAAACCACATTTAAGGGGTCAAATAAGTTAATTTGGATTCCATTGTCCTTTTCCTCTTCAGCGACTGTTTTCATCAGTGCTTCAACTGCTGCTTTACTTGCGGAATAAGCCCCCATCCCCTTCATAAAGAAATTGACCATTCCAGAAGTGACAGAAATTACTTTACCATTTTCACTTTTACGTAACAGTGGTAAACAAGCGCGAGTCGTAAGAAATTGGGTAGTTAAGTTTAAATCAAACATTTTTTGCCATTGCTGAAGTGACATTTCTTCAATAGGTGCCATTGCGTTCACCCCACCAGCATTGTTTACTAGAATATCTAATTCACCAGCAGTATTTTTTTGTAATTCATCGACTAAAGTGTTCACTTCAGATTCCTTCGTCAAATCAGCCGGAATAATGAAGCAGCCTTCTCCAATTTCCTGCGCAACTTCACGCAGTTTTTCTTCCCTTCTACCGTTAAGAATGACGGTCGCACTTTCCTTAGCAAATGCAATTGCGATCGCACGCCCGAGTCCTGTGCCTGCTCCCGTAACCAATGCTACTTTCCCTGATAACTTCCCATTTCATCCACTCCTCCAAATTGTATGTACAGCTTTAATTCACCTACGAATAAATATGAATCATGGTTGTAATCAACTTAAGCTTACCACAATTTACAAATAGTTCAAATTATTAGGACATTTAACCAGATATCCTTTTATCTATAAAAAATTGGTACTCGCATTTTATAAATTAAAATTCCCACAAATACTCTGAAGACTTTAAAAAGACGCCCGATAAACGTGTTTGGGCGCCTTTGTTATACTTTATTCTGTCAGTAATGGATAATAGCCTTCTTCATTATGTGTTTCCGTTCCCACTAGTGGGGGGTTAAATACACATACCATGCGCATTTGGGTTCTTGCACGCAATCTATGTTTATCGTTTTGATCAAGGATGTACATCGTACCAGGTTTAATCTGAAAAACCTCACCTGTCTCCACCTTTTCAATTTCACCTTCACCTTCAATACAATAAACAGCTTCGATGTGGTTTTTATACCAGAAGTAATTGTCTGTACCTGCTTTAATAAGTGTGTCATTCATACTAAACCCACAATTATCTTTTTTTAATAAAAATCTGCGACTTGTCCAGTTCTCCCCAGATGTCTCATCCTTTGTGCCAATAATATCTTCTAGTGATTTTACTATCATACTATTTTCCCCTTTCCCCTGTTGCAATAGTTTAGTTTATTTGTTGGTAACATATTTTATGCTATCTTCTAATATATCCAGTCCTTTTTCGAGTCCTTCTTGATCAATCACAAGGGGTGGGAGGAATTTTACAACTTCATCGTCTGGACCAGAAGTTTCTACAATCAGCCCCCGTTTAAAAGCTTCTGCACAAATTTCTTCGGCAATGCCATCTACATGAACAGCAATCCCTTGCATAAGTCCTCTGCCACGAGCTTCCCCCTTTAGTACGGGATATTTTTCAATAAGTTTGTTTACAGCTGTTTTTAATAAATCCCCTTTTGCTTGGATTTCTTTACTGAAGTCATCTGTTTTCCAGTTAGATAGTGCCTCAGTAGCTGCGATAAATGCCAAATTATTGCCGCGGAAGGTACCATTATGTTCTCCTGGGCCCCATTGGTCATATTCCGGTTTAATTAAAGTGATAGCCATAGGCAAACCAAAACCACCAATTGATTTGGATAAACAAACTACGTCAGGATTAATTTCTGCTGGTTCAAAACTAAAAAATGTACCGGTGCGTCCATTCCCTGCTTGAACATCATCAATTATTAGGAGAATATCCCAGCGTTTACAAATAGCATCAATTTTTTTAAGCCATTCCATTCTTGCTGCATTAATGCCACCTTCTCCCTGAACGGTTTCAAGAATAATGGCTGCTGGTAAGGCAACTCCGCTTCCGCTATCTTCTAGAAATCTTTCCAAATAAGCAATGGAATCCTGGTCTTCCACATAATCATCAAAAGGCATAGAAACAGTGTGGTGTAAGGGAACCCCTGCACCGTGACGCTTGAAAGAGTTACCTGTAACAGACAATGAACCAATTGTCATCCCATGAAAAGCGTTAGTAAAGCTGATCACGGTATCACGACCAGTAACTTTACGAGCAATCTTCAATGCGCTTTCAACTGTATTAGTGCCGGTAGGTCCTGGGAACATTATTTTATAATCAAGGTTTCGAGGTTTAAGAATTATCTCTTTAAATTGTTCAAGAAATTCTTTTCTAGGAGTAGTGCCCATATCAAGGCTGTGGATAATTCCATCATTTTTAATATAATTAATTATTTTATCCTGCATGGCATCGTCATTATGGCCATAATTCAGCGTGCCAGCCCCAGCAAAGAAATCAATATATTCTCTACCATCTGTATCCCAAAGCTTGTAGCCTTTTGCTTTCTCAAAAACAGCCGGCCACCCTCTGCTATAGCTACGTACAGCTGATTCTATCTCTTCAAATGTTTTCATTTTCGATTCATTTAAAACTGCGGTTGTCATTCAATCATCCTTATCCATTTAATTTTTTTGAAAAGGTCCAATCTTAAACAATAGTTCATCCTCATGACCTTCTTGTGGAAAGTCATCTGCTGAAAAATAATCACCAATTTCGCAATTTGTGTCAAGCTTTTTAGCAAGGCCCTTAAATAATTGCTGGGATGCCGTGTTAGATGGTGATACAGTTGCTTCTACATAAGAAACATTTGCACAGGCTTTTCTTTGAAGCAATTGAAACAACATTTTTGTCCCCAGTCCTTTTCCACGTTCCGATTCATTTACAGCTACCTGCCAAATGAATAGCGTTTTTGGATGCTCCGGATGAATAAAACCGGAAATGAATCCCACCGCTTCCTCTTCCCTATCAGCTACAATGGATGTCTCTGAAAAAACTTCACACCACATCAAATAGCTATAGGAAGAGTTAAGATCAAGGACACCAGTATCTTTAATTAACTCCCAGACAGCTGCGCCATCATCTTTTGTGGGCTTGCGAAAATGAAAGTCTGTTTTTATATCAGTTGATATTGTCATCTCGGTTATTCCACTATTAATGCTCCCACCTCCTATATTTTTAAAAAATAATGTACTATATAAGCGTACTTCTAAGCACCATATTCGTCAAAACGGATTAAATCCGATATATCGCCATTAAGTTTGATTTGATACGATGAGACAATAATGGTTAACAATGCCTTTAATTAGCTACCAAATAATAAGAAATAGCCGGAATTTTATGTAATTAGACAAAAAACTAAAAAAAGTGCATACGCCTTGAAGTAAGGACAGGCTAAATTCGTCCCATCCTTGGCAATCCTTGTCTTACTTGGGGATGGAACGGGGAAGTGATTACTCGTTCCCCAGAAAATATTTGCGTATTTTCACCGGGAATAACAATCTGTTCTTCCGAATTGTCCAAGATTGTTTGTGCACAAGAACTTAAAACGCTAAACACTTCCTTCTTTAATCTTCAAAAAATAAGAGAGCATACCTTTCCCAAAAGTTCTGACAACCTGGTTAAAGATACACTCTCCATTTTTTATTTTTCTATAGGAAGGATGATACGCGAAGGAAAATTAACTCCGTGGTACACATTCTCTATCGCAGGCTTACCGACTTTGGAAGTCTTTGATGTACGCCCATTATTTAAATTAATATCATATAATGGTGCATTACTTGCAGCGATATCAACTCGAAGGCTATGTCCCTTCTTTAATAAATATGCGGTATGGCCGACTTCTATTTCCATGCAGAATGGTTGATCAACTGATTTTACTTTTTCTCGATAAAAAGTATCGATAATGTTAAATACTTCCCCATTTGGTTCTAAGTCTGAAAGTCTTATAGAAATATCACATAACGGTGTAGGACTGGATACCCAGAGAGATGCTTTTACTGTTCCAAGAATATGGAGGTCTTCTTCTTGGATGGGACTCGTATAAACAAGTACGTCTTCTCTATCTTGAATGTCACCAATCTCATAAACACCGGAACCATTCCCCGCAATCAATACACCACCGCCTCTGGTGGGCACGGGATTATTGGGATCCAAGAGAAGTTCAGATTTAGTATCCTTTCGCATAGGTTGATTTGCAAGCTCTCCATCACCTCTTCTCGTCTGTGAAGACCCATTACTCGTAAGAAAAAGCTCCTTACTAGTAGCTGTTGGAGGCCATTGATCATAGGCTTTCCATTTTTCTTGTCCCATTAAATAAAGATGTACAGTTTTTTCTATTTCCAGAGGCTTATCTTTTAACCAGTGATCAAACCATTTTATATGAAGTTCTGTGGGATCTCCCACCTGGTCTGGTCCTATCTGTTCTGCTCCCCCTGCAAAATAACGTTCACCAGCATGGCCACTCATGTCCTCATGTGTCCATGGGCCAACCCAAATTTGAGTAGGCCCTCTATATGCTTGATAAGCTTCTATGGTAGGCTCTAATAATGCATCAAACCAGCCTCCAATGAACAGAGCAGGGATTTGTATGGAATGTAACTTATCCAATAGTTGAGTTCGTTCTATTAGCTCTGAACTAACTTTATCATGCATTACATCAAAGAAAAAAGAATTCGGATCTAAGTCATTCATCGGGGGCCACTCATCAGCAGGACGGTAATCTAACCATTCCCTCATATTAGCTTGGTATTTTTCAACTTTCGTTTGGTCGAGCTTTCTACGCTTTTTTAACTGATCTTCAATAATAGAGCCTAGCGTCCATGTCTGAAATTTAGCTACACCTTTTGCTGCACTATCGCCATTTAAAATATCTGCCCACGGTTCCGCCATTGTCATTACAGGCGCAATCGCTTTAAGAGATGGTGGGTTTTCTACAGCAGCTGCTAATTGTGTATAGCCGTGATAGGACATACCAAACAGACCGACCTTTCCATTAACATATGGTAAATTGGCAGCCCACTCTACGGCTTCGTAACCATCTTTACCTTCATAAATAAACGGGTAAAATTCTCCGTCTGAAGCAAACCTCCCTCTTACATCCTGTAGTATTACAATATATCCTGCCCTTACCATACGTGGTACTTCCAGGTATTCATCATAATACCGCTTTTCTTCTTTATTGTATGGTAAACGTAGCATAAGAGCTGGATATTGATTATTATTATTGGGTCGGTATATATCTGACCTAAGCACAGTACCATCGGAAAGCTCAAAGGGTACGTTTTTCTCCACACTGATTTTTTCTTCTTTCATTTTCCTTCCCCCTTCGAATCTGTTTCTATGTATTCACAGTGAAGAAAACGGATTAATTATTAAAAATTAACACTAGACTTTGATCTAGTGCTAATTTACATCTGCCTACGCCGCTTTTGGTTTTGATGTTTTGACAGGATGTAATTTGCGTTCAATCCATCCCATTGCAAGGTCTGCAATTATCGCCATGAGAGCTGTTGGGATAGCACCTGCAAGAATAATCGCTGTACCGTCCGTAGCGTTCATTCCTCGTAAAATAATAGCACCCAGGCCACCAGCTCCAACAAAAGCGCCGACTGCAGCAATTCCTATACCAACTACTAGAGCTGTTCTAAGCCCAGCCATGATGACACTTATAGCTAGTGGCAATTCCACCATCCTTAGCAACTGGAAACGCGTCATTCCTGATGCATAACCTGCTTCTACAACTGTTTTATCTACTTCTTTCATACCGACATATGTATTCTGCGTAATCGGTAAAATAGAATATAGCATTAACGTAATAATTACCGTGTTCGTACCCAAGCCAAAAGCAATCATAATCACAGCTAATGCTCCCAATGCAGGGATGGTTTGAATGATACTACCAAATGCCAAAACCCAGCTGCTTAATTTCCCATACCTGGCAATAAGAATGCCTAAAGGAATAGAAATAACTGCAGCAAATAGCACACCATAGGCAGCCATCAAAAAGTGGCGATAAAACTGAAACCAGATGTAATCTCCATTTTGCCCAACATAGGTTATAAATTGATTCCATGTTTCCATGTTAGTTTCCTCCCTTCCCAGCAGATGCAAAGTAATTATTCGCTTCTAAAAATTCTTTTGCTACTTGATGTGGGTTCATTAATTCCACATCTGCTTTATAGTTTAGTTCCTGCATTTTTTCAGTGGAAATTTTCCCTGACAATTTTTCAGTGATCGTTTTAATTTCTGGGTATTCTTCCAGTAATTCATTACTAATAACTGGTGAAGCATCGTATGGTGGAAAGAATTTCTTATCATCTTCTAACACCTTCAAGTCAAACTCTTTTATTCTTCCATCGGATGAGTAAGCGAGCACCACGTCCATATGGCCACTTGATGCTGCTTGATATACAAGCCCTACGTTCATAGGAAACACTTCTCCAAAATCGAAGTATGTTTGCTTAAAGCCTTCATATCCATCTCCCTTACGATTGATCCAAGCATTATCGACACCAAACCGTAAATCGGAAGCAAATGGCTCTAAATCGGAAACAGTCTTAATATTATTTTTTTCAGCAAATTCTGTTGTGACTGCCACGGAGTAACTATTTTCAAATCCGTATGAGTCTGCCCATGTTTCATTAAATCGTTTTTGAAATTCACGTTGAACAATCTCCATAGCTTTTTCAGGGTCTGTAATTGGATCCATTCCGAGCGCCCCGGATAAATCAGTACCTGTATAACGAGTAGAGGTTATGTCCAAATCTCCTCTTATCATCCCTTGGTGCTGCACAATAGAAGAACCGAGGTTAGTTACTGGCTCCGTATCTAGATCTGTTTCCCTTTCAATCATAATGGAAAGAATCTCCCCAATGATTTCTGATTCTGATGTCCCTAACATTCCAATCTTAACTGTATCTGTTGTAGTACTGGCAAGCCCTGGAAGAGAACAGCCGGACACCATGATCAAAACCAGTACAGGAATTACCAGTTTTCCTATTTTTTTCCGCATCGTATCAACTCCCATGTTATGCTGCTGCTTCATATGATTCTTTCATTCCATTTGGTGTTAATTTTTGTTCAGCTAATGCTAGCAAACGGTCTGCAATCAGAGCAAGAACTGTAGCCGGCACCGTACCAGCAATAATTAATACTGGTTGGTAGAGATTTAATCCATCAAATATAAAATCTCCTAAACCACCGCCACCAATAAATGCTGCCAAGGTTGCCCAACCTATTAAATAAACAGTTGACAGACGAATTCCTGCCATAATTACAGGAAGCGCTAGCGGTAGCTCCAACTTCATTATTGATTGCCAATTACTCATTCCCATTCCTTTTCCTGCCTCACGCACACTTGCATTTACTCCTTGAATACCAATATATGTGTTTCGTAAAATTGGCAGCAAGGAATAGAAAAACAGAGCAAGAATTGCTGGTAACTTACCTACTCCTAGCAAAGGAATAAAGAAAGCCAGAATAGCCAAACTTGGGATGGTCTGTAAAATACCTACAAAGGAGATTAAACGGTCTGCCATTTTGGGGATTCGGGAAAACAAGATTCCCAGTGGTACTGCTACAACTACACCTAGTAAAATAGCAAAGAAAGAAATGTATAAATGCTCCCCTGTTTTTATGAGAAGTTCTGTAGCATGGTTCGATAAAAATTCATTCATTCTTTCACCCTCCTATTTTGCAATCTCCAATTCTATGTGTTCTTCTACATCAAAACCATCGCCCCAAATTGTATCGTAGACCAGATTAGCCAACGTAGCCCTTGTTACAATTCCAACAAGTTTTTTATCCTCGTCCACTACAGGCACATACTTGACACCTCTACGTAGGATCTTGTGAACGGTATCTCTTAACAGACTATCTTTTTCAACAAAAAGAAATTCTTTTTCCATAACCTCATTTACCAAGGTTGCTTTCTTGTAGTTTAAATTAATGATCTCTATGTCTATAAAACCTACTAGTTGGTTACGAGTATCCAAAACAAGTAAGGAATCAACATGTTTGTCACGCATAATGGAAATCGCATTTTTCAGGGAGTCATTTTCCTGCACAGTAATCGGCGTTCCTTCCATTATTTGACCGACCGTAGTAACATCAGGTCTTCCTTGGATCAATCGCTCTTTACCTAGGAATTCTTCCACAAATTCATTTGCAGGATTACGTAATATTTCCTCAGGGGTGTCTGCTTGTACTACTTCGCCATCGCGCATGATCACAACACGATCTGCAAGCTTTAGTGCTTCATCCATATCATGGGTAACAAACACAATCGTTTTATGTAATTCTTTTTGAAGTTTTTTGAACTCATCCTGCAAGGAATCCCTTGTGATAGGATCAAGTGCACCAAATGGTTCATCCATCAATATTAAAGGGGGATTTACAGCTAATGCGCGAAGGACGCCAATCCGTTGTTGTTGCCCCCCACTTAGTTCATGAGGATATTTGTCAAGGTATTCCGTAGGCAGACCAACTAATTTAATCAATTCTTTTGCACGTTCATTTTTCTTCTCTTCCGGCCATTTTAAAAGTGTACCAACAAGTACGATATTTTCTTTAATTGTCATATGTGGCATTAAACCAATTTGCTGAATAACATAGCCAATGGAGCGACGAAGCTCTACAGGATCTTGCTGCTTAATATCCTTTCCATCAACTAGTATAGTTCCATCAGAGATGTCAATTAATCGGTTGACCATTTTCATTGTAGTCGTCTTTCCACAACCACTAGGACCGATAAAACATACAAACTCTCCCTTATTTATCTTTAAGTTTAATTTGTTAACAGCGGTTTTCCCACCATCATAGACTTTTGTCACGTTCTTAAATTCTAACAAAGTCTTCCACCTCCATGTAGATTTTTGTCGATCAATAGAACTATTTCAGTATATAGAATAAAAAACATGTCGTAAACTTTAAAAAATCTGTGTAATTATTATTTTATAAACTTTATATCCTGTATATCTTTGATTTGCTTCTATTTTCTTAGTATTTCGGAGAATTGTATTATTAACATTTTCTATTAACTCATGCTATGATAAGTACGGGAGGGAGTTCATGGATACTTACATAGAAAAAGAAATACTGGAAGAACTAAGACAAGCAGAAAGTCAGATTTCTGATCGAATTGCAGATAATATGAAAACGTTTGGAGTTTCTTCCACTGTTGGTCGACTTCTCGGAATCATTTACCTTAATCGCACGCCCATGACTTTGGATCAACTTGCAGACGAAACCGGAATGAGTAAGACTCGGATGAGCCAGGTGATGCGGCAAATGATGTCCTTGAATATAGCAGAAAAGGAATTTGTGAAAGGAAGTCGCAAAGAGTATTACAAGGTAGAAAATGATTATATTCAAACATTCATCTCCTTGTTCACTACAAATTGGAAAGAGGTAGTTAGTAAAAATTCACAACTTGCAAGACGTCTTCAGGATAAAATTCTGCGTTTGGAAGAAAAACACCGAGATAACTTTTCACCTGAAGCTGAGAAAAAAATAGCTGATTTAAAAGAAGAGTTGGAACAATGGATTAGCTACTATGATTGGATACGAAGACTTGTTGATTTTTTTGAAAGTGAAGATATACTAAAATACGTGCCTCCAAAAAAGCCAAGTACTGATAGCTGAAGGTGAAAAAACACACTTACCGATAGTTGTAATACCTATCAGCAAGTGTGTTTTTATTTAAACTCTATCTTTTTTATCCGTCAATTACTTCATTAAAAAGCAATCCATTTTTAAAATCAATTATTTTCAATCTGTTTGTGTCTTTTACAAAAATGCTCTTAAATTGTTGCTGTCCATTTTCATTGGTAATTAACATCACACGTTTATGTGGATTGTTCTCCACAATCCTCATATGATCTTCATCTACTCCTGTTTGTTCCTCTACAATATCAAATTCAACAAAATCATCTATTTCTACTGACTCTTCTTCTACAGTTTGGTCTTCTTGTGAATCAGAATCTTCAATATCCTCTAGGATTCCATTAAAGACAAGACCACCCCTAAAATCAATTACTTTTAATCTATTGGTATCTTTTATAAATATACTTTTAAATTGATTTTGACCTTCTTCGTTGCTTCCTACCATCACACGTTTATGATCATTATCTTCTACAACCTGCCACTGATCGTCATCTATATCCGTTTGGTCTTCTACCATATCAAATTCAACGAAGTCATCTACATCTTTATCTTCATTTGCATTATTTTCTTTATCTTGCTCTTCATTTGCTGTATTATCTTTATCTTCATCTGTATCTGTATCTGTTGGCTTATTTACTTCATTGTCTTCATTATGCCCTGCATTTGTTGTTGAACCTTCAAGCACCTTATTTACAAGCAAGCCTTTATGAAAGTCAATTAATTTATGACGGGTTGTCTCTTTAACATAAATACTCTTGTACTGAGGTAGTCCCTTCTCGTCACTGAACAGGATCACCCGCTTATACGGATTGTCCTCCATCACATTAACTGTCCACTTTCCTGTATCAATGTGAGCTTGAATGCTTTCAAATTCAGCGAATTTGCTGATATCCTCCGAAGCAGATACTTGATAATGCATTGTAGCAAAATCGGTTCCCTTCTGTAAATTTGTTGCGTTTGCTGAGTCAGCATGTACTACATCTCCTCCACTAATTCCGCTGGAGGCCAACATAAGTGCTCCCATTGATGTTACAATTAATGTCTTCATAAATTTTATCTCTCCTTTTCTATGTGATTAATTACATAATAACCTCATAAAATGAAAAAACAGTGTGATTAAAATTAGAAAACGGTAAGAATTTCCTCAGTTAGTTTTAATAATAGAATAGAAGAAAGGTTGATGTTCAATGAGTCTAAAAAAGAAGTTATTGATCTTGGGAGGGGATGCGAGATATTTAGAAGCAACTCATTTACTAGCTGATAAAGGTGTTGATATTGCTCTTGTCGGTTATGACCAACATCCATTCCAACAAAAAAATGTACAAATAGTTGATCCAGATCATTTTTCTTATGGCCATTTGGATGCTGTACTGCTGCCAGTGGGAGGTATTGACTTAAATGGTGAAGTAGAAGCTACTTACTCAGATAAGACCATTCATCTTACAAAGGAAATGTTAATTCAAACTCCAGAGCATTGCAGCGTCTATACAGGAGCTGCCAATATATATCTAGAACAATTAACGAATCAGACGAACCGCAAACTAATAAAAATCTTCCAAAGCGAGGAGATGGCAATTCTCAATTCTATCCCTACTGCTGAAGGCGCATTACATGTAGCAATAGAAGAAACTGCTACGACTGTTCACAATTCAAACGTAATGATTGTTGGTTTTGGAAGAGTTGGCATGACTGTTGCAAGATTATTTTCTGCGGCAGGGGCGAACGTGCATGTGACAGTAAGGAACAAGACAGCAGCTGCAAAGGCATATGGCATGGGATTACACTCTGTCTGGATCAATGACCTGCAAAAAGAGATTAAAGATATTGATATATGCCTAAACACCGTTCCAGCACCTATATTGAATAAAAAAGTAATTGCTAACCTAAAAAAAGATTGTGTAATTATTGATCTTGCATCAGCACCAGGAGGTACCGACTTTACCTATGCAAAAAAGCAAAACATAAAAGCTGTGCATGCACTTGGTTTACCAGGAAAAACCGCACCAAAAACAGCAGGAAAGATAATAGGAGAGGCAATGTATGAACTATTAAATAATAAAATACAGTAGTTGATCGATTGTTCATGTTACAATAAGGTATCATTTATCTTCAAAGGAGTATCTGTATGCAAACATTAGTACTTGAACCGGCATGGGATAAAACGATTGCACCACAGGATAGAGAGCACATTGAAGTTCTTTTTCATGAGACAAAACGGGTATTTAACGAGGGAGTACATTTTATACCGATCCGACAAGCAGTAAATCATAGAGGTGATTTATTAATAAGTGTTCTTATCCATAATTTTTCTCAAGAAGATTACTTATTCGACCAAAAAACCCTACAATATATGTGGAATGAGAAGATCGTAGCCTCTCATACCTTTACTTTACCATTTCATATAATAAAGCAACATACTAGCATGCCTTGGACATTCATTTTTCCTAAAGAGACAGTTGTTACCACTGAGAATTTCACTAACGGTGAATTAAAGCTTATTAATCCTTAGGGAAAGAAGTATTTCATCATAAAGAAACAAATTAGCAGATGTTCGAGCATTACTTTTTTATAACAAAAAGACCTGCAGGATTTCACGCTTTCCTTCAGGTCTTTTTATACTCAATATTATTTTGCAAAGTCTATCTTTTCTACTTTATTTAACATTACGTTTGTCTCACTAGGTTTTGTTTCAGCAATAATTTTTCCATTTCGTATGGAATACAGGGTAGAAGCCTGTTTACGAATCACTTCATATTCATTATTGCCGTCCATTACAATAAGGTTCGCCGGCTTTCCGATCTCCACCCCATATGCTTTTTCCATATGCAGTGTTTTTGCACTGTTCGTTGTAATGAGATCGATGGAATTTACAATTTGCTCGTATCCCATTAGTTGGGAAGCATGTATTCCCATATGCAACACTTGTAACATATTCCCAGTCCCTAGTGGATACCAAGGGTCAAAAATATCATCATGTCCAAAGCAAACATTCATGTCAGCCTCCAATAGCTCTTTAACCCGCGTTAACCCTCGCCGCTTTGGATATGTATCAAAGCGGCCTTGTAGATGAATATTGACAAGTGGATTAGAAACAAAATTGATCTTTGACATACTTAACAAGCGAAAGAGCTTATATGCATATGAGTCATTATACGAGCCCATCGCTGTTGTATGGCTTGCTGTAACTCTTGAACCCAAACCACGTTCATAGGCTTCTGTTGCCACTACTTCTACAAAACGCGATTGTTCATCATCAATTTCGTCACAATGGATATCCACGAGCCTATCATATTTTTCTGCAAGGTCAAATGCCACCTTCATAGAGTCTACACCATATTCCCTCGTGAATTCAAAATGAGGAATTCCTCCGACGACATCTGCCCCCATCTTTAAGGCTTCTTCTACTAATTCTTTTCCATTCGGGTAAGATAGTATGCCTTCTTGTGGGAAAGCAACAATTTGGAGGTTGACATAGGGGGCCATTTCCTCTTTTACCTCAAGCATCGCGGTTAAAGCAGTCAACTTAGGGTCTGTTACATCAACGTGTGTACGGACATGTTGAATACCTTGAGCAATCTGCCATTGTAATGCCTTTTTTGCCCTTCGTTTTACATCCTCATGAGTTAAAATTTCTTTTCGTTGAGCCCAACGTTGAATACCTTCAAACAGCGTGCCGCTTTTGTTCCATTCAGGCTCACCTGCCGTCAATGTTGTATCTAAATGAATATGTGGCTCAATAAAAGGAGCGAGCACGAGGGAACCGTTCACATCTAACACATCTTGATTACTTACTGTTTCCTGGGTTGCGGAAGAGATGGAGGCTATTTTCCCCTCATGGATAGTTATATCCCACTGACCTTGCTTTCCACGTAAAGCTGCATTTTTAATAATCATGTATTACTCACCTTTTCTTTATTAGTTATAATAACTTCTTTGTCACTGAATTGTGCAACAAGTTTGGTTACAGCTACATGTATTACCGCTGAACCTATTAGTGCATTTATCGGCGGAATACCAGGTATGAAAGTTGCTGCTGCAATACCTGATCCCCAGGCAAGGATTGCTACCCAATTAAAGGACTTAAATTTCATTGTTTTGAAAGCTTGATAATTCCCTCGATTCAAGATAAAGAAATCAGCAAGAATAATCGCACCAATTGGAGGCAAAGCAGAACCAAGCAATGTTAGAAAACCAACAAAGTTAGTATAAAGCCACATGGCAGCAACTGTACCGATCATACCATTAATAACTACGATTTTATGCTTTGGTAGTTTTGTAATATTTGATAGTCCAAGTCCGGAAGCGTATAAGGCATTATCATTTGTAGTCCAGATATTTAGACCTAGTACAATGATTGCTGGTATAATCAGATTTTGCATAAACATAACTTCCGAAATATCTGCCAGTCCTGTAGCTATAGAACCTATTGCTCCAAATAGGAACATCAACGTATTACCAATGAAAAAGGCAACAACAGTAGATATAACTGCAGACCGTTTCCTTCTGGCAAACCGGGTGAAATCTGGAGTAAGTGTACCCGCACTAATGAACGAACCGATACAAATAGTAAGAGCAGCAGCCAGACTGATCGCTTCTGCCGGCTGATAGTCTAGTAAACCCTGAATTCCACCAAGACTTTCTGTTGCTTTCCATGCAGATGTACTGCCAAGTATTGAAATTAATGGTACCGCAATGAAACTAATAACAGCGAGTGCTTTCATACCAAAGAATGCTGTAAATGTCATTAACATACCAGCTATAGCAATCAAGACATAAATATCTATTCCTGTAACTTTTTGTACCGGAACAGCAAACATTGCCGTCCCCACTCCGAACCAACCTATTTGAGTAAACGCAAGTAGGAAAGAAGATAAATAAGACCCCTTCTCACCAAACGCATAACGTGCTAGCAAGTGAGTAGATAAACCTGTTTTGGCTGCCATATATGCAAGAGCTCCAGTATAGACTCCCAGCACAAGATTTCCTACAAGAACAATCCCCATGAATTGGATAAACGTTAATCCTTGTCCCAGCTCTCCTCCTGACCACATACTAGCAGAAAAAAAAGTTAAACCAAGCATTACAACAAGTGTTTTCCAAAAACCATTACGATGAGATTGTGGTACTGCTTCTAATGAAAACTCTGAATCTATTTGCTTCATTTCTATTCCTCCTGTTTTCGGTACCAAAACAAGAAGGTAGATTGTGCAAAAAAAACAGGCCCCCTGTCATATGTGACAAGAAGCCTGAATGTGGGATAAATGATTGAGAATTATCTACAATCATTACATTATGCCAAAAGAGACATATCCCTACACAATATCCGCTTTCCTTGTCAGCCTCACAGGACTGAATTAAAGGTACCATGTTTAATTATTTTTAATACTACAGATAACTCGCTGAAAAGTCAACAAAAATCAGCAACATGCTTTTATCTTGAATATATTGCTAATTAATAGCTCCTTATCACTTTATTTCAATCAATAAAACTAAAAGTACGCCAATACAATTCTCGGATATTTAACAAAGCATTCTCCGTTTCTAAATGCTAATAATATAATCAATGATGTTATCAAGAAACTGATCTTATAATAAAAATAAAATTTTAAGTGAAGAGTGCCCTCTATTCTTAATAACCTTTCTACACTTGTGACAGAGCCAATAAAAATTACATATTATATAATTATGGCATTGTTATTGTAGAAGAGGATAGTATAAACTATGGCCTAATTAGAGTTGCCCACTATTATTTCCTAGTCAACGCATATCTTACTATTAATATAAGGAGAGGATGATGTCTGAATGGACCATAATCAAAATAAATCAACACAAAAATCACAACCGTTTACTGATTTGATAAGTCGCATGGATGAATTCTTCAGTGATGCTTT
This sequence comes from Virgibacillus sp. SK37, assembly GCF_000725285.1. GTDB lineage: Bacteria > Bacillota > Bacilli > Bacillales > Amphibacillaceae > Virgibacillus_Q. The sequence continues at coordinate 2,430,064 of NZ_CP007161.1, forward strand.
TAGAGATTTTAAGCCACTATGGAACAATAAAGCAATTCCCATTGAGACCAAAGAAACACAATCTGCAATAATAATACGTGCGATGTTACCAGGATACACCCGAGAACAAATAGAGTTGGAAATCATGGGAAGACAAATAAGAATAGGTGTACAGAACTCTGTTTACGCAGAAAAGAAAGATGACGAACAAAAATACTTTCACACACAAGAATCTTATAGAAAGAATGAACGTATTATCACTTTGCCATTTCCTATCTCAAAAAAAGATACAACAGCCACCTATAAAAATGGTGTATTGACCGTAAACATCCCAAAAAATAATGCAGATCGAACATTTATTTCGATCTCCTAGAAAAAGAATATTGAAGTAAGGAAGATAGGCTAAAATCGCTCCTTTCTAGAGCAACTCTCGCCTGACCTGAGGCTGATACGATGGGTCATCAAAGACTGTTTGCGATTACTCACTCCCACAGAACCACCGAAAACATTTCTGTCCTACAGCAACTCGGCAAGCTTACGCAAGAATTTACAGTGGCGATTTGTGACCATAAAATTATTGCCTAAAACCTTGTGGGAGTAAGCGTTGTGTCTTGACTTGTCTAATCCACCAAAAGAATTACCCACAGTTTGCGAATTTTAAATTTTTTCATGCTAAAAAAGCATTGCGATACCTTATGTATCACAATGCTTTTTGAATTGCCTAGCGGCGTCCTACTCTTGCAGGGACAACGTCCCAACTACCATCGGCGCTGGAGAGCTTAACTTCTGTGTTCGGCATGGGAACAGGTGTGACCTCTCCGCTATTGCTACTAGACCACTTTTTAGCGGTATATATCATAAAATGAATTTATACCCTAAAAACTAAATAAGAGAAAAACAAAGACCATCAAAGAAGAAAATTAGTTAAGTCCTCGATCTATTAGTATCCGTCAGCTCCACGTGTCACCACGCTTCCACCTCGGACCTATCAACCTCATCGTCTCTGAGGGATCTTACTCACTCGAAGTGATGGGAAGTCTCATCTTGAGGGGGGCTTCATGCTTAGATGCTTTCAGCACTTATCCTTACCACACGTAGCTACCCAGCTATGCTCCTGGCGGAACAACTGGTACACCAGCGGTGTGTCCATCCCGGTCCTCTCGTACTAAGGACAGCTCCTCTCAAACTTCCAACGCCCACGACGGATAGGGACCGAACTGTCTCACGACGTTCTGAACCCAGCTCGCGTACCGCTTTAATGGGCGAACAGCCCAACCCTTGGGACCGACTACAGCCCCAGGATGCGATGAGCCGACATCGAGGTGCCAAACCTCCCCGTCGATGTGAACTCTTGGGGGAGATAAGCCTGTTATCCCCGGGGTAGCTTTTATCCGTTGAGCGATGGCCCTTCCATGCGGAACCACCGGATCACTAAGCCCGACTTTCGTCCCTGCTCGACTTGTAGGTCTCGCAGTCAAGCTCCCTTCTGCCTTTACACTCTGCGAATGATTTCCAACCATTCTGAGGGAACCTTTGGGCGCCTCCGTTACCTTTTGGGAGGCGACCGCCCCAGTCAAACTGCCCGCCTGACACTGTCTCCGGACCGGATCACGGCCCTGGGTTAGAATGGTCGTACAGCCAGGGTGGTATCCCACGGATGCCTCCACCGAAGCTGGCGCTCCGGTTTCCAAGGCTCCCACCTATCCTGTACAAGCTGTACAAACATTCAATATCAGGCTACAGTAAAGCTCCACGGGGTCTTTCCGTCCTGTCGCGGGTAATGCGCATCTTCACGCATAGTATAATTTCACCGGGTCTCTCGTTGAGACAGTGCCCAAGTCGTTGCACCTTTCGTGCGGGTCGGAACTTACCCGACAAGGAATTTCGCTACCTTAGGACCGTTATAGTTACGGCCGCCGTTTACTGGGGCTTCGGTTCTGCGCTTCGCGTAAGCTAACGCTTCCCCTTAACCTTCCAGCACCGGGCAGGTGTCAGCCCCTATACTTCGCCTTTCGGCTTCGCAGAGACCTGTGTTTTTGCTAAACAGTCGCTTGGGCCTATTCACTGCGGCTCCTCCTTAAAGGAGCACCCCTTCTCCCGAAGTTACGGGGTCATTTTGCCGAGTTCCTTAACGAGAGTTCTCCCGCTCACCTTAGGATTCTCTCCTCGCCTACCTGTGTCGGTTTGCGGTACGGGCACCTATGAACTCACTAGAGGATTTTCTTGGCAGTGTGAAATCAGGAACTTCGGTACTCAATTTCCCTCCCCATCACAGCTTGAAATTGTTGGACGGATTTGCCTATCCAACTTTCTCACTGCTTGGGCGCACACATCCATCGGTGCGCATTCCTTATCCTACTGCGTCCCCCCATCGTTCAAACGCTCATGAGGTGGTACAGGAATATCTACCTGTTGTCCATCGCCTACGCCTTTCGGCCTCGGCTTAGGTCCCGACTAACCCTGAGAGGACGAGCCTTCCTCAGGAACCCTTAGGCTTTCGGTGAAAGAGATTCTCACTCTTTTTTCGCTACTCATACCGGCATTCTCACTTCCAAGCGCTCCACCAGTCCTCACGGTCTGACTTCACAGCACTTGGAACGCTCTCCTACCATTGTTCGTAAGAACAATCCGCAGCTTCGGTGATACGTTTAGCCCCGGTACATTTTCGGCGCAGAGTCACTCGACCAGTGAGCTATTACGCACTCTTTAAATGATGGCTGCTTCTAAGCCAACATCCTGGTTGTCTGGGCAACTCCACATCCTTTTCCACTTAACGTATACTTTGGGACCTTAGCTGGCGGTCTGGGCTGTTTCCCTTTCGACTATGAACCTTATCACCCATAGTCTGACTCCCAAGTCTAAGTAGCTGGCATTCGGAGTTTGACTGAATTCGGTAACCCGATGAGGGCCCCTAGTCCAATCAGTGCTCTACCTCCAGTACTCATTTTCTTGAGGCTAGCCCTAAAGCTATTTCGGAGAGAACCAGCTATCTCCGTGTTCGATTGGCATTTCACCCCTACCCACACCTCATCCCCGCATTTTTCAACATACGTGGGTTCGGGCCTCCAGTCAGTGTTACCTGACCTTCACCCTGGACATGGGTAGATCACACGGTTTCGGGTCTACGACCACATACTCAAATCGCCCTATTCAGACTCGCTTTCGCTGCGGCTCCGTGTCTTCCACTTAACCTTGCATGGGATCGTAACTCGCCGGTCCATTCTACAAAAGGTACGCCGTCACCCATTAACGGGCTTCGACTACTTGTAGGCACACGGTTTCAGGTTCTCTTTCACTCCCCTTCCGGGGTGCTTTTCACCTTTCCCTCACGGTACTGGTTCACTATCGGTCACTAGGGAGTATTTAGCCTTGGGAGATGGTCCTCCCGGATTCCGACGGAATTTCTCGTGTTCCGCCGTACTCAGGATACACTCCGGAGAGAATTCCTTTTCGATTACAGGGCTCTTACCTGCTATGGCTGATCGTTCCAGATCGATTCATCTAAAGAATTCCTTTGTAACTCCAAAGGAGTGTCCTACAACCCCAGAAAGCAAGCTTTCTGGTTTGGGCTAATTCCGTTTCGCTCGCCGCTACTTGGGAAATCGCATTTGCTTTCTCTTCCTCCGGGTACTGAGATGTTTCAGTTCCCCGGGTCTGCCTCACATAGCCTATGTATTCAGCTATGCGTACTGTTCCATTACGAACAGTGGGTTCCCCCATTCGGAAATTCTCGGATCAACGTCTACTTACGACTCCCCGAGACATATCGGTGTTAGTCCCGTCCTTCATCGGCTCCTAGTGCCAAGGCATCCACCGTGCGCCCTTATTCACTTAACTATTTTTACAATGAATAAGCGTGCTAATTTCTTAGCCTTACTTTATATCTAAAATTGATGTCGTTGTTACTCTTATTTAGTTTTCAAGGTACAACTTCCACAGGATGTGGTGGCTTCTGTGTTCGTCACAAATGTTTTAGATGGGACGAGTAATCGCAGTCCCAGGAGGTGACGGTACTTAACAGAAGTTCCTTTGAGAAGCTTTCGCTCTCTCAAAACTGAACCAAACAACCATGTATGTCCTTCCTGAAAGGCGTAAACCTTCCAGTGTTCCGTTCTAAATCCTTAGAAAGGAGGTGATCCAGCCGCACCTTCCGATACGGCTACCTTGTTACGACTTCACCCCAATCATTGGTCCCACCTTCGGCGGCTGGCTCCAAAAGGTTACCTCACCGACTTCGGGTGTTACCAACTCTCGTGGTGTGACGGGCGGTGTGTACAAGGCCCGGGAACGTATTCACCGCGGCATGCTGATCCGCGATTACTAGCGATTCCGGCTTCATGCAGGCGAGTTGCAGCCTGCAATCCGAACTGAGAATGGTTTTATGGGATTTGCTTGACCTCGCGGTTTTGCTTCCCTTTGTTCCATCCATTGTAGCACGTGTGTAGCCCAGGTCATAAGGGGCATGATGATTTGACGTCATCCCCACCTTCCTCCGGTTTGTCACCGGCAGTCACCTTAGAGTGCCCAACTAAATGCTGGCAACTAAGATCAAGGGTTGCGCTCGTTGCGGGACTTAACCCAACATCTCACGACACGAGCTGACGACAACCATGCACCACCTGTCACTCTGTCCCCGAAGGGAACTCGGTATCTCTACCGATTGCAGAGGATGTCAAGACCTGGTAAGGTTCTTCGCGTTGCGTCGAATTAAACCACATGCTCCACCGCTTGTGCGGGCCCCCGTCAATTCTTTTGAGTTTCAGCCTTGCGGCCGTACTCCCCAGGCGGAGTGCTTAATGCGTTAACTTCAGCACTAAGGGGCGGAAACCCCCTAACACCTAGCACTCATCGTTTACGGCGTGGACTACCAGGGTATCTAATCCTGTTCGCTCCCCACGCTTTCGCGCCTCAGCGTCAGTTACAGACCAGAGAGTCGCCTTCGCCACTGGTGTTCCTCCACATCTCTACGCATTTCACCGCTACACGTGGAATTCCACTCTCCTCTTCTGTACTCAAGTCCTCCAGTTTCCAATGACCCTCCACGGTTAAGCCGTGGGCTTTCACATCAGACTTAAAGGACCGCCTGCGCGCGCTTTACGCCCAATAATTCCGGACAACGCTTGCCCCCTACGTATTACCGCGGCTGCTGGCACGTAGTTAGCCGGGGCTTTCTGGTTAGGTACCGTCAAGGTGCCGCCCTATTCGAACGGCACTTGTTCTTCCCTAACAACAGAGCTTTACGATCCGAAAACCTTCATCACTCACGCGGCGTTGCTCCGTCAGACTTTCGTCCATTGCGGAAGATTCCCTACTGCTGCCTCCCGTAGGAGTCTGGGCCGTGTCTCAGTCCCAGTGTGGCCGATCACCCTCTCAGGTCGGCTACGCATCGTTGCCTTGGTGAGCCGTTACCTCACCAACTAGCTAATGCGCCGCGGGCCCATCTGTAAGTGGTAGCAAGAAGCCACCTTTCAACTTTCCATCAGGTGATGAAAAGTATTATCCGGTATTAGCCCCGGTTTCCCGGGGTTATCCCAGTCTTACAGGCAGGTTGCCCACGTGTTACTCACCCGTCCGCCGCTCGTTCCACAAGCGTCACCTCCGAAGAGGATCAGCTTGCTTCCCGCGCTCGACTTGCATGTATTAGGCACGCCGCCAGCGTTCGTCCTGAGCCAAGATCAAACTCTCCATAAAAGTTTGAATAAGATCGACACCAATCAATCTTATATCCATGTCTTAGCTGCAGAAGCGTTAACTTCTGGCTTTTAAAAATTAACGAAAAACGTCATGTTTTTCTTGACATACTGGTTGTTTTGTTCAGTTTTCAAAGAGCAAATTTGTTGTCACTTCCAAAAAAGCGACTTAAATAATATAGCATATCGTTAATTAAAAGTCAACATTTTTTACGGCTGAGTATTTTCAACATAAAAACCAAAATCATGACAATCTTTTATGTTGGAAATCAATTATATCACTATACATTTACACTGTCAATCAATAATCAACTATTTTTGAAATGGGTTGCGAAAAATGATGTTGTTTTTAAACAGCAAGATATATAATACTACTCATTTAATAAACTGTCAACATAAAATCTTAAAAAACGACTTCTCCCTCCCAAGCAAGCATACCTCCACTCATATTAGATACATCATAGCCTTGCTCTTTTAAATAAGTAGCTGCTTTCATACTGCGATTACCAGATCTGCAAACAAGCACATGGTGCTTCTTTTGGTCCAATTCGTCTTTCGAATATGGAAGCTCTCCTAAGGGAATGTGCTTTGCATCCTCTATCATCCCTTGTGCTACCTCTTCATCTTCTCGAACATCCAAGACGACAATGTCTTCATCTTCCCTAATCAGCTTTTCTACTTCTTTTGGTGTTATTTCTTTAATCTTTTCCATAATTGATTTCTCCTTCATAAATAGTTCTAGTCCAGTTTACGATATTTGAGGTATATCCTGCAAATAAATAACACAACATAAAAAATATTGAAGACTGGAGAGATTATTGATGAGATATATATTTATTCCCTGTTTTATGTTATGTTTCCTGCTATTTACCCAAGTTACACTAGCAGATGAAAGGATGAAGGAAGTAATAATAAATTCCTATCATGTAGACTTAAAACAAAATGGCGTAAAAGAAAACATTCATTTGAAAGGAAACCCTTTTTCTAAGCAATCAGCTTATTACCCAAGAATTTGGGCAGAAATAAAAGGAGTTTCAGACAAAGTACGAAAGATAGAGTTAGGTGGTGGGTATAGACCATCATTAAAGTTTATTGACTATAACCATAACCAATTAGAAGATATACTATACCAAAGTTCCACTACAGCTCACGAAAGTGAAGTGTATAACTACACACTAATCAGTGTAGAAGAGGATAATATAGAAGAGATCCGACTTCCTAAACGAGAGTATATGGATCTATTATTTAAAGATAACTTTGAGTTGACTGTAAAGTTATCTCCCCAACTCAGTCCATTATCTATAGATGTAAGTAATAATTCAAAAGAGCTTACCCGACTGGGGATTTACAGCAAGGATGGAAAGGTGCTAAAAGAGAAGCCTGTTATTAATCGCCATATTATCTCTTTTGACCCCATTGAATTAAGTGGCGGGAAAGGATATGGTTTAAAAAGCAAAATGAAGCTAAGCCTCTCTTCCTCCTCAAATAATTTAGGAGTGGTAGAAACACTTTGGTATTATAAGGATGGAAAATGGATTATTTTAAAAACTGATTGGCTGTCAAATCATTAATAAACAGAAAGACCTCATCCATTTACGGAAGAGGTCTTTCTGTTTAATTAGCTACAATATTAACAAGCTTCCCGGGAACTACAATCACCTTGCGAACCGTCTTCCCTTCAAGTAGATCACTAATTTTGTCATCCTCCAAGGCTATTTTTTCTAACTCTTCCTTGGAAATATCCTTAGAAACGTGAAGCTTATTACGTACTTTCCCCATAATTTGAATGACTATTTCTACCTCATCATCAACCAGCTTTGTTTCATCGTATACAGGCCACGGTTCAAAGCTAATTGTTTCAGGATGCCCTAGACGACTCCATAATTCTTCAGCAATATGTGGTGCTACAGGTGAGATCAGTTTAATGAAGCCTTCCATATACTCCCTTGTAAGGTATTCTGCTTTATATCCTTCATTAATAAAGACCATCATTTGAGAAATACCTGTATTAAAATGTAAGTTTTCAAAGTCCTCGGTAACTTTTTTAACAGTTTCATGATAGACCTTTTCGAGGCTCGGGTTTATTTTATCGCTAATCTTTTCTGCTGGGTTACCATCTTCAGTGATCATTAATCTCCAAATGCGGTCAAGAAAACGCCTTGCTCCATCAAGTCCATTTGTCGACCACGCTACCGCTGCGTCTAACGGTCCCATAAACATTTCATATAAACGTAGTGTATCTGCTCCATGAGACATTACAATATCATCCGGATTTACTACATTTCCTTTTGATTTACTCATTTTTTCATTACCTTCACCAAGGATCATTCCCTGATTAAACAATTTCATAAATGGTTCTTTAGTGGGTACCACCCCAATATCAAATAAGAATTTATGCCAGAATCGAGCATACAACAGATGGAGTACCGCATGTTCAGCACCTCCAATATATATATCGATTGGCAACCATTCTTTCAGCGCTTTCGGATCTGCTAATTGGTTTGAGTTATCAGGATCAATGTAACGTAAGAAATACCAGCAGCTTCCTGCCCACTGAGGCATCGTGTTTGTTTCACGGCGTCCTTTCATCCCTGTCTCTGGATCAACTACATTTACCCAATCACTATTCGCTAAAGGTGATTCCCCAGTACCAGATGGTTTGATTTCTGTCATAGTTGGAAGTTCCAACGGAAGGTCTGATTCAGGTACAGCAGTCATCGATCCATCTTCCCAATGAATGATAGGAATTGGTTCTCCCCAATAACGTTGTCTTGAGAATAACCAATCGCGTAAACGATACGTAATTTTTCGGGATCCTCTCTTATTTTCCTCCAGCCATTCAATCATCCTACTAATTGCTTCGTCTTTTCCCAGACCGTTCAGAAAATCAGAGTTAACCAGTTTACCATCTCCGGTGTATGCTTCTTTGGAAACATCTCCTCCCGTAACCACTTCGGTAATAGGTAATTCAAACTTCTGAGCAAATTCATAATCACGTTCATCATGTGCAGGAACTGCCATGATTGCACCTGTGCCATAAGACATCAGTACATAATCCGCAATCCAAATAGGCATCTTTTCACCATTTACAGGGTTAATTGCATAGGCCCCTGTAAATACTCCAGTCTTTTCTTTTGCAAGATCCGTACGTTCCAGATCTGATTTTGTTTGAATTTTATTTAAGTAAGACTCTACATCTTCTTTATGAGCATTAGTTACAATTTTTTCAACAAATGGGTGCTCAGGCGCCAGTACTGCATAGGTAGCTCCGAACAATGTATCAGGTCTTGTTGTAAACACAGTAAAGCTTTCGTCGAAACCATCGATTTCAAAAGTTACCTCTGCCCCTTCAGAACGACCAATCCAGTTTCGCTGCATATCCTTAATACTTTCCGGCCAGTCTACATCTTCAAGGTCTTCCAGTAAACGATCAGCATAAGCAGTAATTTTTAGCATCCATTGTTTCATCGGCTTACGAACAACTGGGTGGCCTCCCCGTTCACTTTTTCCGTCTATTACTTCCTCGTTGGCAAGCACTGTTCCTAGTGCAGGACACCAGTTTACCGCAACCTCGTCCATATATGCGAGACCTTTTTCATACAATTTCGTGAATATCCATTGGGTCCACTTATAATAGTTCGGATCTGTTGTATTTATTTCTCTATCCCAATCATATGAAAAGCCTAACTCTTGAATCTGCCTCTTAAAGGTGGCAATATTTTTGGCAGTAAATTCTTTTGGGCTATTACCCGTATCAAGAGCGTATTGCTCGGCTGGAAGTCCAAAAGCATCCCACCCCATTGGATGGAGTACTTCATAACCCTGCATCCTTTTCATTCTTGAGAATATATCTGTAGCGGTATACCCTTCCGGATGCCCAACATGAAGACCAGCCCCTGATGGGTATGGAAACATATCAAGTGCATAAACTTTTTCTTTTTCTGAAAATGTATTTGTTTTGAAAGTTTTGTTTTCTAACCAATATTCTTGCCATTTCTTTTCAATTTCCCGGTGATTAAAACTCATAATTTTTTCCTCCTTATACATAAAAAAAAGCCACTCATCCCTACAAAAAGGGACGAGAGGCTTTAACTTCCCGCGGTACCACCCAAATTAACACTAATGTGTTCACTTGTATCTATAACGCAGATATACGGCAGGAATTACTTATTTTCACTCCTGCAACTTTGAAGGTGAGTTCATAAACACTTCAACGACAGTTTTCACCAACCACTGCCTCTCTTCGCCTGAAAATGTATATTACTAATCCTTCACATCGTCGATATATTATGTATCTCGAATTGTAATGAAAGGAGATTGCTTTGTCAAGGAAATTCCTTGTTAGTTCTGTTAGAATAATTATATCGTCAAAAATAAAGGAGTTAAACATGTTAAAGGGAATATTAAATTTTGCTCACTATTTGTTGGAAGAATCAGTAGAGCCCGGAGACACAACGATCGATGCTACTTGTGGTAATGGAAATGACACGTTATTTTTAAGTAGAATAGTCGGTACGAATGGACATGTTATTGCTTGTGACATCCAACAACAGGCAATTGACACTACAAGACAGAAATTAGTTGAACATAATCGTTTTAATGTTTCATTAATTCAGGATAGCCATGCGCATCTTAAGAATTATATAGATAAGGATAACGAGATAGGCGGGGCAATATTTAACCTTGGCTATTTACCTAAAAGTGATAAGATGATTATCACGAATGGAGAATCGACGATTTCTGCAATAGACACTATTCTAGATTTTTTAAAGCGTGGCCGACTTATCGTTCTAGTTGTTTATCATGGTCACCCCGGAGGACAAGAAGAAAAGAATGCTGTGCTAAAACACGTAATGAATTTGGAACAAAAAGAGTATAGTGTACTTCAATATGGTTTTATCAATCAAAAAAACAACCCACCATTTATTATCGCTATCGAGAAAAAATAAGAGGAAATATCGTATTTCAAAGGAGGATGACTATGGAATATCATGCATATAAAGGAAAAGTACCAACTGTACATGAAACAGCATTCATTGCTAAGGATGCCACTATCATTGGTGATGTATCCATAGACGAACAAACAAGCGTCTGGTTCAAAACGGTAATACGAGGAGATGTAGCCCCAACCAAAATAGGTAAAAGGGTTAGTATCCAGGACTTATCCATGCTTCATCAAAGTCCCAACCTCCCTCTTATTGTAGAGGACGATGTTACTATTGGCCATCAGGTAACCTTACATTCCGCAGTAATTAAGAAAAATGCACTTATTGGTATGGGTTCTATTATACTGGACGGTGCAGAAGTAGGGGAGAATGCATTTATCGGTGCAGGAAGCCTTATTCCTCCAGGCAAAAAAATTCCACCAAATGTGCTGGCATTAGGAAGACCAGCTAAAGTAGTAAGGGAATTGAATGAAAAAGATTTTGCAGAAATGGAGAGAGTAAGGAATTCTTACGTAGAGAAAGGGAAATATTATAAAGAAAATACAAATTTATAGAACAAAAGCGCAAGAAATGAGACAAGCTAAATTCGTCGCGACAAAGGTGCAAGGGTATGATTACTTGTCCACTAAGTTCGTGCAACTTATACAGCAATTAACAAAGGCAATTGCAGCTAATCTAGCTGCAATTGCCTTTGATTTTAATTCAATGTTAAAGCATTAAGCTCTTCTACTTTATCTGTTTTTTCCCAAGGGAATAATAGATCAGTTCTTCCAAAATGTCCATATGCAGCAGTACTTTTGAAAATCGGTTTTTGAAGATCAAGCATACGGATAATTCCTGCTGGTCGAAGGTCAAATAACTTGCGAACTGCTTCTACTAATGTTTCCTCACTGACTTTTCCTGTTCCAAAAGTATTGATGGCAATAGAAACCGGTTCGGCGACACCGATCGCATAAGCTAGTTGAACCTCACACGATTTGGCCAACTTGGCCGCAACAATATTTTTCGCTACATAACGAGCAGCATATGCAGCAGAACGATCCACCTTTGTAGAATCTTTCCCACTAAATGCTCCTCCGCCATGACGAGCATAACCTCCATATGTGTCTACAATTATTTTACGACCAGTTAAACCAGCATCTCCTTGTGGCCCCCCAATAACAAAACGGCCGGTTGGATTAATAAAGTACTTTGTATTTTCGTCCAACAAATCATTTGGCACTACAGGTCGAATTACTTCTTCAATAATGTCCTTTTCAATTTGCTCCAAAGTAATATCTTGATGATGTTGTGTGGAGATTACAATAGTATCAATACGTATAGGTTGATCGTTCTCATCATATTCTACGGTTACCTGGGTTTTTCCATCAGGTCGTAAATATTCAAGTACCTTATCTTTTCTTACATCAGCCAACCGCTTCGCTAATTTGTGCGCAAGGGAAATAGGCAGTGGCATGAGCTCTTCTGTCTCATCACAAGCAAAACCAAACATCAAACCTTGGTCGCCAGCCCCGATCGCAGCAATCTCATCATCACTCATTTTACCCTGTCGAGCCTCTAGAGCCTTATCAACTCCGCCCGCTATATCAGGGGATTGTTCATCAATTGCTGTAAGTACCGCACAGGTTTCAGCATCAAAACCAAATTTAGCTCTAGTATAACCGATGTCCTTAATAGTTTGTCTTACAATTGCCGGAATGTCGACATAAGTTGTCGTGGATATTTCTCCGGAAACTAGTACAAGCCCAGTTGTCACAGTTGTTTCACACGCAACACGGGCATATGGATCTGTTTTTAAAATTTCATCGAGAATCGCATCAGATATTTGATCAGATATTTTATCAGGATGCCCTTCTGTTACTGATTCAGATGTAAACAAACGACGATTTGCAGCCATATGGCTAAATCCTCCTTTAATAATTATTTTACGGACCTCTATTTATCAAGTATTATCATTTTAAAGGATCATTTTATTAAACAAAAAAGCCCTTCCTACAATAGCGAGGAAAGGAATAGTGGCCTTTCGCTCTTATTGTTCAAGGAAATATCCTTGCACCAGATTAGCACCTTTTCACCAAGAGTGATGGTTGCTGGGTTTCATAGGGTCTGTCCCTCCGCCAACTCTGAATAAGAGAGTATCCGTTCGAATTTTAGCTTATCGAAACAGGACCCTGCTGTCAACTAAATATTTCTTGGAGCTTAATTGTCACACGAGTCACAATAATTTAATATCGATAATAGTATGGACTATTACATTAAATGTGTTATACTAATAATCAGATTACGAATTCACTATAAAGTAGTGGTATTAAAACTTTCCCATAAAGGCAGGTATCTTATATGAAAACAGTTGAGAGATCATCATTAAAAGAGCTTTACACACATGGAAACCTAAACGAAAATTTATCCGTTCCGGTATTAGTTGAGAAGATTCTCTCTCGGAATGAAGGTGTGCTTACTTCAACTGGCTCCGTTTGTGCAACAACAGGAAAGTATACTGGACGTTCACCTAAAGATAAGTTTATAGTTAAGGATGAAGTTTGTGAAAAATACATTGATTGGGGAGCTGTCAATCAATCCATTGACGAAGAAACCTTTGAGAAACTTTATAAGAAGGTTATCTCTTATTTAACTGAAAAAGAAGAGTTATTTCAATTTAAAGGCTTCGCTGGTGCTGATAAAAAATATCGATTACCAATCCAGGTAATTAATGAGTATGCTTGGCATAATTTATTTGCCCGTCAGCTATTTATAACACCTACTAATGAAGAACTTAAAACACACCAGGCAGAGTTTACTGTTGTATCTGCCCCTACTTTTAAAGCGGATCCGAAGGTGGATAATACTAACTCAGAAGCGTTTGTAATTGTATCATTTAAAAAGCGAATCATCCTTATTGGTGGAACAGAATATGCAGGAGAAATTAAGAAGTCCATCTTCTCTGTCATGAATTATTTATTACCTCAACGAGATGTTTTATCTATGCATTGCTCTGCTAATGTAGGTCAAGAAGGTGACGTGGCATTGTTCTTCGGTCTTTCAGGTACAGGGAAAACAACCCTATCTGCAGACCCGTACCGGAAATTAATTGGGGATGACGAGCATGCCTGGAGTCCAAATGGTGTATTTAATATTGAAGGCGGTTGCTACGCTAAGTGTATTAACTTATCGGCTGAAAAGGAGCCTCAAATATTTAATGCGATCCGCTTTGGTTCTGTATTGGAAAATGTAGTCCTTAATGATGATACAAGAATTCCTGATTATGATGATACTTCGTTAACTGAAAACACACGAGCAGCATATCCATTGGAAAATATCGATAACATTGTAACACCAAGTGTTGCAGGACACCCAAATACCATTATCTTTCTAACAGCGGATGCTTCCGGTACATTACCGCCAATTAGTAAACTAACTAAAGAACAGGCAATGTACCATTTCTTAAGCGGCTACACTAGTAAGCTTGCTGGTACAGAAAGAGGAGTCACGGAACCGCAAGCAACATTCTCAGCTTGCTTTGGTTCTCCATTTCTTCCACTTGCCCCTGCTACCTATGCAGAGATGCTTGGTGAGAAAATTGATTTATATAATGCCAATGTATTTCTTGTTAACACCGGGTGGACTGGTGGTTCATACGGAGTAGGTAATCGTATGAAACTATCCTATACGAGAGCAATGATTCATTCTGCTCTGGAAGGTGAACTAAATACCGCTGAGACAACTAAAGATGAAATTTTTGGTTTAGAAATCCCTATACATGTACCTGGTGTACCAGATGAAGTCTTAGTACCAATTAATACATGGGAAGACAAGGAAGCATATGAAGCTACTGCAAAGTCACTCGCAGTCAAGTTTCATGAAAACTTCAAAAAGTTTACCAAAGCTAGTGATGATATCAAGCAAGCAGGACCTATATATAAAGGTTAACGATTAAATTCATTACCTCATCCCATAAGGATTTAACAATATGAGTAAAAATTCGTTAGTATGCTACTAACAGCCGATCTCCAAATGGAGGTCGGTTTTTTTATATTATGCTTCTTTGGATAAGGCATTAAAAAGTGCCAGTATAGATAAACATTGGTAATTAATCTTTCCGTGGCGGATTCTTCCGCTCTCCTGCTGATAGTTTTTTCACTAGTTCGCAATTCGCTCCTACTATGTAATAAGTGAGACCATAGAAGTTTACCTTATCTATTTAAGGTTTTATTTAATTGGGCGTTCACACATTATTTATAAAAAGCATATTCTATTGTGACATACCAATTGGAAAGGAACTGAAAATATGAAAAAAATAAAACTTCTTTTAATATGTTCAGCTGTAACTGTACTTATACTATCTGCCTGCAGTTCTCAAAAAACTACATCTATAAACATAGCTGAAGTTACACGATCACTCTTTTATGCCCCACAGTATGTAGCCATAGAAAAAGGCTTTTTTGAAGAAGAAGGTTTAGATGTAGAGCTACAAACTACGTGGGGTGGCGACAAAACGATGACTGCCCTCTTATCTGATGGCGCTGATGTAGCTTTGGTCGGTTCAGAAACATCGATATATGTCTACGGACAAAACTCTAAGGATTATGCGATAAATTTTGCACAATTAACACAGACAGATGGCACTTTCCTCGTAGCGAAAGAACCTAAGCCTGATTTTCAATGGGAAGATTTAAAGGACAGCACCTTTCTTGGGCAAAGAAAAGGTGGAATGCCACAGATGGTTGGCGAATTTGTTCTTAAAAAACACGGTATTGACCCCCATCGCGATTTAAATCTAAAACAGAATATTGATTTTGCTAACATCCCAGGAGCATTTGTTTCAGGAGACGCAGAGTATGTTCAACTATTCGAACCAACTGCGAGTACCTTTGAAAAAGAAGGTAAAGGTCATATTATCGCCTCCTTTGGAGAAGAATCCGGTCATGTGCCTTACACAGTGTATATGACGAAACAAAGCTTTATGAAGGAAAATGAGGAGACAGTAGAATCATTTACAAGAGCTGTCTACAAGGCCCAACAATGGGTAGAAAATAATAGTGCAGAAGATATCGCCAGTGTAATTCAACCATATTTTGAAGATACAGATTTAGAAATGCTCACCTCCTCCATTGACCGTTATAAAAGCCAGGGTTCATTCGCAACCGATCCTATTCTTGATAAAGAAGAGTGGAACAACCTAAAAAACATTATGGATGAAGCGGGTGAATTGCCAGTAGATGCCGCATATGAGGAACTTGTAAATACGAAGTTTGCTGAAGAAGTGATTAAGGAATAAGGAGGGATTATTTATGTCCTATCTTAATCTGGAACATGTTTCTCATCTATATTTCACGAAAAGTGGGTATACAAAAGCCTTAAACGATATCAATTTATCCATCAAAGAAGGTGAGTTTGTTTCCTTGCTCGGCCCAAGTGGTTGTGGAAAATCAACAATATTATCCATAATTGCTGGGATTATTAAACAATCCAGCGGTACCATACGTTTACAAGGGAAACCATTACACGAGTCTTCTCTGGCCATTGGCTATATGCTACAACAAGATTATCTTTTTCCTTGGAAAACTATTATGGAGAATGTATTACTCGGTCCAAAAATCTATAACAAGAAAACAGAGGATGTAAAAAATAAGGCAAGGGAAATGCTCGAGGAAGTTGGGTTACCCAACGTTGCTGACGCATACCCTGCTTCATTATCAGGCGGTATGCGCCAACGTGCAGCTCTAGTTCGTACATTGATTAATGACCCTAAAATACTTTTGCTTGATGAACCTTTTTCTGCACTGGATTATCAGACAAAACTAAAACTCGAGGATTTAGTATCAAAGTTATTAAAAATGTATCAAAAAACAGCCGTACTGGTCACCCATGATATTGGGGAAGCGATTGCGATGAGTGATCGAATATTTGTCATGGATGCTAATCCAGGTACAATTGCAAAAATATTTGAAGTGCCTCTCGAACTTAGAAATGAGGACCCGTTTTTAGTAAGAAGACATCCCAAATACCAGCTTCTCTTTGATAAAGTCTGGGAAGAATTAAATAAAAATGAAAAGGAATCTGAAAATACAAAGGTGGTGCATAAAGTAAATGAACCACAAAAATGATGCCCACTTATTTAAACAATATCAACAAAAAATAAAAAAGGAAAAACGGATTGTGTGGATTTGGCAGCTTAGTATTCTAATTGTATTCATCGCCTTATGGGAATTATCCAGTAGATTCTACTGGATTGATCCATTGTTATTTAGTTCCCCTTCCTCTATTGTTGAACTTCTTTACACTAAGCTAGGTGATGGCTCGATGCTGTCACATGTCCAGGTTACCCTTTTTGAAACCATTGCCGGCTTTCTAATCGGAACTCTTGCTGGGGTGCTTTTTGCTACTCTACTCTGGTCGTCTCAACGATTTTCGAGGATAATGGATCCCTACTTGGTTATTATGAATGCAATGCCAAAAGTGGCACTTGGACCTATCCTAATCGTTGCTTTAGGAACAGGGTATATTTCCATTATTGCAATGGGAGCCATTATATCTGTTATCATCACAACCCTTGTTGTCTACTCAGCATTTAATGAAGTTGATCCCAATTATGAGAAAGTATTAAAAAGTTTTGGTGCAACAAGATGGCAATGTTTTAAAGAGGCAATTTTTCCTGCAACACTTCCTGCTATAATTTCCACTCTTAAAGTAAATGTGGGCCTTTCATGGGTAGGGGTCATTGTAGGGGAATTTTTAGTAGCAAAAAAAGGGTTAGGCTATTTAATTATATATGGCTTCCAAGTATTTGACTTTTCACTGGTACTTTCCGCCCTTGTGTTAATAGCCATTTTCGCTGCCATAATGTATAAAGCAGTAGAAAAGCTGGAACGCTGGCTAATTAAACACTCCGGATAAAAATGAAAATCATTAAAAATCGCCTTAGCATTAAAGGCGATTTTTAATGAGCTTCATGCAATGAACCAATACGTCGTCTTTCATTATAAAACTGTACGATCGATTATGTTTTACGTCATTTGGTAAGGTCTCCAGTAACACTGGTCCTTCCGTTTCAAAGTAAGTAGGTTGTGGAAACAATTCATCAATAACTGCAAAATAAACATTTTTTATTACATTTTCTTTTTTTCCAGAAACAAAGTACTGACCAATGTATTTCATTTCAGCTATTTTCCCGCCTGTTTCCTCCATTACTTCTCTTTCGGCAGCTTGTACAGCAGTTTCTCCTATTTCGACCTTCCCACCTGGAAATTCTAATCCTCTTTCCTTATGTTTGGTTAAAAGCCAATGATCTTTATATTTACAGATCACCCAAACATGCTTTGGCTTGGACGTAAATGGGTGGTCTTCGAATGATAATTTCACTTTATTATTATAATAATCTTTAAAAATATTCATACACATTCAACTGCCTTCATTTCAAACAATCAATTATGAATGTTTGATATCGGTTATTTTCCACTCCTTCTGAAAAGTAAATTCAATTTCAATATGATACGTACCATGCAATGCACTTTTATTTTCTTGAATTACTTTAGCTTTATTACCTTCCACTTGTATTATATCATAAGCATTTTCTTCCACAAACCATGCCGGTGTCTCCGTAGGGAAAATGTAAAGACCATCACTCTTCTCATCATAATAATAATCTACATATGGCTGAGCTACGTCGTTTGTGGCCACTTCCTCAAATGCTTTCAGTAAATCTGTTTTCGTTTGGTATTGTTTAACTTTATAATTGTCATCCACTTTTTGAACCAATATTTCCATAAACCGAGACGTTTTATCCGTTATTTCACGATGGGTTATTTCATGGGTTTTCTCTGACTCCTCTTGTGTTTCTTCTACCTCTGCAGCAGTACCTTCCTTGGCATTAACTGGATTAGTATAATTGCTATTTACGAATGAAAAAAGAATGAATACCGCTATAATATACAAAAAGGAATGCCTTTTAAACTTACTTAACATGTAGAACCCTCCTAGAATTAAATATGTATCTACACAACCCTTATACCTTATTTCCTTTCTAGATAAACATTTTATAAAAGCACAAGCGCCCTGTGATAAGGAAGAAAAAAACTTAATTCATCCTGTCCTGGGAAAAGCTTGTCTAACCAGTGGGCTGAGATTATGGTTACTCAACCCATCAAAGACCATTTGCGATTACTCTTGCCCCACCTAAAATTATCGGGGCCCCCACACCCGAACTATGGAAACCATCTTTGCTTTATTACAAATGTCCCGAATGGTACATCCACTGTGAGAAGACTTTACAAAAATCAAACTCTCTTTTTTATTCGGATAAAAAAAGAATAAGATACCTATCTCGTATCTTATTCCTTGTATATCCTACATATGCGTGTCGCCTAAAATTCCCATATCTTTAATGTGAGCCTTAGCTTGTTCGTCTCCAAGTTCATATAACATCTGATACGCTTGTTGTAGCCCTGCATCATAAGAATCATTCGATTGATCATTGTGGTAGGACATAATCGGAACATGTGCACGAAAGAAAGTTCTTATTCCTGCGTCATGCATGTTATTAAATTTTTCACGTAAAAAAATCACTTCGTCTTCTGTCGCATGTATTATAAATTCTTCATTATTGTCATACTTCACTTGAGATATTTCACCTGAGCCCACATTTACATAGTATTTTTTCTTCTCCATACTACACCTCCTACTCTTAATTTGGCTTAAGAATAGAAAAGCATGTATAAAAGACTGTTTTATTATTATTTCCAATCACAAAAAAAGCCGCTCATCATTCGAAATATAGCTTGAATTTCGAATGATGAGTGGCTTTTTGCTAAGGTGAAAATTTTATTATGTGCTAAGCTAATTCAGTTGCTTTTTGTTTATTATTCATTATACAACGCCCTTTACCGTGAGGGATGCACATCGGGGTGCCAAATCGCGGATCAAAGGTCACATCACACATCATCTGAAATACTTCATGCACAAGATGACAAGTAATAATCTCTTCAGGTTTCCCTTGTGAAAAGATCTGTCTGTCTTTTATCGCAACAATATGATGTGCATAGCGGCAAGCAAGGTTTAAATCATGAAGCACCATAACTACCGTACGTCCCTCTTTTTCGTTTAACTCAAACAGTAAATCAAGTACTTCAATCTGATGTGTCATATCTAAATAAGTCGTAGGTTCATCAAGCAAAATAATGTCTGTTTCCTGAGCCAACGTCATAGCAATCCATGCGCGTTGTCGTTGTCCGCCAGATAGTGAATCAACAGACCTGTCTTTCAAATGCACCATGTTGGTAGAGGTTAAAGCATGGTTAACAGCAGACTCATCATCTGGAGACCATTGTTTAAGAAAACCTCGGTACGGATGTCTACCTTGTTTGACAAGCTCATAGACCGTCAGTCCTTCTGGAGTTATAGGACTTTGTGGAAGAATGGCTAATTTTTTTGCGACTTCCTTCGTACCCATTTTTGCAATATCAGTGCCATCTAATACTACCTCTCCAACTTTTGGTTTCAACAACCTTGCAAGGGAACGCAGTAGTGTAGATTTCCCACACCCATTTCCGCCAATAAACACAGTGATTTCCCCTTTGGGAATCGTTATATTTAAGTCATCTATAATAATATCTTCCCCATAACCAAGTGTTAAATCAGTTGCTGATAAAGTTTGCATGGAATCACTCCCTTGATGAATCAACTAAACGTATTAAAACTTCTCTACCTCTAGTCTATTTGCTTTTATCTTAGAAGTCAATGACTTTGAGAATCATTGTCATTTAACTCTTGTTTTTCTGGTAAATAAGAATAAAGATCTTTTCGAACAATTTTATTTGAAGCATTTCTTGGCAAATCTCTTACAAAAATCACTTCTCTGGGCCATTTATATTTAGCTAAGTGATTTTGCGCATAAGCTAATACTTCCTCAGCACTTAGCATTTCGTCTTCTGTTACGATAAATGCAACCGGGACCTCTCCCCATGTAACGTCTTTCTTACCTATAACAGCAATTTCTCTTATTTGCTCCATACCAGAGAGTATGCTTTCAAGTTCAGAAGGGTAAATATTTTCTCCTCCTGAAATGATTAAATCCGTTCTTCTGTCCACAACATACAAGAAACCTTCACTATCAAGATATCCCAGATCCCCTGTAGCAAGCCAGCCATCTACAAATGCCTTTTCAGTGGCATATTTATTTTTAAAATAGCCTTTTGTAACCATAGGGCCTTTAACAAAAATTTCACCTATATTTTGTTCGTTAGGATTATTAATTTTTAATTGGGCAGGTAATAAGGGTTTTCCTGCTGAGCCAACTTTTTGTAATGCATCTTTTGCACTTAATGTTACAATTTGTGAAGCCGTTTCTGTCATTCCAAAAGATTGAAAAACAGGGATTTGTCGCTCCTTTGCTTTTTGCAATAACGGTTCAGGAGCTGGTCCACCACCTAAAAGCATACAGCGAAATGACTCAGGATATGTATCTTCCTGTAAAAGGTTTAACAATTCTTGAAGCATAATGGTTACAACAGAGACCATTGTTACATTTTTTTTCATAATTGCTTCATGAACAACGACAGCGTCAAATTTATTTAACAGAAAAATGGGCATTCCATATACGACACTACGAATAAGAATCGACAAACCACTAACATGGAAAATTGGCAGTGCAGCCAACCATTTATCAGTTGGATTAATCCCAAGGTTTAATGCAGAACCAATAGCGCTCCACCAATGGTTGCCATAAGTATGTACCACACCCTTGGGATGGCCGGTAGTTCCAGATGTATAGATAATCGTAAAAGCTTTGCTTAACTTAATTTCTTTGAATAATGCTATGTTTTTTTCTGATAATGATGTTAAATCCGAAAAGGTCCTGTAGTTGTCTACTTGCAATTCTTTTGCTTGTTCCATTTTATCCTGTTCTGCTAAAAGAAATGCTACCTCTGCGTCTGTTAGTTGAAAGTTTAGCTCTGCTGTTGTAAGTCGTGTATTCAATAGCACGACTACTGCTCCTAAATAACTTAACGCATGAATAGCGATTACCATCTCCGTGCAATTCGTGGATAGTATTCCAACATGGCTTCCATCTGTTACTCCCCAGCTCGCGAGCTTTCTGGCATATGTACTACTTTCTTCCTGCAATTGCAAAAAGGTTAGAGTAGAACCATCCAGCTCTTCAATGGCAACTTGAGAAGGCGAAAGACTTGCCTGTTTGTTTAACCAATGTGGGATGAACTCTTCCATATAAAAAACCTCCTTTTTTCTTTTTGTAATTAGAAAAGCGAAAGTGCCTATAACTATGTATGACGTGGCGGAAATGAGTAAAGCCAAAATTTCATAATTTCTACCATGGAAAAAACCTTTGCTTTATAGCAAAGGTTTTCTCTAATTTCATTAAATCACGGAAAACGAGGGAACTGTTTGAAATCCGGTTTTCTTTTCTCCTTGAATGCATCTCTGCCCTCTTTTGCTTCTTCTGTTGTATAGTATAAAAGTGTTGCATCTCCGCCCATTTGCTGCAGGCCTGCCAAGCCATCTGTGTCTGCGTTAAATGAAGCTTTGAGGAAACGTAAAGCTGTTGGTGACTTTTCTAATATTTCCTCACACCATTGAAGTGTTTCCTCTTCTAGTTTATCGAGTGGAACAACTTTATTTACCATACCCATTTCATACGCTTCTTCTGCATTATATTGGCGGCACAAATACCAGATCTCCCTTGCACGTTTATGCCCAACCATACGTGCCAAATATCCAGCACCATATCCTGCATCAAAGCTCCCTACTTTAGGACCTGTCTGCCCAAAGATCGCATTATCTGCTGCAATGGTCAAATCACAAACAACATGCAAAACATGTCCGCCGCCAATGGCATAGCCGGAAACCATAGCAATTACAGGCTTTGGAATAGTACGAATTAGACGTTGTAAGTCAAGAACATTTAATCTAGGAACTTGGTCATCGCCTACATATCCGCCGTGTCCACGTACAGATTGATCTCCACCTGAGCAAAACGCCTTTTCACCTTCACCGGCAAGAATGATGACACCAATAGAAGAATCATCTCTTGCATCGGCAAATGCATCAATCATTTCATTAACGGTTAGCGGAGTAAAAGCATTACGCTTTTCTGGACGGTTAATCGTTACCTTTGCTACTCCATCATGTTTTTCATAAATAATTTCATTATAGTTTTTTACTTTTTCCCATGTAACAGTCATAGGTAATCCTCCTTAGTATGTAGAAATTATTCTAACTCATGCTTGTCTAAAATGAACTCAGTTACTATTTTACCAAAAATCTCTGGTTGTTCCACGTGAAGTGCATGACCAGTTTTATTTACCATCTCAAAATGCGCATGCGGCAAGCATTCAGCCATTTTTTTATTTAATTGAACAAACTTTTCATCCAATTCACCAACTAATAGAAGGGTAGGTAATTCTATGTTAGTTAATTCCTTCCACCAAGAGGGCTGACTCCCTGTGCCCATACCTTTAAGTGATTTTGCTAATCCATTGGGTGATTGTGCCAGGCGTTCCTCCCTAATAGCTGATTTAATATTTAATGGCAGTTCTTTCTGAGAATTAAATAGGGGCACATTTTCCCAGAAGTCAACAAATGATTCTATCCCTTCATTAACTAGCTTTGCTGCTAATTGTTCATCTTTTTTCATCCGTTCCTTTCTTTCCACGTTGGAAGAAAGACCTGGAGATGCGGATTCAAGGATTAGTGATTGAACTAGTTCCGGGTAGTACATAACAAATGATAGAGCTGTGCGGCCTCCCATGGAATAGCCTATCAAATGAAATTGGCTTATTCCCAAATGATTTATAAGAGCTTTTATATCATCACAGCACTCTTTCATCGTCTTAACATTTGATACCTTCGTGTTTCCGTGTCCAGGCAAATCAATGGTAATAAATTGAAACTGACCTTGCCATGCTGTGATAAAATTTCCCCATGTTTTTGAACTACCCGTAAAACCATGTAATAAAACCACTTGAGGACCGATTTTACCGTGCTTTTCATACCAATATTTATCCTCTTTAATTGTATAATACAAATGGAATCATTCCTCTGACTCAAGAATTTCTTGTTGAATAGCGGCCCACTTTTCCTGGTGCCATTTCATATTAGCCTCACGTGATGTACGAGTCTCTACAACAGAGAGTCCCTGATGCTGGTAACTCTCATCAAGCGCTTTTTTTAGTTCCTCTTCGGTCGCTGGTTGCATATATTTACCACCATACATGAGGATTGCCTGTTTAAAGTCTATATCTACGGGAGTACCAAATAAAGCCTCAAAATGTTTTTTGTCGCTTGCTTGTGGGAGAAAAGAAAAGATTCCTCCTCCATTGTTATTAATTAATAAAATAGTAAGGTTTAGATTATAGTGTTTTGCTGCCAACAAGCCATTCATATCGTGGTAGAAGGATAAATCTCCTAAAACTAACGTAACTGGGGAGTTTGTAGCTGCTGCTCCAACTGCACTCGAAATCATTCCATCAATTCCATTTGCACCCCGATTAGCGAGCACCGAGACTTTTTTGGACGTGGTCATGAAAAACGTATCCAAATCTCTTACCGCCATACTATTGCCGATATACAAAACACTTTCATTAGGTATAACGTCTAACAGGCCTCTTACTGCTTCTCCTTCAGTAATATTAGCTTCTATACCTATTGTTAATTGCTTTTTGACAATACGGTTTTTATCCAACCACATAGTCGTCCAATACTCATGTTTTTGTGAGCCATCTACTCGGTCAGTAAGAATCTCACAGAACTGAACAGGATCACTAAAAACGAATTCCGTTTGATTTCCTGCCGGTTCACGAAATCCAATGTTGTTATCAACTACAATTTGTAGTGTGTCTGCGTGTTGCTGGACATAAAAAAGATATGCCTTTGAAACAGGCATGGCTCCAAAACGAATGATGAAATCTGGCTTCAGTTGTTCACGGATTTCTTCATTTCTAAGAAAAGCATCATAACCTTCAATAACCATATCTTTGTTATGCGTGCCTGCTCGTATCTGTGATAAAGGATCTGCAAGAACAGGAATCTTCCATGCGGCAGCAAGTTCGGTTATCGCTTCAGCCAAACGCTCTTCTGTTTGCGGTCCACAGACAATCATACCTCTTTCTCTGCCCTGTAACTTTTTTAACAGCTGGCTAACCTGACTCTCGTCAATCAACTTGCTTCCTTCCATCATAGGGGCAGTTGACTGCGTATATTGATTCCCCCATAAATCATCGATGGATAGGTTCGGCAATAACGGTTCTCGGAATGGAAAATTCAGATGAACAGGGCCTGCATTCCCTTGGTTAGCAATATGACTTGCCCTGGCTGCCTTACTCCTCGCGTAATAAAGCATTTTGGGGCTCGCTTCCGGTAAAGCCATTTCATGAAACCATTTGACATAATCACCATACAGCTTCATCTGCTCAATTGCCTGCGGAGCCCCTACATCCCTCAATTCATGTGGGCGGTCGGCAGTAAGCACAATAAGTGGGACTCTACTGTAGTAAGCCTCCACGATGGCCGGAAAGTAATTAGCTGCCGCTGTTCCTGATGTACAGACAATAACTACTGGTCTCTTTGTTTTCTTAGCCAAACCCAACGCAAAAAAAGCAGCTGAACGTTCATCCAGAATGACCCATTCCTTAATCATCTTATGTTCCGCCAACATATAGGCAAGAGGGGTTGATCGGGAGCCTGGTGATATAACCGCATCGGTAACCCCATTCTTGCTAAGTTCATCGATAAAATTCGCCGTGTACCGTGTCAATGTTTCTATATGGTCCATGTTCATCCTCCTAAAACAGACAGCATCGGTAAAAATTTAATATTTGTTTCCTCATATTCCTTCTCTGGATCTGAATTTTTGACTACTCCACAGCCGGCAAACAAGGAGGCTTCATCATCTTGAATTAATCCTGAACGAATAGCGACAGCAAACTCTCCACTCCCATTGCTATCCAGCCAGCCAACAGGAGCTCCATACCACCCTCGATCAAGCAATTCATTTTCCCTAATAAACGCAAGCGACTCTTCCCTTGGAGTTCCTCCTAGTGCAGGAGTAGGATGGAGTTGTTCTATTATATCAAAAATGCTATGATGACCCATCAACGTAGCAGTAACTGGAGTATAAAGGTGCTGCAGATTTTTCAATGGATAAATGACTGGTTTTTCCGGAATGTTTATATCTTTACAATAATGTGAAATTGCTTGCTTAATCATTTGCACTACGAATTCATGCTCTTGCCTGTTTTTTTCATCATGAAGCAAATTTTCGCTGATCTCTTTGTCTTCTTTTTTATTTTTACCTCTTGGAGCCGTTCCTGCCAAACATGTAGAAAGCAATTCTCGTTTATTAAGCTTTACAAGCCTTTCTGGAGTCGCTCCTACAAAACAGTCCTCTCCTTTCTCAAAAGCGAAAATATAACTGTTTGGTTGGGTGTGCAACAGTTTTTCCAATACAGAAGCAATGTTCACAGACTTGTTCAATTTCAATCGGATCTCTCTAGCTAACACAATTTTACTAGCACTTCCTTTACCGATTTCCCTAGTCGCAAGTTCAACTGCTTCCTTCCATTTTTCGGGAGCAACCTCATACCTGTTCATGATAGTTACATCCGTTACAGGAAGTGCTGTTTTAGAAAAAAGGATTTCCTCCATGCTTCTAATTTCGTTTGCAACTTCCTCAGCATGGTCTCCCTTCCTCACCAAAATGTTTATAGTATAATAGCTGGCTCCATTGTTTTGAGTCAGCAAAAATTCCGGAACAGTAAATTGGCTATCACTGAAATTCTTCCATAGTGGAGTTCTTTCTTTTTTTGGATCAAAAGACATTCCCCCTAATGCGACAATTCCTGCCCCATCCACCTTACTGTCATTATATATAATCGCCTTATTCAGTAATTCTCTCCATTTCTTTTCAACATTCCGGGAAGATAACCCTTCTACTCTTAGTTGTGCCGCATTTCCAACACCTACTATAAAGAAGTTATCCTGCGTACTTGACCAAAAAACCCGATCTCTTTTTGTATAACTCGCCGCATGAAAAAAATGAAGTGGATTTATTTTATTTACTTGTTTCGTTATACTTATTAACTGATAATCATCCGCCGTATTTATATTAGGGATGGCTTCATCTATTATTTTTTCTAGTTGTTCTTCCATTATTTCTATCATGTATATAAACCTCCATTATCCTCCGATGGCAGACTTCCACATCTTATTTTATTCTCTTTCGCAATGTTTCTCAAGGAAATCAAACCCGATTATTGACACTCTTTGTCAATTTGCCTATCATTGATATGATATTGAGCCAATCAGGAGGAACCTACATGCAAAAAACAGATATTAAAAGCGCAATGAATGAGAAAGACGGCTTTCAAATATGGTGGCGACTATTAAGGCCACATACATTAACAGCTTCATTTATCCCGGTATTTGTTGGCTCTATGCTGGCTTTTACAGACGGAGCTTTCCGGTTTACCATCTTTATGGCAATGCTTCTGGCCTCTATTTTGATCCAATCGGCAACAAATATGTTTAATGAGTATTATGACCATGCACGAGGACTTGATACGGAACATTCAGTCGGTATCGGAGGAACTATTGTAAGAGATGGTATTAAACCTAAAACAGTATTAAACATAGCTTTTCTTTTTTTCGGGATTGCCATTCTTTTAGGTATTTACATATGTATTCATTCAAGTTGGTGGATCGCCGTTATTGGTTTAATCTGCATGCTTTTCGGCTATTTATATACAGGTGGACCTTTGCCGATAGCCTACACCCCATTTGGGGAACTCTTTGCAGGTTTTTTTATGGGGACAGTTATTATCGGAATAAGTTATTACATTCAAACACTGACAATGAACTCCTCCGTTATTTGGGTATCCGTACCTATCGCCATTTTTATAGGTACTATCTTACTAGCAAATAACATCCGTGATCTTGATGGAGACAAGGAAAATGGCAGAAAAACAATTGCTATTCTATTAGGCAGGAAGAAAGCAATTCTATTTCTTGCCTGTTTATTTGCAATAGCTTTTATTTTAACTGGAATCCTAATTATCACGGGTATTCTGCCTGTCTGGTCCATCATTAGCTTTCTTGCTATTTTCAAAGCATGGAGTGTAATTCAACAGTATAAAGGCAAAACAAAACCGATAGAAATGATGCCTGCCATGGCTGCTACTGGAAAGACAAATACCATTTATGGATTATTGTTGGGGATATCTTTATTCATTAGTAAATTCTTGTAAAAGAGGAGAAAAAAACATGGATTTTAAAAATACCTTGATGAATGCTCTGGGCATCGAGCTAATTTCCCTGGATAAAAATCTAGTGAAAATGACAATGCCCGTAGATGAGAGAACACACCAGCCAGCGGGTTATTTACATGGTGGTGCAAATGCTGCACTTGCTGAAACAGCTGCCAGTATTGGTGCGTTTGCTCATGTTGATACAGAGAAGTTCCAAATATTTGGTATCGAAATTAACGCAAATCATATAAAGAGTAAGAAATCAGGTTTGGTGACAGCTGAAGCTAGTCCCCTGCATATCGGTAAATCAACAATGGTATGGCAAATTAAAATAATGGATGAAGAGAAAAACTTACTATGTATCTCACGGTGTACCATCGGTATTATTTCTAAGTAAATACTAGAATGGAAGGGAGATAGCGTATTTATGAGCAAACATTTAGATACAGAAAAGCTAAATTATTTTAAAGAGAGATTACTTGAAATGAAAAAAGAAAACGAATCAAAAATAAGTGATAATGAAGGTGACAGTCCAAACGATGCAATTAATGAGCTAGCAGATTATGACAATCATCCAGCAGATATGGCTACTGAACAATTTGAACAAGAAAGAGATGCTGGTTTAAATATGGTGCGTGAGGATAGGCTTGTGGAAATCAAGGATGCACTTGAAAGGATAGAGAAGGGAACTTATGGATACAGCGAAAAATCAGGAAAACCTATTCCTATAGAACGGCTTGAAATAATGCCAACTGCCCGTAACTTGGTTGAAGAAGAAAACCAATGATTACTTGGAACGGGATTCTAACTCAAATATTGGATAAACAAGATGTATAATTGAATTTACTGTGTAGTTGGAGTAAACTGCGACGTAGTGAATACTTATTTTCCAATTAATATAAAATAGCTAAATAACACCGCTACGGAAAAATACTGCGCTTTCCGGGGGCGGCTGATGAGCCTCGGGCCAACACGATGTTGGTCATGAAGGCGTTGCGACAATGGGGTTTGGTGGGGCGAGTATGCGCAGCCCCAGGACGTCGCGACTTTAGCCTTCCAACCTAATTAACGCATTCCGTGGTCTCACCGATGCCTCATCTCCCCCAGGAGTCTCCGTATTTTTCCTTCGCTACTATTTACTATTATACCTAGGAAGAAAAATAGCGTATGCATACACCCAGAATGTGCTGTGTACCAATTGATTGGAATGGAAGATGACGACTCCTGCCGGAATAGCATGAGCTGAAGACCCTGCACGGAGCGTAGCGGAGGAAGCGGCTGAAGCCATGCCGGCGGAAAGCGTTCATCTGGAATGGAAATCAATGGCGATAGGTGGTCTTCGATAGTATCAAGTTACGTCGCAGTATATCTATACTGTGAATTAAGTTAGAACTCAATGAATCCTTTTGACGCTGGAAATTGTTAGGTTAAACTTAGTCTACGTAACATGCAAGTTTATTTAATTTCGTATAGATTTAAAATAACAAAGCAGGCTGTCTAAATAGACAACCTGCTTTGTTATTTTTATGCTGCGGTTTTCATTTGTTTTTGCTCAATCCAGCTTCTCATCTTAATAAATAATGGGACAAATAATAAACCAACAATTATCCCTTTAATTATATTAAATGGCAGAACGCCTGCATATACGGAAAACCATTTAAATTGTTCCGTCATGTCCCATCCCATAAATTTCCCATATGCTGGAAGGATAATGAAATAATTTAACACACTCATTCCAACTGCCATAATCAAGGTTCCTGTTACTAATCCTGAAACAACGCTTTTTACACCTTTAAAGCGATGATAAAGCAGTGATACAGGGATAACAAACATAGCTCCTGCGAGGAAATTAGCAGCAACTCCAATTGGATCTCCTGCTCCAGAAATAGCCAAATATAAAATATTTTTAATTGCTACTACGATGACTCCTGCTATTGGTGAGAAAATGAGTGAGGCCATTAAGGCTGGCACATCACTAAAGTCAATCTTTAAATAACTCGGCAAAAAAGGCAGTGGGAAATTCAAGAAAAATAATACAAGTGAAATAGTCCCAAGCAATGATAATATAATTAGCTTTAATAAACGTGATGATGAGTAATTCTTATTTTCCATCATCTTCTCCTCCTCCATCTTAATCGATTCCTATCTCGTGATGAAGGATCACCCATTATCCTGCATAAATAAACCCTAAAGCCTGCCTAATCGGGGCTTTAGGGTTTTGAATACATAGGAAAAACAAGGCGCTACGTGCACCTGGTTCAGGTTCGACATCTTCTCCCATCCAGACTGTAACTGTCGGTTCTGGAATTGCACCAGATCAGCCACAAAGCAAGAATAGCTTTGCAGGTCACGGACTTAGAGCATGGCTCCTTACCGTCGGTCGGGAATTTCACCCTGCCCCGAAGATGGAATCGATTATTTTATTGTCACTTTCATTATACATCGTTATGTAGATTTTGCAATATCTTTGCTTGATAGAATACCATTTTATTAGATTTTAACAAAAATAAGGTGCAGAATCATGTTCTGCACCTCTTCTATAATTAGTTCTTATTCATCCATGTTTATGAATAGCTTTCCTTTTGCCTGTTTACGAGATTCATTGCCGTAGGTATCTGTAATCTTGACTTCAATCACGCCACCTTCAGCTTTTAAATTACTAGGGGCTGTCCAATATCCTACATAATGTCCATCTTCCATTTCCATCATTGGAAGCTCTGTCGCATTAGAAATTTGACTTCTTGCGTTCGTGAGTGGCATATGAATAAAGAATGTCGCCTTGCGCCCTGGCTCACTGTCAAATTCAATTTTCACACTCTGTCCTGCTTTTATATGTTTATCTTCCGTTGGTGTGAGGTTTTCAATCACAGGCTTCGTGTAGTTTACATCAATAGTTACTTTATCTTTGGACTTATTTCCGGCTAAATCCTTTGCCACAACTTTTATTGTGTTCTTTCCATTTTCTAGAATAATTCGCTTTGAATACTTGCCGTCAGCTACAGTAGCTTTTTGACCATTAACCTTAACAGTAGCAAGATTTGGGTCATCTATGGTTCCTTCTACGGTAACTGTTTCCCGGTTTGTTTTTTCACCATTTACCGGCGAAGCAATGGTCAATTGAGGAGCTTTTGTATCCAACGTTACCTTCACTTTGGAAGACTCTCCAACAGGCGTTCCTTCCAAAAGGGATATAGCTTGGAATTCATTTACTCCTTCCGTTAATTCTGTAGGAATGGCAAATTCCCCATCATCTCCAACTTCGGCGTCGCCTACTTCTTCTCCATTGTTCCAAAGTTGCACGGTAGTAGTAGGTGAAGCAGTACCTTTAATCGTTATCTCTTTTTCGTTGGTGATAACATCTTCTTCCGGAGTAGTAATTACCGGATCAACTGCTTCATAGGCTACTCTTGCTCTTATCATGTAGTTTCCTTCATTTGCTGGTGATTTAGACCATGCGCCTCCTACCAGTTGATAACTTCTTTCCGCATTTGGACTACTTTCATCAGTACCTAATCCCGGAGCACCGGTGTTAGGCTGTGTTTGAATATAAACCATATAGAAATCATCGTTTACGGTTATACTATGCTCCCTTAAATCAATGACAGTCCATTCACTATTATCTCTAATAGCTTCTGCAGAAATTGGTCCTGCTATTTTCTTACCGGGCTTTCCGTCTGCGCCTGAGGCATCCCACACTTCTACTGCAAATGCAGTACCACCAGGAGAAGGAAACTCTTCGTCCCAGAATTTAAACACTCCCTCTGTCACGACTGCTGTGTCTTTCCCTTCTGGTAAGGACATCTTCACTGCCCAGCCATTGTTAGCATCATAAAATGCCCTGGCGTTTTCTGCTGTACCATCATCGTAACCGATTTCTCCACCAGGAACCGTGTAAAATGGCTCCAACTGGATATCTTTCGTGATATCTTCTTGCAGGTCGACTTGCACCTCTTTCGGATGGTATCCGCTGGCAAGTATTTTTAATGTGTACTGACCTTTATAAGCAGTTAGTGAATAGCTCCCATCTTCATCTGTTTGCACAGGAGTAATATTTGCATCCTCTACAATCATCACGGTCGCGCCATCTACAGGTTCGTTTGTTGTTTCATCTGTAACTTTTCCATTTATAACGTATTGTTCAATTTCTTCCAGTGTAAAGTCAATTTGTTTTGTTTGGTCATTTTCAATCTCTACATTTTTCTCTTTCGATTCAAATCCATAAGATTCTGCTTTTAAGGTGAAGTCTCCTGCTGCGTGCAGCAAGTTATAGTATCCATTTTTAGGATCCGTATTTACGGAACGTCCACTTTCAAGCACGCTTACTTTTGCCCCAATTGGTAAAAGCAATGGATTAATCTCTTCACTTTCAATTGGTGATTTTTCTTTTAGTGGTTGAATTGGTTTTATTTTCGCCGGATCAACCTTCTCTTTTTTGGAGGCTTTTTCCTTACTCTTAATCACACCAAGCCCTACGTTACCTTTAGATTGTTTCTTAGCTTTGCCTTTATCTTTGCTATTTCCTTTCCCCTTATTTAGTGCAAGTGAACTGCTCGGACTGCTCGATTCGTCAGTCAATGCTACATCATCAATATACCACCCTTCTCTTGTAACACTTCCGTCTGAAGTTATATTGAAGCCTATATAAATTCGTTGCCCACGGTATTCAGACAAATCAACTTCTCCATCTATCCATTCATTGGACTCTCCTTGTACTCTCATCAATTGAGTCCATTCACTTTTATCTGTTGATATAAAAACATGGCCAAAATCGTATGCTCGTCCGGAAGCGTACATTTCCAACTCATGCCATTGCTTAAATTGTAAATAAGTGTTCCCTTCTTCTGGTAAATCAATTGGTGGCATAACGAGTGTCGCATTTGCATCACTATCATATGCCCCAGCTAAATTAGTTGCATATAGCTTCTCCCCGGATGCGGCACTTTCGGGACCGGATTCTGGTGCACCCCACTCCCAGCTGTTATTTTCGCCAAATGACGTCCAGCCAACCGGTGTGCTTTCAAAATCGTGCGTATAGCCAACGGTTATTCCAGGCAAGACGGTTACTTCGAAGGATTCACTAATCACTTCATTGTTACCAAAATCATTGATTTTCCATGAATAAGTGATTGCTTCTCCATCGATATGCTCGCCAGGTATAGTAACAGCATAATTACCTTGCTTATAGTCCCCAGAGATACGACCAGCTTCTATTACATGATCTTCTCCATTACTATCTTGGTAATTTACCTCTACAGATGAAACACTAATATTGTCAGCAACTTCAATTTCTAACTCTAAATCCATTCCTGCATAAGTCTCGGATGGGCTTTCATGTACAAAAGTAGGTGCTTCATTATCTTCACCCTCTTTTGTAACCTGGCCTTCGACTGTTCCTAATCCTGACACTAAAGAAGATACTGCATCAAATGCGTTCACTAGTCCATACCCATATCCATTGTTGGGAGAGTCAGGATACTCTTCGTCTGTCAATGGGTTAGCAGTGTTCAACAGCACTTCTTCCAATTCATCAACAGATAAGCTGGAATCAGCCTGCTTCATTAAAGCTACAACCGCTGAAACAGCTGGACCAGACATAGAAGTTCCATTCCAGCCACCTTCATATCCACTTCCAGGTACAGAAGAACGAATGTTAACTCCCGGAGCGGAAATATCGGGTTTTACTTCATCATATGGTGACGGACCGCGTAGAGAAAATTCTGCAACTGTGTCATTTATATCAGTTGCTCCAGTTGCAAAGGACTCAGGATAATTTGCAGGTACAGCAACAGAACCAGGTCCTCCTGGATTGAATAATGTCGTGTTACCAGCAGAGAACTCCGGGAAAATCTGAGCTGCTCGCCAATTTATAACAACATCTCTATACCATTCATCCAAACCCGGACCGCCACCCCAAGAGTTATTAACGACATCCGGGGCCATATCAACACGTGCATTTCCTTCTCCGTCCTTCGGGGCAAGGATCCATTCAGCAGCCTCAAGCAAATCTACATCTGTTCCACCGTCCGCTGTAAATGCTTTTACTGCTATCCATTTAGCGCCTGGTGCTACCCCCACTTGGTTTGAGCCATCAGGTTCACTTCCAACCATTGTACCTGTTACATGTGTTCCATGACCTTGATCATCGTAGGCTTCTCCTTGCCCTGCTGTTGCATCGAACCAATTATAATCATGTGTTACTTCTCCAGTAGCTGAATCGTAACCACGATATTTTTCCTTTAAAGCAGGGTGATCCCACTGAACGCCAGTATCAATGCTTGCGACCACTGTACCTGTTCCGTCAATCCCCATTTCCCAGACCTGTGGGGCTCCAACTCTTTCCACATTCCATTCTACATTTGCAATCTCAGATTTAGGTGCTTTAGCATCTTTTGTCACTGTGGTAAAAAGTTCTCTTTTTTCATTCGGTAGGATCTTTTCAACCTCTGCGAATGAAGACAGTTTTTCAGCGACTTCTTTTGTTGCAGTTACCGCCATCCCATTAACAATGTAGTAGGAGTTAAAGCTATCAACCTTGCCATTTTTCTTTTCTTGTTGTAAATAAGCTTTTACGTCTTGTTGAGATTCTATAGAAGTGGCTTTTAATTCAGACACAACAACTGACCTTTGCATCAGCTCCGTCTTGGTCGAAGTAAGCTTTTTCTCCTCAGCTGTCTTCTTTGCAGCCTCAGCCGCCTTTTGAGTATCTGCTTTGTCTTTAAACTTCACCAAAAAAGTTACCCTATCGTCCTTTTTAAAGGCAGTCTTAAGCCGATCACTCATTTTTACTTGTGGAGCATTTTTTTCGCCGTACACGGATTGAAACAGTTCACCTTTTGATTCTGCATGACTCACTCCAGGTGTAATAAGGGAAACCGCCATAATAAACGTTGCAGTTAAACTAAACAGCTTCGTTCGACGTTTCTTTTTCGTAGTCAATACATTCCCTCCTTTTAGTTAAAAGACACCATTCCTCTTTAGGTGAAATCTGGAACCATTTACAAGCACCTCATCCTCCTTTCCTAAACTTTTTAAGGTTCACAGTTGCAGGGTTGCTGTTTGCGAAATCTATGTTGTTAAAACCAGTATAAGCATAAATGAACAGAGAATTTGTCGAATACTGTCGTTAAAATATTGAATATTCTAAATTGATTAAAAAGTAACTTATTTTCCAATTCTAACTCAGGTTAAAAATACCCAATTTATTTACACACTTCTTTAAAATGGTGCTATACCAGTCCTTATAAAGTATTTCAAGAAAAATAATTAATGAAAAAATATAAAAATGATAGATTATTCCTAGTAAAACAAAATAAAACCCTTACAGATTTTACTATTTTTGTAAAAATAGTACTATTTGTATAGTTTCAGTAATAATAAACAAGCATTAAGACTTATTTTTAACATCGACGAATAAATTCATGGTAATATTTCCCTCTCCAAATATATATTAGCTTAAGCATGTATGATCATGATAAACATACATTTTTTATCACTTACACCTAAAAAAACCAGCAAACAATTCGTCTGCTGGTCCTGATTTTATTAACATTAGTCTTCCAATGGATTTAAATTTTCTTCGCCGGTCAAGTTTGCAATCATTTCAACCAATAGTTCAATCTCTTCATCAATATCCTTTAGACTCGCTGTTTCCACTGGAGAATGCATATATCGTAATGGCAGTGAAACAAGAGATACAGGTACACCTTTGCCGGTTAATCGCATTTTATCTGCATCTGTTCCAGTCATTCTTGGTGTTAATTCGTATTGAACAGCCATTTGTAACTTCTTCGCAGTTTGCTCCAACAATTTATTAATCTTTCGGTTAATTGGTGCTCCTTTAGCAAAAACAGGGCCTTTTTCCAAACGAATATCGCCATGTTTATTTTTGTTAACTCCTGGATAATCTGTTGCAAAAGTTACATCACAAGCAATTGCCATTGTAGGTTCAATTCCTGCTGCAGCAAAATAAGCACCACCCATATTCGTTTCTTCATTTACTGTGCTTGCTGCATAAACCCCTACAGTGCAACCTCTCTCGGCAAGTTTTTTCAAAACTTCAGCAACTATGAATGACCCTGTACGATTATCCAATCCCCGACCTGAAATGTACCGGTCAGATAATATTTCCGGTTCTGTTTTGTAAACAGCCAAGTCGCCAATCTGAATGTGATCCTCTGCTTCCCCTTTCGTTTTATAACCGCAATCAATAAACAAGTCCTCTAAGTCAAAATCCTTTTTTATTCCTCCATGATGTTGGGCATTTACACCAATGACACCAGTCACCGTTGTATCTTCACCCATTACAGTTACTTTCATTCCAACTGCTGCCTGAGGATTAATACCTCCCATTTTATCAAAATATAAGAAACCATCTTCATCAATACGATTAATGACAAGAGCGATCTCGTCACAATGCCCTGCTAAGAGGATTTTAAACTCAGCATCCGGATTAAGAATACCTATTGCATTGCCTGCATTATCTGTACGAATTTCATCAGCAAATGTTTTTACATAGTTTATCCACTTCTTTTGAATAGCAACTTCATTACTTGAAGGTGAAGCTGTATGTAATAAATCCAATAAAAAATCCTGATTAGCTTTAACCATAACTATTCCTCCTCAAAATGAATTCTTTTTAATCATAGCAAAAATAATCCTCAAGAGCACTTTTGTTTACGAAAACTTCTATAATCGATACACTTTATCACAAGACTAACTAAAAAGGAGCTAATGTCTATGGAACTAAATGATTGGTTTATGAAGGGAATTTCACCGGATGACTATATTGAATCCATGCAAACACATAAAGAGAATCTTTTACACATATATGATAAATTTCAATTACCCGGGGATCAAGCTTTTTTCGATACCTTAAAAGAGAAGAATTTGCGTGTGATAGTTCTCACAGAAGACTGGTGTGGTGACGCTATGTTAAACATCCCCATTCTACTTCGATTATCGGAAGCAGCTAACATGGATGTTCGTATGTTGTTAAGAGACCAAAATCTCGAACTAATGGATCAATATCTGACGAATGGAAAATCACGCTCAATTCCTATTTTCATTTTCCTTGATCCAGATGGTAATGAAGTAGCCAAATGGGGGCCAAGAGCACAAAAAGTCCAGCAGTTTGTGGACCATTCCAAAGAAGCTCTACCACAGGAAGATGCAGAAGATTTTAAAGAAAAATTCAAAGAAATGCTTTTTTTCATTACAAAATCATTTAGAGATAATACTGATTTTTGGGAAGACGTTTATGTTAGCTTAAAAGATGAACTAAATAAATAAAAGCGAAAGCGCCTTGCAAGTAAGTAAGACAGAGTGAGATCGCCCAATCCTTTGGCAACGCCTGTGTACCTGGACTGGGACTACGATTACTCGTCCCATCGAAACTGACACTAGAACGTTCAAACCAGAGTTGAAGGGTAAAAAATTTATACAATCTTATCTTTTTAACAAGGCTGTCACATTATTTGTGACAGCCTTGTTGTATAAGTATGGCAAAACATTGCCCATACTGAAATAAGTATGATTTTATTATTCTTATAAAAAGGTGAGTTTGTATATGAGCATACGATTAGTCAGACAACTATATTTACGAATTCCTTTACTCATCAGGGTCCTTTTGAGTGTTCTCTTTCTCTTATTTTTATTCGGCTTGGTTATTCATATTATTGAGCCAGCTCAATTTCCCACCTTATTTGATGGTATATGGTGGGCTATTGTCACTGGGGCGACTGTAGGATATGGCGATTTAGTTCCCATGAGCGTTCCAGGAAAACTGCTTGCAATGCTTTTAATCCTTTCCGGCGGAGGATTAATCGCATTTTATATTACGTCATTTTCTGCATCAACACTTAGACATGAACAGGATTTAACTACCGGTAAAATTGCTTTTAAGGGAAATAATCACATAATTATAATAGGTTGGAATGAACGAACAAGGCAAATTATCGAGCATATTACAAAAAGGAATGCCTACCAGGAAATAGTTTTAATTGACCAAACATTGGACTATCTAAACTATAAGGATTATCCTGTCCATTTTCTTCACGGAAATCCAACAGAGGATAATACGCTTAGAAAGGCTAATATAACTACAGCCAAGTGTGTATTAATATCCTCAGACTTTTCTGATGATGAAAAGAAAGCCGATAACTCTACTATTTTGACAATTGTAACTGTAAGGGGAAATAACCCAAAAATTCCCATTATTTCCGAAATACTATCAAAAATCCAAATTGAAAATGCATTGCGTGCGGGCGCAAATACTATTATCAGATCAAACGATTTTATGAGTGCACTGTTTTATCATGAGCTTTATCACGCCAACAATGCAACTCCATTTGAAGATATTATTCGTTTACTGGCAAGCCAGCAATTTTGCCACATTCCATTGTCGGAAACTGACATAGGGAAAACGTTTAAGAGTGTTCTTTTAGATTATAATGCCGAGCGACACATCTTAATTGGTGTCATTCGAAATAACGAATACTTGATGAACCCAGCGCCAGACTTCCTGTTGCAAAAAGAAGATTTGCTTATTTCGTTAACCTTCTGGGATAACTAACTGCTCTAATTTCTCTACAAGTTGTTTACCTATTGCAACATAATCGTCTGGAACATGTGCATCAGCATCTATCGGTGGCTGGAATTGGTTAAATGCACCCTGAAATGCACCACCCCTACTATCTTCATCAATTCCTTTTTCATATTGATGAGCAAGTAAAAAAGGCTTTTCTACACGAACAGTCACTCCTGGGTAATCCAATGAACCAGCAACAGCGTAAAATGGAATTCTTAAATAATAATATTTTCCTTCATCGTCGATTTTCAAATCAAAATGGCCGTTATCATAATCCCAATTCGATGCAATCACATAGCCCTCTGGTTTGAGAAGCTCTTCCAATACATACAGGGGATAAATCCTGTTCTCAACTCGTGAATCCAAAGGAATCATTTATCTCTTCCTTTCCTCTACTTTTCTTAGTATTCTTTGCTTCTCAATCAAAATTATGCTAAAATGTTGTATTGTGTAAAAAGAATCGAATATATTAGGAGTTGTTCAGCATGACAAGTAAATTTGAGACAGGTCAAATTTTAGAAGGTAAAGTGACAGGAATTCAACCATATGGTGCTTTTGTTGCATTAGACGAAGAAACGCAGGGATTAGTTCATATCTCAGAAGTAACTCATGGGTTTGTAAAAGATATTAATGAACATTTATCCATTGGAGATGAAGTTAAGGTAAAAGTTCTTAATGTCGATGAAGAAAAGAATAAAGTCTCCCTCTCTATTCGTGCTACTGAGGAAGCACCGGCAAAACCCGTTAACCCTAAAAAAACTCAATCAGTAAAAACCCAACAGGAAAGTGAAACAGCGGGCTTCAATACACTTAAAGATAAATTGGAAGAATGGATTGAACAGTCTAAAAATGACTCATTTAAGAAATAATAAAGCTCAATAGCTATAAACAGAGGCAAACTCCAATTCTGATGAGTTTGCCTCTATTGTTTTAACCGTCTACACCTTTAGGAGCACGCTGATCAGCAAAAGCTTCA
The DNA here is from genome assembly GCF_000725285.1 of Virgibacillus sp. SK37. GTDB lineage: Bacteria > Bacillota > Bacilli > Bacillales > Amphibacillaceae > Virgibacillus_Q. The sequence continues at coordinate 2,469,492 of NZ_CP007161.1, forward strand.
TCTGTTTTGAAAAGAAGCGGAATTAAGACTAAACCACTAATCCCTACCAATGTATAAATAATCCGGGCAAAGCCAGCAGACTGGTCTCCTCCAAACAGTGCTGCAACTAAATCAAATTGAAATAAGCCAATCAGTCCCCAGTTAACTGCGCCAATAATAGTAAGCGCTAAAGCGGTGCGTTGAATTCCATTCATACATATACCTCCTTTATAATTTTCCTCTATCGTAGCTTCTGCAAAATATCTCATTATATACTATTTCTTTCTTGCTTTCGATGATTTACTTGGGTAAAGTTACATTATATACAAATCATGTATAGAACAGGAGGCTAATAAATGACACATATTTCTTTTAAATATGAAAATGCTTTACCTTTTTTCAATGAAGAGGAAATAAATAATTTAACTGAGTTTGTTGAAAAAGCACATTATAATTTACATGAAAAAACAGGCGCAGGTAATGATTTCCTAGGATGGGTTGATTTACCGGAAACGTATGACCAAGAGGAGTTTGCCCGAATTAAAGCCTGTGCAGAGAAAATCAGAAACGATTCAGATGTATTACTTGTAATTGGAATTGGTGGATCCTACTTAGGGGCAAGAGCAGCTCTTGATATGCTAACACACTCTTTTCAAAACCTTTTAGCAAAGGAGCAGAGAAACGCTCCCCAAATTATTTTTGTTGGTAACCATATGAGTTCTTCTTATATCTCAGAGTTATTTGATATTCTAGAAGGAAAAGATGTTTCTATTAATGTCATATCCAAGAGTGGGACAACTACAGAGCCCGCGATTGCATTCCGTATCTTTAAGAAACATTTGGAAGAAAAATATGGAAAAGAAGAAGCAAGTAAACGTATCTATGCTACCACCGACAAGAAAAAAGGTGCATTAAAGACATTGGCTGATCAATCCGGCTTCGAGACTTTTGTTATCCCTGATGATGTAGGCGGTCGCTATTCCGTTCTTACCGCAGTAGGATTGCTTCCAATTGCTGTTGGCGGTATATCAATTGATCAGATAATGAACGGAGCTCAATCTGCAATGAAAGACTTGGCTACTCCAACTCTTGCAAACAACCCTGCATATCAATATGCAGCCATTCGAAACATTCTTTATAATAAAGGAAAGACAATAGAAATGCTGATTAATTATGAGCCACAACTCCAGTATTTTGCAGAGTGGTGGAAACAGCTATTCGGTGAAAGTGAAGGAAAAGATCAAAAGGGTATCTACCCCTCTTCCGCAAACTTTTCAACTGATTTACACTCACTAGGTCAATATGTACAGGATGGCAGAAGGGATATTTTTGAAACAGTATTGCATGTAAATAAATCTAATAAGGAAGTATTCATAGAAGAAGATGAAGACAATCTTGATGGTTTAAACTATCTCGCCGGAAAATCTATTCATGAAATAAATAATAAAGCATTTCAGGGTACATTATTAGCACATACAGACGGCAATGTACCAAACTTGGTTCTGGAAATTCCTGCATTGGATGCCTACACATTTGGTTACCTTGTGTATTTCTTTGAAAAATCATGCGCGATCAGTGGTTATCTACTTGGTGTAAACCCATTTGATCAACCAGGTGTAGAAGCATACAAAGTAAATATGTTTGCTCTATTAGGAAAAGCAGGATATGAGCAAGAGAAAGAAGAACTGGAAAAGCGTTTAAATAAATAGGAATTAGAAACGAATTTTAATAAATTTTACCCTTTCACGTTTATATAATCTTTATGGTGGGTATAACTATAACTGTAAGACTTTCTCGTATTCCCCCTGTAGGCAAAGCGCTAAGCGCTTTGCTTTTTTTTATACTTAAAATAAAATTACGAGACAAGTTCTACAATCACTCGATAACAATAATCTTTGTTATAATAGAATAAAATAAAGTGTTATGAGGTGAAATGATGAGTTTATTTGATATGATTCAAGACAGATTGAATACTCGGTCAGTAAAATGGGATATGCGAAAGGCAGTATTTAACACAGATGAAGTGTTACCAATGTGGGTAGCAGATATGGATTTCAAAGCCCCACAGCAAGTATTAGATGCTCTAGCGAACAGGGCAGAGCACGGCGTTTTTGGTTACACAGCAGTGGATCAAGACGTAAAAGATTCTATTGTAAATTGGTTACATAAGCGCCACAATTGGACAATTAATGATGAATGGCTATCATTTAGTCCAGGAGTAGTAACAAGCTTACATATGGCAATACAGGCTCTTACAAACCCGGGTGACAAGGTAATTATTCAGACACCTGTCTACACTCCTTTTTTCAACGTTGTAAATAGTCATGACAGGCAACTAGTTAAAAACCCGCTTAGTTATAAAAATAATTATTATACCATTGACTTTGAGGACCTGGAAGAAAAAATGAAGCAAGGAGCAAAAGCACTTATTCTCTGTTCGCCACATAATCCAGTAGGTAGAGTTTGGTCTCGAGAAGAGCTGGAACGCATCGCAGATCTTTGTATTAAACATGACGTTATCTGCATTGCTGACGAGATACATGGGGATCTAACTTTATCCGGAAATAAGCATATACCATTTGCTTCTATATCAGAAAAGATAGCAGACAGGACCATCACCTGTATGGCGCCGAGTAAAACATTTAACTTAGCAGGTTTACAAGCATCATATATTGTTACTGCAAATAAGGAAATGCGCGAAAAAATAGATAAATGCTTCAGCAACCAAGGGCTTGGCATGTTGAACACGATGGGAAATGTAGCCTTGGAAGCAGCATATTTACATGGAGAGCAATGGCTGGATGAATTACTGGAGATTTTAGAGAGAAATAAAAACTATGTAGTTGAAATGTTAAATAAACATAAAACTGGATTGAAAGTAGTTCAAACAGAAGGTACTTACCTACTATGGATTGATTGCAGTGATTTGAACATGAATACAGACGAATTAAAGGCATTTATGATCACAGAAGCCAAAGTTGGTCTGAACCCAGGAGCTTCCTATGGAGTAGAAGGAAATCAGTTTATGCGAATGAACATCGCCTGCCCTAAAGCTACATTAGAAGAAGGAGTTAACCGATTAATTAAGGCAATACAATCCAAATAATCTTAGCCACCATGGAATTGTTCATGGTGGCTGTATATTACTCTTCTTGCTTCTCATTAAGTTGAGTGGGATCTGTTGGTGATCCTGAGTTATCTTTGGAGTCCGGATTTGTTTTAATTTCCCCACAGATTATCCTGGGACCTGTATCACCCGCAGGTTGACTTACTCCATCATCTTTACCTTCGTCTACAACAAGCGAAGTTCCTTCCCCGGTTAAAATCGATTTCTTTCCTTCAGATAAAGTAGCGCCAGCTAGCATCAATTCAGCATCAACCAGTCCTCCTGCGTCCGCCTCAATATTTGGTAAATCACCTAAATGAGATCCTTCGGGATGCATTAAACCATGCTCTTTTCCCTCGGGATTAAAGTGACTGCCAGCACTCTTAAAATCAGGCCCCTTGCAAGAAGGATATTCATGTACATGGATACCATGAAATCCAGGGGATAAACCCTCTAACTTTAATTTAATACTTACTCCATCCGGTTTTTCGCTTATCTTTGCATTACCGACTAAGTCGCCATCAGCATTATACATTTCGACTTCTCTTGTTTTGTCTGGATTACTTTGACAGGAGGCCAAGAGTAAAATAAATACTATGATAAAAAGTCTCATAAAATGAACTCCTTTTCATCTACTTTCTGTTAGTATTTACAACTTACAAAAGGATAAACGTACAAAAAGATTATATAGACGAAACAACACCAGCATATATTTTTTGGCATATTAACGGCAAAGCACATTACGTAAAAACGTGCTATCCAAGTCTATAAGCGATCTACGGCGGATTATAAGCACTTCATTATGCATATTTCTCCAACTCAACAGAGAAAAGGAAAATTTAATATTCACAAACAAAAAACCCCTTTTAAAGGGGATTTTTTTCTTTGTCAGAGTTACTATTTAGTTGATCATTGTATCTTTCATTAAATGATTTTTCATCTTTTTTTGATTTTTTATAGATTAAGTACATAACAACTCCAGCAGCAATCATGAAGATGGCTAAAGAAATAATTGCTGGAATATATTCCGACTTATCTTCTGGAAAATAAAGAAATGGCATCATCAATCTCACGTCCTTTATCATAGTATAACAAATCATAATTTGATTCGATACAGACATAGCTAAATGTTCGCTAATCTGTGACATTTTTGGCAAAATAGAATAAAAGGAGGTTTTACGATGGCAGAAGTTGAAATTGGAGCCAATGTAAAAGCACATTATAACTCTGGTACCTACATAGGAAAGGTCAAAGAAGACCGGGGCAATCGCTACCTTATTGAAGTACTCGCAGTACTCAAGCATCCCATGCAAGGAGATATTCACCATCCTGGAGAGGTAGAAGGGGTGTTTTTTCATGAACGTAAAGCATTAGCCCCACATGAAAAAATGAATGTTAAGAAACCAGCAGTTCACCCTTACGATGGTGCTATTCCTGAATACAATAAGTCCTTACGCGATGCTGTGGAAATATATAAAGAAAAGCTATGTAGTAAGGATACTGAATTCAATCAAAGAGCTTATCACACTTTAACAGAATTAGAAGACAAATACTATAAAGAAAAATATTATTGATTAAATGCTTATAAGTGTTTGTTCAAAAAACAAAAGATCAAGGTAGCTCAACTGTTTGAACAATCTTTTCCAAAAAATTTTAAAAGCTAGAGGGCCTCCTCTAGCTTTTAGTTACTGCTATTCGCCTAAATGTTCCTTTATCACTTCAGCAACACCATTTAATGCGTCTTCTTCGTCACTGCCATTTACTGTTATTTTAACTTCTGCCCCTTTTGGAATTCCTAGAGACATAACTCCCATAATGGATTTAAGGTTTACTGTTTTATCATTGTAAGTTGCTTCTACTTCTGACTCAAATTGGCCAGCTTTATTAACTAGTAAAGTAGCTGGACGAGCGTGTACACCAGTTTCCGCTGTAATTGTAAAAGTTTGTTCTTTCATACTTTATCATCCTTCCAGTTTATTAACTATGTACCAATCATCTTAGTACAATTTAGTGTATTTGATTAGTTTAACCAGTTATATTATATACTATATGATAGTGATTTTGAAATAAAAACATATAAAGGTTTGGTTAAACTCACAATAATTGTTTTTGGCCAGGCATTGTGATAATTTAATTGTACATATAGTTTATGAGGAGGAATATAGTATGAGTGTACATATTGGAGCAAAAGAGGGAGAAATAGCCGACAAAATATTATTGCCAGGTGATCCATTACGAGCTAAGTATATTGCTGATACGTTTCTTGAAGATGTAACAAAATATAATGACGTACGAGGAATGTATGGATTTACAGGGACATATAAAGGTGAACGGGTATCCGTTCAAGGTACAGGTATGGGAGTTCCGTCTATTTCCATTTATGTAAATGAGTTAATTCAAAGTTACGATGTTAAGAAATTAATTCGTGTAGGAACTTGTGGTGCTATTCAGAAGGACGTAAAAGTTAGAGATGTCATCCTGGCACAAGGATCCACTTCAGACTCCCAAGTAAATAAGATGATTTTCGATCACATTGATTATGCCCCACTTGCAGATTTCGATCTACTAAAAAAAGCATATGATGTTGGACAAGAAAAAGGGATGAATTTGCGTGTAGGTAATGTATTTACCAGCGATACGTTTTATCGGGATAACGCTAAGGAGATCAACGAATTATTGGCTAGTTACAAAGTACTTGCTGTTGAAATGGAAACAACTGCCTTATACACACTCGCAGCGAAGTATGATCGTCAAGCCCTTTCAGTGCTTACTGTTTCAGACCATATCTTAACAGGTGAAGAAACTACTGCTGAAGAAAGACAAACAACTTTTAATGAAATGATGGAAATTGCTTTAGAAGCTGCAATAAAATAGAAGGTATTCCAGAGGAACAGCCAGAAACAGGCTGTTCTTTTTTCTGTTCTATTGTAAATGTTGGGTACAAACGCTATTTCGAACATTCATAGTAGGAGTAGAATGAACTAGCGGAAAAATTATCGGCTGCAGAGCAAAAATATTCGCCGCAGATGAGATTAATCAGCAGGAGAATGAGATAGTTCACCGTATCTATTCAAGAACTACTATATAGGTTTTACTCACCATAATTATTTTCCCGATATGGCTATTTGAACAAGTTAGTTCGAAGTTTATCCCTTTTGCGAATCATTGTTTGAACACAGCATATATATTATAACCTCTTATGCCAAATAGCTATTGGGTGCATAATTGTTATACGATATGCCTTTTCGTATGTTAATATTAACTAACTACAATCCTTTAGGAAGGAAGGATGCTCAAATATGGATGTATTGATGAATTTCCCTCTCTTATCAGCATTAACTGCTATTGTCTTTGCACAGGTTGTAAAAATTCCCATTAAACTAGTTGTTACAAAAGAATTTCGCCCTGGTCTTGCCTTTAGTACTGGAGGTATGCCTAGCAGCCATTCTGCTGCAGTGGCTGCTTTAACAACAAGCGTGGGAATTATGGAGGGTGTTTCTTCAACCATGTTTGCTGTTTCTTGTGTTTTTAGCATTATTATCATGTTTGACGCTTCTGGTGTGCGTAGGCAAGCTGGAGAACAGGCAATCGTATTGAATCAATTGATAAAAGATTTTCAACTGTTTGTAGATGGAGCCAAGGACTGGAATCGTAAGAAAGAATATGAAAAAAGACAGGAATTAAAAGAGTTATTAGGCCATCAGCCAATTGAAGTCTTTTTTGGTGGCCTATCTGGTGTAGCTATCGCCTTCTTACTATATCAACTTTATTAGCATAAGAGCCTGGTACAAAACTAAATGAGGTTGTTTAAAGCGAACTTGGTGGTTAGTTGGCAAAAATGCCCCATTATCCGTCACAAAAAATCCGAACTGAAATTCAGTAGAAAATGAATTAGTTCGGATTTTTATTTGCTTAAATAATGTGTGTGTTTTTTTAGGATTTTAAAATCATTTATTCTTGAATAATCTGGTGTCTAAATACTTGTAATGCTTCATTTTCATTTAATTTGTTTAATGTTTCTTCTGTTAGTGAGCCGTTGCCTTCTTTCACAATGTAGACATCCAGTTTCTTCTTCCCCCATTGAGAATATACGTCTTCCACTGAATTATAAAATAAATCTATTTTATTTCCATTAATGGCGCTCCCTTTATCAGCGACAACTCCATACCCGTATCCAGGTATATACATAACCGTTCCAATTGGATATACATTCAGATCAGCTGCAATTGTAGAATATAAGTCTCTTTTTACTTGTACTCCTGAATAAGTTATGCCATATTCTGGATGATCTGGTGTTTTTCCAGTTGATTCTACTCCTGCTGTATAACCTGTAGCTACTACAGTTGCCATCGGATACTGCGAGAAGTCTACTGCCTCCTCTATGGAAGATGGCCCACTAATTTGTTCACTTGAGATATATCGTTTGTCTTGTTTGCGGTAATTCAATTTTTTTTCTTTAAGAGCAATATGCTTGTAGCTTGCCGGTGAATATGCTTTAGCAGCAGACGTTATGGAAGGTTTTTTAACCCATTTCTCTATATCTGATAAACTTACATTTGAGATTGTAGTAACTGTAACAAAAAATGCAATAAGGACTAACATCATCATGCCTGCTCTTTTCATCATTTTTTTTACGTTCATTAATAACACCTCTCTAGTAGTAAACCTAATTTGTCATCCGTGCATACAGCCATAGCTTATACAGACTTAAAGATAAGCAAGCTGTTTATTTCACCAGATGACAAGTAATCTTTTCTACCAACTAAGCATTACCAATTAACTAAAAAATATACAACATAATTCAAAATTCTTTGTATATCGCTAGATTTTTGACTGTCTAAATCTAATAAAAAATCCCACTGGAAGACTACGCCCAGTAGGATTTTTAAAAAAAAGAATAAATAACAGTCGGAAAATCATAGGATATGCTAGAACATTTGGTATCCGCTTTTTCTTAATATTTTAATGACTATTCCTGAAACGATTGTACCCGCAAAACCCGCAGATAAAATAACTATATCCACAGGTGTAACGTTCATTAACCTAGATGCCGCTTCTGAAAAAGCTTCTCCAGGATGTTTAATATATTCTGCTGTACCCATATCATCTACGATCATAATTACAATTATTGGATAGATAAATGCCATTAACCACGTTTTCCGTAATAACATATTTAAAATAAAGGCAATTCCAAAAAATATAACAAAGTATAATAATACCGACACTACCAACTGAATCAAAATAGTTTCTCCCTTCACTTCCAAGTTCTTCATCCAACTACATTTTATATGAAATACAAAAAAAAGCAAAGACTGTTGTCTGTCTTTGCTTACTTCTTAATAAAAGAAGTTAAACTTTCCTTTCTTTATCAACAAACTAAAACCGCCCAACTTTAATAAATAGCGATTATCTATAATTTTTTTAAGTACGGTAGCTTTCCAGCCATAGAATTTATATTTATTATTTAAAATTCCTACAGCATCATTATGTCCTAATGAAGCGACTGTTCCAAGTATACTTGGTTCAAAAGACTCTAAGTCCTCACTATTTAGTGTTGCCTTAATATTGTGTGCCACGATATCTGATTGCTGAATAGCAATTTGTGCGGTAGGTGGGTACGGTCTTCCAGTTTCTTGGTTTATAATTAATGCACAATCACCAATTGCAAATACATCTTTATAGTCGGGGGTTCGCATATCACTAAGCACTTCTATTTTACCCTTGTTAGTAGTAAATCCTGATTTTTCAACAATTGTATTCGCCCGGACACCAGCAGCCCAAATAGTTGTTGCAGTAGGTATCTGGATTGTTTTATTGTTTTTTTCAATAACTACCTTATCTGAATGGCATTCTTTGATCAATGCACCTGTTATAAACTCTACCCCTCTGGCTTCTAAAGAGTTCATGGCATATTCTGCTAGTTGTGGATCAAACCCCGGAAGAACAGATGGCGACCCTTCAATATTAATAATTCTAACCAAGTTTTTATCAATATCATACTCTTTACAAAGTTCCGGTATCCGGTTTGCAATTTCTCCAAGAAATTCGACTCCTGTAAATCCTCCGCCACCAATAACAATATGTAATAATGCAGGATTTTTTTCTTGCTGCTCGCTATATTTTGCAAAATTATACTCAATATGTTCTCTTATTAGTCTGGCATTATTAATATTACCTATCGAAAAAGCGTTCTCTGCAAGACCTGTAATTCCAAACGTAGCTGCTTCGAATCCAAGACCTATAACCAATATATCGTAATTTAACTCTACTTCGCTAAGTTTGACTTTCTTTTCATCAGGTTTAATCATGATAACTTTATCTTGGATAAAATTAACTTTATTTTGATTAATAATATTTCTAATAGGAATTCTGGTTCTATCATGATGCAATGTACCTGCAGCATTTTCATGGAGCCAGGTCGTTTGGTAATGGTAATCATTTTTATTAACTAACGTAACCTCCGCCTCATTCACATTTAAGGATTTTTGAAGCTTAATTGTTGTCATTATTCCCCCATAACCAGCACCTAATATTACTATATGTGGTTTTTTCATAATATCCTCACTCTCGTTTTCTATGACTGTATATACCATTAATGACAATAAATTGTAATCTGTTTGATATGAAATGGTAATATAATACCAAGGATAATAGTAGCCTCTTTAGTAGTATTTTTCAAGCAAAGTTTTTAGTTTCCACATATTACTTCTTTCGTGTTAAGCTGACAGAAAATATATAGTGCATTATTATTCAAAAGAACCTGTTTTATGATACTATGAGTAGGATGGTTTATAGTTTAATTAATAGAATTGGGGGTAACAACCTTGTCTGAAGAAGTATTTGATGTCACCATCATTGGTGCAGGGCCTGTAGGTTTATTTACTGCCTTCTATGGTGGTATGCGCCAAGCAAGTGTGAAAATCATTGAAAGTTTACCACATACCGGAGGGCAATTAACTGCTCTTTACCCTGAAAAGGATATATATGATATTGCAGGTTTTCCAAAAGTTCGTGCTCAGGAGTTAGTTGATAATTTAGAGGAGCAAGCTAACTTATTTAATCCTACTATCATTCTTGAACAATCCATAGAAGAAATTGAAAGAATGTCGGACGGCTCCTTTAAGTTAATTTCCAACACAAAGGAAATCCATTATTCGAAGACAATTATCATTACTGCTGGTAACGGAGCATTTCAGCCTCGTAGATTAAATGTAGGTGAATGTGACAAATTTGAAGGAATAAACTTACATTATCATGTGAAGGATATGAACCAATATAAAGGCCAAAATGTAGCTTTATTAGGTGGTGGCGACTCTGCGGTAGATTGGGCGCTTATGCTTGAACCAATTGCCAATAAGGTCACGCTGATCCATCGCCGAGATAAGTTTAGAGCGCATGAACACAGTGTGGAGAAACTGATGTCATCCACTGTAGATGTATTGACTCCATACGTACCAGTAGATATCCAAACAAGTGACAAGATTGATCGGATCGTCTTGGAAGAAGTAAAAGGAGAAAACAAAGTTGAACTGGAAGTAGATTCCGTTTTATGTAATTACGGCTTTGTTTCTACACTCGGTCCTATTAAGAATTGGGGTTTGGAAATAGAAAAAAACAGCATCGTCGTAAATTCTAAGATGGAAACAAATATTCCCGGAATTTATGCTGCAGGAGATATATGCACGTATGAAGGAAAGGTAAAACTAATTGCCACGGGCTTTGGTGAAGGTCCTACAGCCATCAATAATGCTAAACAATATATTGATCCTAAAGCACGAATTCAACCAAAACACTCTACTAGCATGTTTTAAATTAACTTCCATGAAGACAAGTAAGTTAAAAGTCTATTGTACACGTTCATACACATGATAAAAAGCTGTCGATCAATGTTGATCGACAGCTTTTTATTAACAATTCTCTGGTACTCCTTCTCTATCTTTAGCTCTAAATGAAGAACCACAACCACATGAAACAATAGCATTAGGGTTATCGATACTAAAACCTCCACCCATCATGTTTTGCTTGAAGTCAATAGTGGTTCCTTCCAAAATAGGAATATCTTGGTTGAAGAATACTACCGGGATTCCATTAATCTCCTCCACACTATCTAACTCTTCATTAATATTATATTCAAAGCCTAATGAATAGGAAAGACCACTGCATCCGCCACCTTTTATTCCAAAACGTAAGTGGGCACCTTCTGTTTCTTCTTTCATCATTTCCTGAATCTGCTTACTCGCATTGTCCGTTATCGTAATAACCATCTCAGATTTCCTCCTTCTCTAGGATTGGTTACCTACAAGTATACAAACTAGAGGCTATAATATCAACTAAGCCATTCTATAATGATAGAATCCCGAAGCAATTACTTCTGCGTCTCCTGTCATCCATACCTTGCCATGATGATCCCACCTGATTTTTAAATCCCCACCCTGCAGATGGACAGTCACCAGTTCACCTTGTCTCAAATGGTCGTTTAATATTCCTGCTACAACAGCAGCACATGCGCCAGTACCACATGCCTGTGTCACTCCAGATCCTCGTTCCCACACACGAAAATTAATTTCATTTCCAGAAAGTATTTCTACAAACTCCACATTCACTCCATTAGGAAATCGTGAATCTTTTTCTATAAGCGGACCTAGGTCATATAAAGGGGCGTGTGTAATATCTTCCACGAAAAACACAGCATGTGGATTCCCCATGGAAACAGCGGTAAGCCTCAATTCCTCTTCCGAAACAAGAAATGACTCTGCCACGACTTGATCGGCTGCTTCCCCTAACATAGGTATAGAAGCCCTCTGTAATTCTGGAGCTCCCATGTTAATTGTGACTTCCTCAACAATTTGATCCTTTACCATGACTTCTGCTTCTACGATGTTTGCCTTTGTTTCCATGGAGAATTTTTGTTTATCTATAATACCAGCTTCGTAGGCGTATTTCGCAGTGCAACGCAGGCCATTTCCACAGCTCTGGCCCTCGGATCCGTCTCTATTAAATATTCTCATACCTACATCTGCCTTTTTGCTTGGATGAATTAATATTAAGCCATCTGAGCCAATTCCTGTATGAACGTTAGATACGGCCTTGGCAAGTTCAGATAGAATAGATTCATCCAGTTTATACGAAAATAAATCAATATATATATAGTTATTTCCTAAGCCATGCATTTTTGTAAAAGGTATTTTCATACGATTGCCTCTTTCATCTAAATGTATTTTCCAGTTTGGATCGCCTTGTGTTCCTTAAGGTTAATTGCTATGCAACATAGGGTAATGGATTTATACGTCAAGTGTTGTTTCTTACAACCTTTTACCTTGAGCTTCCTATGCTCTTACTGCTAACCCGTGTTTATCTAACTGCTGATAAATTGTTTTCAAGCGAGGTATTCCTTCTGCTACCATTTCTTCATTTACAAATACAATCGGATAGAATAGATCCTCTTCGTCTATCTGTTGAATGAATAGGTAATCCCTTTCATTATTTGTTGGTTTATTTATATCTACATATTTATATTCCACTCGTTCATCTTCGTATTTTCTTCCAATTGCCGCTTGCAGCCATTCATAGGTATCTTTTGATCCAGGTGCCCCCACACAGCTTGCACAAATTTGTTCTGCTCCATATATTGTTATTTTAATTTTATCCATGCAAAAAACAACCTCCCCCTCCATAGTTACTTTTATTTTACAAAATCTCTAAATAAAGATAAAATAAAAGTGACTATTTTAGGGAATTTATATTTTGAAATAGATTTTTTAGCTAATCCGTTTTATAATATATATATGGAAAGGAGAAGATGGATAATGCAAGAGCAAGTACAAGAAGTGTTAAATAAATTGCGACCATACTTACTACGAGACGGTGGAGATGTGGAATTAATCGATGTAGATGAGAATGGCATTGTGCTTCTTCGTCTAATGGGAGCTTGTGGCAACTGTCCAAGTTCAACAATTACACTGAAAGCTGGTATCGAACGCGCTTTAATGGCAGAAGTTCCTGGCGTTACTGAAATCGAACAAGTATTTTAATATAAGAACAGGCAGATAGCTATCTGCCTGTTCTGTTTTAATTTACAGGGGTAAGAGGCGCTTTTTCCTCCAAAACAGTGGCAATGTTTTTCAAGCAAAGTTCTATCATTTCTGTTCTGGTTTGAACAGTAGCCGAACCTATATGTGGAAGGCAAACTACGTTCTCCAACTCAAGCAAAGGATGATCACTTTTTATTGGTTCTTGCTCGAACACATCTAAGCCGGCAGCTTTAATTTCCCCTGATTTTAATGCGTAGTATAATGCATTTTCATCTACCACTGCTCCCCGGGAAATATTAACAAAGACAGCTGATTCTTTCATTTTCTCAAAAGCTTCCTTGTTAAATAATTTATTAGTTTCCTTTGTGAAAGGAACTACTGAAATTACAAAATCAGATTGAGATAGAAGTTCTTCCATTTGTACATAACTCGCTTGTAATTTTACTTCAGCCTCCCTTTTACGATTTCTATTATGATATAGCACATTCATTCCAAATCCTTTTGCTCTCCGTGCTATAGCCTCTCCAATCCTCCCCATTCCTACAATTCCAAGTGTTTTATGATGAATATCCGTACCTGCCAGAAGAAATGGCGCCCAATTTTTCCACTGACCATTTTTTATGTACTGGGCTGCCTCGTTTAATCGGCGTGCAGTTGCCATCATCAATGCAAAGCCTAAATCAGCGGTGGATTCACTTAGAACATCTGGAGTGTTAGTTACAACCACCCCCATTTTTTTTGCGTAATCAATATCAATGTTATCAAATCCTACGGCCATATTTGCTACAATTTTTAATTGATTTGATTGGTTTAAAAGAGATTGATCAACTTGGTCACTGAGCACACACAGCAACCCATCCACCTGCTTCACTTCATCCTCCAACACTTCTCTTGGTACGGGTTCATCTTCTTTTTTCCACATTTTAAAATCAAATAAATCACTATAAGGTTCCAGTAACTTCGTAGGTATTTTTCTAGTAATAAAGATCGTTGGCTTTTTCAATAATTTCGCCCCTCCTCCATGGTCCTATTATAACCAGTGTAACACAGGAAGATGAAGAGCATTAACCTCTGCCCCTGCCATATCATACAAATTTTTTAAAAATGATTCGTAATGATCCTGCCCATTTAGAAGTTCTTGTAAATCACTTGCATAGTAATCAGGGTTTTCACTTGTAAAGCCGGTAGCCATACAGTCAAAAATGTGAATAGGACACAAAAGTCTAGCATACAATAGTCTCCAACTGAAAACAGACAATGGTCTAATTGCTTGGTAGTCATGAAGAAATTTAGAAACCTCTTGGTATTCTTTATTTAGTATCATATAACGTATCTTTTCTGCTAAATCCCTTACAGGATGATCGTAAACCAGGTCAGTTGGCCACAAAAAAGGTTGTTCCAACTGATCATAATATCTATGGAATGCAATGCTGCCCTGATCGTTTTCGTGGAACCTTCTTTCTTGTTCCGATTCTTGCATGTATTGAATGGCATTCTCAGATACTCCAATAATATATGGTAAGGCATCATTAACACTTTCATTCCATTTAGAATAAGAAGGTGAAATCATTGTCGCTGTTTTTTTCTCAAAATATGACAACTTATCTATCCATAATGTTCTCCATTGACCATAGCTAGAGATTGTCTGGGGCTCATAATTATACGTACTTCCAAATTGATGGAAGTGTGCCAACTCCTCCCCTCCTCCAGCCGCTTTATGACTCCAATCACTTATTTTTATTTGGAGTACAATGTAAGCTGACTCATTAAGACGGCTAAACCATTCACCCTGTACATTAGGAATTGGAATTGCTATGTAGTCGGGGAATTTCTCAGCGACAAAATATGCGAGCGTAGCTTGTTCCATATGAATAATTTCCTTGTTTTCAGCAAAAATGATAAAATAAATATATTCACCCTTTTTATATCCTTTAATATCATCAACGATTATAGACTCTTCACTATGAATTCCATATTGTTCAAAAAGTAATTGTTCAAATGACAAACGGATCTCCCCTTTATACGTTTTATTACTAGTATATGGGTTAAATAAAAATTATTAACTAATGCTTGAACAGGAAAGGTGATTAATTTGGATAAAAACACGAAACAAAGTGAATTAGAAGTAAAAGCAAGGCAATGGTTAACGGAACGCGGAGTTGGTATTGATGACATTGCTGAACTTGTATATTATTTACAGTCTAAATACCACGATAATCTAACACTTGATGTCTGCCGCCATAACGTAGATCGCGTGTTAACGAAAAGAGAAGTTCAGAATGCTATTCTAACTGGCATTCAATTAGACATATTGGCAGAGCAAAAAAAACTTCAGCAACCTCTCCAAAAAACAATTGAAACAGATGAAAGTTTGTATGGGGTTGACGAAATTATTGCATTGTCTATTGTTAATGTTTACGGTTCGATTGGTTTCACGAATTACGGTTATATAGATAAACAAAAACCTGGTATTTTAAAGAGATTAAACGATAAGTCTACAGGCGAATGCCATACATTTCTTGATGATATTGTTGGTGCTATTGCTGCAGCAGCTTCAAGTAGACTTGCCCATGGAACCAAAGAAGATATGTTGTTAGAAATGGATCAATAGAAAAATGGGCTGAGACATAACTAAATAATGCTATTTTAAAGTGGAAAGTGCCAAAGTGTGGGAGGCGTTTTTTCCTACGATAATTTATAACAAAAATAAATCCGAACCATGATTTAGTAATAGTACAAATCGGTTCGGATTTTCAATGTATTAAAGTCTTTTGTCTCAGCCTCAGTTAAACCCTATCCATCCATTCTGACAAATTTTCTACTTGGTGGGTCGGTAAACGATCTTTTTTGGATAACTGTTCTCTAGTGGTTACTCCAGTAAAAGCAATCAGCGTATCCATGCCAGCATTCATCCCAGCTAATATATCTGTATCATAATTGTCCCCCACCATAAGTGTTTCTTCAGCTGATAAGTTTATTATAGATAATGCTTCTTTCATAATAACTGATTCCGGTTTTCCGATAAAAGTAGGCATCTGACCTGTGCTAACTGTTATTACGGATGTTAGAGCACCATTACCAGGTAGCAATCCTCGTTCATCTGGTATGACCACATCGCTGTTTGTGGATATAAATGTAGCTCCATTTTGAATGGCCAAACAAGCAGTCGAATATTTTTCATAATTAATTTGCCGATCTATACCGACTACCACGAAATCATATTCTCTTTCTGATGACATTTCTAGTCCTTCTTCTTTTAACGCCTCATTAATCCCGGTTTCACCAATTACATAGCAGTTTGCATTTTGTTTTTTACTTTTAATATACTTGGCTGTAGCTATGCTTGTTGTAACTACATGTTCAGGAGTGGAGTGTATCCCCATGTGATTAAGTTTATCTGACACTTCCTTCTGTGTTTTAGAAGAATTATTTGTAATAAACAAATATGGCAGTTGCTTCTTATTTAACATGTCAATAAATTCTGCTGCTGCTTCAATCGGTTCATCTCCGCGGAACATCGTCCCATCTAAATCAATAAGATATCCTTTATATTGGTTCATTTTATATCCTCATTCCCAATTTGACTTCTTTGATACTCATATATTACCTTATCTCGTATTGCAAAAGGAAGGTGATCATTCACCTTCCCCCGGTTTTTTAATTGTCCACTTACAATAATTATGTCCATTTGTGATATAGGAATGTGCTTTAACTTCACTGGCAGGAAAAAGGTCATTAAAGACTTCCTTCTCATTATTGCATACCTGCCCATATGCCGAAGCAATATTTGCAATGGGGCAATTAAAATTAATAATTTCATAACCTTCTTCCGTCTTCTGCACTTCAACCATGTAACCTTTTTCATCCTGTATTTTAGCAATTTCTGAAATTTTTTGATCAAAGGATTCTATAGACTCCAGTTTTGAATTGAAGTACGCCTTTTCTCTTTCCATACGTTTCTTAAAAACTGCATTTACGGCTTCATGTCCTTGTACCTCCTCCAGGTCCTGTAACAATTCCAAAGGTAGTTTTTCATATTGGTTGGGAAAGGTTCCATGGCCTTTTTTGGTGAGCTCATACGTGTAATATGGCCTACCCATCTTTTGCTTTATTGTATTCTTCCTCACAAATCCCTGCTGCTCCAATTCATGCAAATGTTTTCTAACTGCTATTTCTGATATATCGAAAAACGACATCACCCGTGTCATCGAACATTCTTTGTCTTTCTTTAAGATATGGAGCAACCTTTGCTTCGTAGTATGCCGCTTGTTCATACCATCACCTTTTCTCATTAGAAAAAGCATTAGCCACATTCAATTCATTGTCTAGATACTTTCGAATGTGGTGGCTGAATTTGTCCAGTACAGCTATATTGTCATGAAAGACGCTTGTCAATACTTCCTGGTTTGAGCTTGTATATTCAGTAACCAGTTTTTTTCTTAATTTAATAAACGTCTTATAATTTTTCTCTTCCTCTGCTGGTAGAACTTTCTCGTCAATTAGTATATCAATAATATCATCATAGCTTCCTGGGTCACGCATAATAAAACCATCAATCATCATGTTTCCTACATCCAAAATAGCTTCAATTACTACTTGTACTGCCCGCTCAAATCCCAGTTTTTCCATATATGAATTTGCTTTACTATTTCTTACTTCATTTAATATGCTATCCATATAATTAAGTATCTCTTCTATTCTGCTTCTATCTACAAAATACATTTGAATCCTCCGTTCTCTTTATCATAATTATATCATATCATATAACGCATGATTATAAGGAAAAAACGTGATATAGTTAAGGAAATGTAAATATTCAGGAAAGGAGCGTGTCACAATATGAGTGAAAAATTTGAACTTCTGAAGGACGAAGTAAAAACGAAAGAAGTTAGGTATATAAGTTTTATGGGAAATTTACAACGTTACGATTTTGCTTTTATGGAAAATGAAGACGATCCAAGTAAGGTAGTAGTTATTTATCTACAAAAGAATCGGTTTGGTATAATCGGAAAAGAAGAGTTAAGAAACAAGGGACATCTTGAACATATTTTTCATGAGACCCAAATGGAAGCAGATGAAATTCGGAAGTTTTTGAATGAGATCCTTTAGGAGGATGAGGCATGTCTACATTAACGGTGAAAGAAAAGGAACAAATTCTTTCTGCGGATACCGTAGAGCTGGTTAATAAAATGAAGTCTAAAGAAATGACCAGTGTTGAAATCGTCTCTACATATATTGAACATAATAGAAAAGTCAACCCTGAATTAAATGCAATTGTAGAAGAGCGCTATGAAAAAGCATTAGAAGAAGCCAAAATGTCGGATCAGAAAAAAACGGGCGGATTGTTACATGGTATTCCAATAACTGTAAAAGAGGCCATCCACGTCAAAGAAATGAAAACGACTGGGGGGCTTGAACAGCGACAAGACTTAATTGCTAGGGAAGATGCAGAAGCTATTACAAAGTTAAAAAAGGCAGGCGCAATCATCCTGGGAAAAACCAACACACCTGCACTGTGCTTTTGCCAGGAGACAGAGAACAAACTTTATGGGCGAACAAATAATCCTTGGGATGTAAATCGCACTGCGGGAGGGTCAAGCGGTGGAGAAGGAGCAATTTTGGCTACTGGAGGTGCTGCAGCTGGTATTGGCTCTGATATCGGAGGGTCAATTCGGTTTCCTGCGCACTTTAATGGAATACTCGGTTTTAAACCAGGCATGAATCAAGTTTCCACAAATGGCCACTTTCCTTCCGTCTTACATCCATTGCAGGAAAGAATGCTATCAATTGGTCCAATGGGAAAATCAGTAAGGGATATGGAATTGTTTTATAGTATTTTAGGTAATGAAACCTTTGGCACCAGGTACCTTCAAGATTTTAAAATCGAAATTTTGCCTGGCAACAATAGTTATCCTTTATCTGAAGAGCAACATGTTCTGCTTGATCAAGTCGAGGAGTTACTTACAAAAACCTATTCAACTCGACGATGTGTGCCACCATATTTGGAAGAAAGTTCCTTATTATGGCAGGAAATCATGTCAATAGAAGGAAGTAAACCGATAGAGAAAGCTGCTTTTAACAATGTGCGCTCCAATGTTTACTCAGCCTTCTTAAGAGAGAAGCTTACACAGCGGACCAACATCCATCCATACTTATCTTGGGCTATTATAGGTTCTAAGTTATTTAAACCGTCTAAAGGACGAATTCGTGAAATACATGAAATCATTAAGAAGGGAGATCATGTGTTGGATGAGTATTTGCAGCATCGTCTGCTGGTTTTCCCAGTCTATCATAAAGGTGCCTTACACCATGGAAAAGTTTACCAGGAAATATTTTCTATAAGAAAATCATTTCTCCAGTATATGCCATATGTTGCTTATGCGAATATATGGGGTCTTCCATCCTTAACTGTCCCTATTGGTAAGGATGAAAATAATATGCCAGTGGCTATTCAAATTATGAGTACAAACGGAAATGAGGATGCAATATTCCGGCTTGGGAAAATTATTGAAAAGAAATTTAGAGGATATATCAGATGTACTAGATATGAATAACAAAAGCATAGGCGCCGTTCATGCATAGAATTATAATAAAGTTCAAATAATAAAAAGATGCTACAAACTTTTAAAATGGTTTGTAGCATCTTTTTTTTATGTATGCTTACACCTTTGTATAAAGCCCTGTGCCTTAATAAATACCTTGAATAGTTCTAATGAATATAACAAAAGATAGTAAATAGGAAGGTGATTAAGGTGAAGAAAAAGGATAAAAAGTACTCCGATTTTTCTAATGTAAATCGATTAAGGAACGAACTAATTCCAGAAGAATTTCCTGAAGGGACATACGGCTCTTCCATAGGGAAAGAGGAACCTGTTTTTAGTAAATCAACCCCATGGGAAGAAGGTCAATACCGTGGAAGTGCATTTGTATATCCTGATAAAGATCAACATGATGACTTACCAAGACAAATGCCTCAATCGCACCCTCTGCATGATGAATCTGGAAAGCCACGTGAAGAGGAGTAATTGTTTTCAACAACAGTTACTCCTCCCTCTCTATTTTTGCTTTTTAAGTACGAAATAAGCACAGCCAAAGTTACAGTATTCATACAAATAATCATCCAATGTGCTAATTTTCGAATCCATGGAAGCTTTTTTATTTTGGTCTGCATAGAAGCCTTTTAATCTCAGCTGCTCATAGCCCCAGTCTCCTACAATGTAATCATATTTAGATAAGATATCGGAGTACCTTTCTTTTAATGCTTCCTCCTGATATCCGCTTTTCACGTTCTCAATTAATTCGTAGTTCTTGCCCTGTATTTCAATCATTATGTCACCCCACTTAACCTGTATATAGTTTACCATACTATCTCTTCGTTAAACCACTCTAATTTAGTGTATGATTTTTTAAGTTAATTACACACTAATAAAGAATATAAACAAAGGAGGAATACCATGAAGCAAAGAAAATTGTACTGGAGTTTTATACTGGCTTTCCTTATAATGGCTGGCTGTGCCAATAATGATAACGCCATGGATGATAGAGAAGATATTGTTGATCAAATGGACCCATCGACAGAACTACAAGCTCCACGAGATCAGGAGTTAAATGACCGACTGGGTTATGTACGTTATACAAAGGATCAACTCGAAAATAGTGATGAAATAAACCACACGGCAAAAATGGATCGTACAGAAATGGCAAACATGATTACCAAAATGATCCTTCGCAGCGAGAACTTTAATGAAGTAGCCACACTGGTTACAGATAAAGAAGTGCTTATTGCTTATGAATTAAAACCGGATGCCCAAAAGGAATATGCAGCAGATATCGCCAAAAAAACAGCCATGTCTGTTATGCCACGTTATTTTGAAATTTATGTTTCTGATAATGAAACATTAATTCAGGATATCCATAGTCTCCATAATTCCAATTCATCCGAAAGAAATGATTTTGACAACACGATTGATACCATTATAAAAGAAATGAAAAAATCCCCCCAAGGGTTGAAGCAAAATAATATGGAAAAAAAATAAGTTACAATGCATCAGGACTTCATTGGTACTGATGCACTACATATACAATTAAATATACCTGGTATAGGATATTTTCTTTTGGCAAATATAATGATAAGTTAATTACTTACTAAAGGGTGGATTACTTTGTATTTAAAAATTATTTCAATCTTCTTATGTATAATTACTCTATTTTCATATTCACCAAAAAACGTTTTTGCCGATTCAGATATTTATGAGAAAAGAATGGCCCTATTTAAAAAAACAGAGGCACTAACACAAGTACCATGGTACTACTTTGCAGCAATGGATAATTATGAAAGAAACATTAAAAAGGAAAATGACGATCAGCTTATTTCCATTTCTTTTGAACCTGAAATATGGTTTGGTCCTGGGAATAGCTTAATGATTCAAGACGAAAATATAATAACTTTCTTTCAAGGCAAAGGAAAAGATGGGAATGGTGATAACAAGGCTGACCCAGGGAATCCTGAAGATATTTTACACACAATGGCTAATATGATTCTTGAATATGGACCCACCAAAGACGATATTCGAATTGCCTTATGGAATTTTTATCAACGGGACTTATCTGTACAGACAATCATGAATACAGCAAAAGTATTAAAAAAGTTTAAGCATATTAACCTAACAGATCGGGATTTCCCTGTATCAATGGAACATAACTACAGTTATAATAACACATGGGGAGATCGCAGGGGTTTTGGTGGATTACGAATTCATGAGGGTACAGATATATTTGCGAGTTACGGTACTCCCGTAAAATCAACAACATATGGTGTAGTTGAATTAATGGGATGGAATCTATATGGAGGTTGGCGTATCGGCATTCGTGATATATACAATATATATCATTATTACGCACATATGAATGGTTATAATGATGATTTAAAAGTTGGCCAAGTTGTTAAGCCCGGAGATGTTTTAGGAAGTGTTGGCTCAACTGGCTACGGACCTCCAGGGACTTCCGGTAAGTTTCCTCCTCACCTTCACTACGGGATGTACAAAGATAATGGTCATAGTGAATGGTCCTTCGATCCGTACCCATATTTAAAAAAATGGGAAAGAATGGCCAAATAGAAAAGAAGTAGTATTATTCTTTAAGTATAGAAGAGCCTTTACCAATGTAGGTAAAGGCTCTTCTTATTACTCTGCTTCTTTGGCTTTCTTTACAGCATGCATGATACTAGCTGCTAAGCCTCCCCATATTACAACAATACCTAGGATCATTACAAAAATAGCTCCGCCAGTCATATTATTTTGCCTCCCTAGTTTCAGATTCTTTATTAACCTGAGACGAAGATTTCCACTTGGTCGATGCCATAATGATACCCACTATCAAGGCACCGGCTGCAACAGCCCATCCTCCAAATGTAATAAACATGTCTGGATAACCTTCATAGTTCCCGTTATCTGTAGCAAATTCTTTTAAAATATTTTGCTTGAATAAACCGAACATCATATAGCCTAATACAATAGGTGTTATAAAGGTTAAGCTAAATGACCACCATGAACCTAAACGTATATCGGAAATTTCATTTGCATGTAACTGAAGGTTTTTCACTTCACGTAAAACCCAAGCAATTAAGACTACTTCAACCAAACCAAGCATTGCAACACCAAATTGGTTAATAAAGTAATCAGCTGCATCAAGGAAGAATAAACCACCTTGTGTAGCGAAGAGAAGAGAAATTACTGCAGCTGTTCCTCCACCAAATAATACTGCCTTTGTTCTGGAAATCTTGAATTTATCTACCAGACCAGCTACATAGGTTTCGGTAATAGACATTAACGAGGTTAACCCTGCTAAAACCAAGGATGCAAAGAACAAGAAACCGAACAGCCCATTTAGTCCAGGGAATTCATTAATTATCGCTGGGAATACTACAAAAGCTAATCCAACTCCTCCAGCTACTACTTCATCTACTGCAACTCCTGATTGGGATGCCATAAAACCAAGTACAGAGAAAACTCCGATACCAGCAAGTAACTCAAAGCTGGAGTTCCCAAATCCTGTAATAAATGCGTTCCCAGTTATATCTGACTTCTTTGGTAGATAACTTGAATAAGTGATCATAATTGCAAAGGCAATGGATAAACTAAAGAATATTTGCCCATAAGCAGCTACCCATACATCTGGTTCCAAGATCTTAGAAAACTCTGGAGCAAAGAAGGCCTGCAATCCATCAATAGCTCCCGGTAAAGTAATAGCACGAATTACAATAATAAGAAAGATAATTACTAACGCAGGAATGAAAATTCTATTGGCTATCTCAATCCCCTTTTTAACACCTTTGAATAATATTCCCAGTACAACTACCCAAACGAGAATTAATGGAATGAGTACTCCAGGTACAAAACCGCCTGTTTGGCCAGGGTCTACAGATAAGTTTAGATACTCATTAAATAAGAATCCTTCAGTATCCGACCCCCAATTAAGGTTGAAAGAGAAAACTGAATACGACATTGCCCAGGCAATAATAACAGCGTAATAGGTAGAAATAACAAAGGATACTGCTACTGCCCACCAACCAACAAATTCAGACTTTTTATTCATGCGCTTAAACGTTAATGGAGCAGAACCTTTGTACTTATGACCCATTGTAAATTCCATAATGAGTATCGGAATACCTGCTGTTAACAGCGCAAATAAATAAGGTATAAAAAATGCCCCACCTCCGTTCTCATAAGCAACAGCAGGAAATCTCCAAATATTTCCCAGTCCCACAGCAGAACCAACTGCTGCAAGGATGAAACCAGCTCTTGTCCCCCATTGTGAACGTGTTTCCATGTAATGACCTCCTCTGTAAGTTTCCCTTATCACAACCAATTATATGTGTAGTTGTTCAAAGGAATGTTTAAAATGTTTACTTTTTTCTGATATTTATGCTTGTATTATAACGGTACTTTTATACTATGTCAAAGGATTATTTAACTTTTCTAATAAATGGAACTTTTTACATAATATTATTGTGGAGGAAATGCTTTTATTCTAAATATTTAATTCATATAATTAACTCTTTACACTTCATGTATTACAGAGTTGGAAGAAACTGCGAACTAACTAAGAATATAGAGGCTGCGCCAATCACCGCTACGGGGAAATATTCCGCTAGGATGCGTTAGTAATATCGTTATATGGTAGTGATAATATATTTGGTCGCAAAAATTAATTGATTAAACACTAAACTTAGTTAAAAGTCTATACTAATTGATTGGAGCGGAAGGGGGCAATCTAAGAACGCCACGTCCTGGGACTGCGCTAACTCGTCCCACCGAAAACATTTGTGGCAACGATTGCATGACCAACGTCCTCGAAAAAGAAAACCACTTTTTCATCGTGCGATGTTTCTCTTAGAAGCTTTCCTTGTCCTGTTGGCCCGCGGCTCCTGCCGGAATAGCATGAGCTGAAGACGGGTGTGAAAGCGTCCCCCTGCAGTGGAAATCAATGGGTCCATCCACCTCCTTAAAATGAGATAAACTACTATCAAGTTAGTTCGCAGTTTATTTATTATGCGAATTACTTTAGGGACACAAACCATTTAAT
Source organism: Virgibacillus sp. SK37 (assembly GCF_000725285.1). GTDB lineage: Bacteria > Bacillota > Bacilli > Bacillales > Amphibacillaceae > Virgibacillus_Q. The sequence goes on from NZ_CP007161.1 coordinate 2,494,191, forward strand.
ACCCTAAACAACTATGCACGCAAAAAATCATTCTCCCAAAAGGAGAATGATTTTCAATTACTCATCAGATAATTTTGTTTTAACTAAAAACTGCAGCAATAAGCAAATACCAATAATTACTGCAAAGGTTATAATCAATGGCAGAACTACTTGGTTTAGTGTACCAATCAGCAAATAACCAACACTAGCAGCAACAGCAACAATCATTGCATATGGCAGCTGTGTTAATACATGATCTATATGATTAGCTCCTGCTCCTGTAGAGGAAAGGATTGTTGTATCTGAAATTGGAGTACAATGGTCGCCAAATACGGATCCAGCCAAAACAGCAGCTAAGGTTGGCAGTAGTAAATCAATATTTGAAATGGATGTTACCTCAGCAGCTATTGGAAGCATTATTCCAAATGTTCCCCAAGAAGTTCCTGTTGCCAGTGCCATAATCCCTGCAATAATAAAGAACAAAAATGGTAGTAAACTTGGGCTGATAGAAGCACTTTCGACTACACCTGCAAGGTATTCACCAGTTTTCAGTGTACCAATTATGGAACCGATCATCCACGCTAAAAGTAAAATATAAATTGCTGGAAGCATCGTTTTAATACCTTCTATGATTATCTTTATGGTATTAGCTTTAGGCTTACTCTGTTGTAGATGAAAAAGAAGATTTGTCAATACAGCAATTAGACCACCTGTAAACAATGAAAGGTTTACATCTGTGTTTGCGAATATTGTTAAGATATTAACAGTGCCTTCCGTGTTGTTTATTCCGGTGATCACCATCATTACTACAGTCGCTATAATTAATACGCCAATTGGTGTTAATAGATGAAATACGCTTCCGCTTTCATGTGGTTTGAATGTATCTCCTAAATCCCCAGGAATATTATCTTGCTTAGGATCATAAAGCTGGCCAGTTTTTATGGCACGTTGTTCATGTATCTTCATTGGTCCAATATCCATTTTAAAGTATGCCACTACAAAAACCAGCAATACGGCACCGAGTGCATATAAGTTAAACGGAATCATCTTTATAAATGCTTCTAAAGGTGCAATATCAGTTATTCCATTGGCTGCAAATAACCCACCAAGAATACCAATAATATAGGCGCCCCAGCTTGAAATGGGAGATATAACAGTAACTGGTGCTGAAGTAGAATCAATAAAATAAGCAAGCTTGGCTCGTGAAACACGGTGACGGTCCGTTAGTGGTCTTGCAATTTGACCTACAGCAAGACTATTAAAATAATCATCTATAAATATAATTAGACCTAATACCGCACTCATTAACTGTGCACCCTTGCGTGTTTTAACTCTCTGAATCATCCAATCCCCGAAGGCTCTGCTCCCGCCAGATGCCTGCAGAAATGCCGTCATTATGCCTAATAATAATAGAAAACTAAGTAAGAGTATATTTCCAATATTTAATGAGCCATCTGAGACAAAGATTTCATAAAAAATTGTCCAAATTTCTTTTACCATTGCAAATAAATTAAAATCGTGAATAAACAATGCTCCAACAATAATCCCGGCTCCAAGAGAAATTAGCACTTTTCGTGTCAGTAAAACAAGTACTAACATTAATATAGCTGGGATAATGGAAAAAATGGTCCCCTCCATAGATACTACCTCCAATTTTTTGTTGTGAATATGCATCAAGATAGTGAACTAGCTATGAATGGACGCGTATTTTTGTTCTTTAATGCGAAAAATAAGCACAAAAAAACAATGATAGAAAATAACCCATCATTGTTTTTACAATATACGTTATCCTCCATTTCGATCAGTAGTTCTCCATGCACACTCCGTCTTGCTGCATGACAGTACATTTCTTATTCAAAAATGTACCAGCTATAATAAGGTTGACACTTATTATGCTTCGGCAAACAATCCTTCTACCAACAATCACAGTTGTCATTCTCTTGCTGGCTACTCATATTGCTTGCGCCTCTACCTCACCGATCTGATAAGGTTTAATATGCAATTATACATCTGATTATAACAAGTATGTTTCATTTGTACAAGTATTACTTTCTATCTTTTGGGACTGATATGGTCGGCCCCTCCCCACCACCGCCTCGGTTATAAAATTCGGGTACATCTCCCATAATAACACGTGAGTCAATAAACACTTTTGTACTTATTACTTTCGTTGAAGTGGTAAAGGGAACTACGATCTGTGTGTTTACTGTTACTGGAACATAAATTTCAAATAGAGAAGCATTTATACCAAACTCTCTCATCTCATACATGATATCTGACTGGATACTCCCAACAATTTCAAAATGGACAGGTATCTTCGGGCCTAAATTAGCGAGAATCGTGCTACCTGTCGCTTGACCAATAGGTATCTCCACAACGGTGGGATCTTGATCCGCTAATTCAGCAGGTGTGTCTCCATATTGAATTGGATCTAATTCAGGATCATCTGTATCCAAAGTTTCCCCTTTATTCATCCCATATAGAAAATATTCGGCCTTTTCAGTGCTTTGCCTAAGTACTTTATTTACAATAGAAGAATTCCAGCCAAGCTGGGCAACATTGCCATTGTTATCCATACTCATACTGACAAGATCTTCAAATGTCATACTTTCTGTAGACTTTACTGCTGCATTGATCGTACGAGTAGCAAATTCGGTTGTTTTTTCTTCAGCAATTGCCATTAATGGAGGTTTTATACCCTTATCAATAATTATAATACTTACAATGATAGCAGCTAAAAATAATATACTAGTCACAGCAAAAGCAAATTTTACTGGAAAAGCTGTTCTTGTTTTACCAAGCTGTCTTCTGCGTTTCAACACAAAAAAACACCTCCTGTACAAAGCTTATGCTTGTATACGGGAGGATAGAATTCTAAAATCCATCAAGGTTAACATCCACTATCGTAACATTCACCACCTTACCAAGATCCAAGTCATAGGGGGTGCTTATTATGTAAGTATTTTCTTTCATTATACGTACGACAGGTCTATCACAAAGGTTTTTATTCTGCCTTACAACTATTCCTTCACATTTGTTACTAAGAAGAACTGAAATACCATTAGGATAAATAACGATACTATTTTTAAAAGCCTCTACCATATTTTTATCAAATAACTTTACCGCTCCGGCATAGAGAATCTCAAGCCCCTCATGTGGCAGCATGGCTGCACGATACACTCGATTACTCGTAACTGCATCAAAAACATCCGCAATACCAATTAATTTACCATATGGATGAATGTCATCACCACTAATACCTCTTGGATAACCGGATCCATCTAGTCTTTCGTGATGCTGATAGGCACAGTGGGAAACTACTGTTGGTAAATCAGCTTGTTTTCTTAAAAACTCAAAACCAAGCTCTGTATGGCTTTTCATCGTTTCATATTCTTCTTCTGATAATTTACCTGGTTTATTCAATATTTCCGATGGGATAAACATCTTACCGATATCATGAAGCATAGCACCTATTCCGATATCAGTTAGCATCTTAGGCGTATAATTTAATTCCACTCCAATAGCCAATGAATAAATTGCTACATTTAATGAGTGTTGGAATACGTAATCATCTGTGATAAATATATCAGTTAATAAAGAGAGTGATTTCTTGTTTGATTGTATTTCTTCAAGTATTTGATTAACGACAATAGAAAGCCTCTTTTTGCTGTTATCAAGGATAAAAGCTCGCCCTACCAGTCCGTTCTCCTGTATTTCAGAGAAAATATCCTTCATTATTTTCGTGGCGTCAGAACGTAGTTTGTTAGGAATAACCGGCTCTGCCTTGATATCTTCTGTAAGATTATCTTTTATGTATAAATAAGTTATCCCTTGTTTAATCAGCCGTGCAAGTATCTTCTCAGTTAAGGTTATGCCTTCCCTAATCAACACTACACCATTATCATTATGTACGGTCTGGGCCAGAATTTCTCCGGGGGTAATCAAGTTGGTATTTACAAGCTTCATAAGGTGCTCCTAACTGTTAATAAATAATATTTCAACCAAAATATGACACTTATCGACATTTGTTATATTAAAATAATATCAAATTTAATGACAAATAGCCATTATATGAATGATATGTAAAGACAAATCTTCTTTATGGTTACTTACCTAGTGTCAGGAAATCCTTTTCCTGCTAATGACAATTATATTTGTGGGTATCTATAGGTCCTAAACATTATTAGTTTTTTACTAAAATTAAGAAACTAAAAAATGCCTTCCTCATCACGGAAGGCATTCAATCATGCGATTTTTAATAAAGCTTCTCTCCCTGTCATTCCAACTTCCCAGCCATAGGTTTTCGAAGCATCGGTAATTTTTTCAAGCGGGGCATTCAATAGGTCATCGATGGATCGCACACCTACCGCTCTTCCTGCAACTACTTTTCGATGGGCTAACTTTTCATTAAGCACATCCACATCCAGTGCAGCACACATAATATAACCCGTTTCATTCGTAATCATAATAAGATTTGTTTTTGGTAGTTCAACTTGAATTGCCGTAAACATCATGCCATCTACCTCTAATGGGTTTACTGTTATCATATATGGCCAGCCTCCTTTTATTGCTACACAATATATGTATGCAAGCAAAGGAAGTATGGTCACGAACCCGGTCTATAAATTCACTTAAACTTTGTTTGTAATGTCTTAACCAATAAATCTCTTAAAAATTCCGGCAAAAAGAAATCTTTTCTTTCCGACTTGGCCACTTCTGGCAGGAGCCGACCGAACGTAAACGTATCTGCTGTTGCTACCGTATATATTTTGTTCGATTCTAGAGGGAAACCTTCTAATAACACATTTTTCACGTATTCTTCCCCATTCAAATGCTTGCCTGTGTCTACTTCTAAACCAGCAAATACCATTCTGCCCAATAGCTCACCACGGAACCCAAATCCCTTTAATTTTAGCTCCATGAAATCCTTAGTGAGCGAGGCTCTGATTACCTCTATTAACTCGTCTCCCTTTAACTCAACAACACATGGATTAATTGGATGTGGACATATTCGATGTACGTCACTGTAAGTAATATCTCCAGCTGTTAATTGATCTAGAAGCAAGCCAGAGTTCAACATGGCACAGTCCGCTTGTGTCCATGTCTTTAATGTATTCGTCAGTTCATACATTATAGGTGTTTCTTTAAACCAGTTGACTGCCAGTCCCTCTTCTAAATGAATTACTTTTTCACCAAGAATTTGTTCAGCTTGTTTTTGTAATTCAAAGAGCATCTGTTCAGTATGCATATCTTTTGCCATGGTGGTGATATCTGTAGTGAATGCCTCTTTCCTAACAAGCTTATTAGCATTATGATCCCATGTTAAGGTGACTTCACCGACAAATGCACAATGCTTTCCTGCGGCTGTAATTAGACTATTATTAACTTCTTCACCTGTACGCAATAAGTGATGGGTATGTCCGCCAATAATTATGTCAATAGCAGGAAATCTTCTGGCAATTTCCTGATCCTCACTAATCCCCAAATGCGATAAAAGAACGATTATATCAACTGATTCTTCTAGTTCACTGATATACTTATCCAATGCTTCAAACTGTGGGGAAATATGCCATCCAAGTAACTCATAAAAATCATTAAAAGGTGCTGTTAGACCAATAACTCCGATTCGTACTCCTGCTTCTGTTTCGAAAGCTGTGATTCGTTTTAACCAATCAGGGTTGATCCCATCTGTACTGTGTATATTGGAACAAACCACCTCAAATTCAGCCTCATCATATAAATGGAATAAATCTTCATGGGATAGCGTTATCCCTTCATTATTACCAATCGTTACTGCATCAAATCCAAGCTCGTTCATCAATTTAACATTTGCTTGCCCTAAGGAAGCTTCGCTAATAGGATGCACTCGATCTACATGATCACCAACATCTAAAAGAAAACAGGATTCCTTCTTGTAACGCTTTCCTGCCATACTGTCCTTTAGGTAACCTGCTACCCTCGACCAGTTACTAAAATTGCTATGAAAATCATTTGTATAAAAGATGGATATATTTTCTTCCATTTAAAATCATTGCTCCTTACATTAGGCCTTCAGCTATCATGCGTATCCCAATGATAATCAAGATAGCTCGTAAAATCCATTCCAATGTTTTGCCAGTCAGACGTTGGTTCACCATAGCGCCAATTTTTCCACCAATCCATGCTCCCGGAATAAAAAATATAGCATACTGCCAAATCACATGCCCTAAGACAATATGCGTGCTAGCACCGATAATACTAACAAAGAAAATCATGAACATAGATGTAGCTGTGGCAATATGGGCAGGAATACCAAATAACAGAATCATCGCAGGTACCATAATAGAACCTCCGCCAATCCCAAAAAGCCCGGACATCATTCCAACCATAAATGCCAGTAGAAAAGCCAAATAGACATTAACAGTATAATTGTATGTTTCTCCATTTAGCGTGAAGCTTCTTACATTCTTTCTATTTGATGCATCAACAGATCTCTGCTTCCTTTTAATAAAAAATAGCATAGAGATGATGATCATTACGAATCCAAAATATAATTGAAAATCATCTACATTAACAAATTGATTCAACCAAGATCCTAATATACTTCCTGGTATGCTGCCAGAGAGAAAGTATAAACCTGTTTTATAATCTATTCTACCAGTTTTGAAATAAGCAATTGAGGAAGATAACCCGGTAAAAATCATCGCAACAAGTGAAATACCTACAATAGTCTGCGGAGTCGCCCAAGAAAAAGCCTCTGAAAATTGGTAAAGAAATAGCATGCTTGGTATCATCACTATTCCCCCGCCGAGCCCCATTAAACCACCCACGAAGGCCGTAACTATCCCTATAATAATGCAAATAATATATACCAAAAAAATCCCTTCCATCCAAATTATATTCTATTAATAATTTCCCCAGATAACTATGTAGATAAAAGATTTTAAATTATGTACAGCACTACCTCTTATTTGGTGCTCCATTAAATTTATGGATTTAAAATAAACATTGTTGTCTTTATAAAAGCTGGAAAAATTTAAAATCCAAGTTCTATACTACAATATCCAAAAAAAGACTAAGACGCAATAGCTGCGTCTTAGTCTTTAAAAATTTCGTCTTAGCCAATTGATCCTTCCATTTCGAACTTGATTAAACGGTTCATTTCAACGGCATATTCCATTGGAAGTTCTTTTGTAAATGGCTCAATAAAGCCCATTACAATCATTTCTGTAGCTTCTTCTTCACTTAAGCCTCTACTCATTAAATAGAATAGCTGCTCCTCTGAAACCTTGGATACTTTTGCTTCGTGTTCCAATGAGATATTATCGTTATTAATTTCGTTGTATGGAATGGTATCCGAAGTCGATTCGTTATCCATAATCAGCGTATCACACTCGATGTTTGAACGGGCGCCAGAAGCTTTGCGTCCAAAGTGTACAATTCCTCGGTAGGATACTTTCCCGCCATGCTTAGAAATTGACTTAGATACAATAGAAGATGACGTATTTGGCGCCAAGTGATGCATTTTAGCACCAGCATCCTGCAATTGTCCTTTTCCGGCAATAGCGATAGATAGCGTCATGCCACGGGCACCTTCTCCTTTTAGAAGAACTGCAGGATATTTCATAGTCAGCTTAGAACCGATGTTACCATCAATCCATTCCATTGTAGCATTCTCATCACATGTCGCACGTTTTGTTACAAGGTTATAAACATTGTTTGCCCAGTTCTGAATAGTAGTGTAACGACAATACGCATCCTTTTTAACAAAGATCTCTACTACTGCACTGTGAAGAGAATTTGTTGTATATACTGGTGCAGTACATCCTTCCACATAGTGAACAGAAGCGCCCTCATCCACGATGATTAATGTTCTTTCAAACTGTCCCATATTCTCTGAGTTAATACGGAAATATGCTTGTAACGGTGTACTTGTTTGTACACCCTTCGGTACGTAGATGAAAGAACCACCAGACCACACAGCAGAGTTTAATGCTGAAAACTTATTGTCTGTAGCAGGAATTACTTTACCGAAGTATTCTTTAAATAGCTCTTCATTTTCTTTCAGTGCTGTATCCGTATCCTTAAAGATAATACCCAACTCTTCCAGATCTTCTTTTAAGCTATGATAAACTACTTCAGATTCATACTGCGCAGAGACACCAGCAAGATACTTTTGTTCTGCTTCAGGAATACCAAGCTTATCAAATGTCTGTTTGATTTCTTCTGGTACTTCATCCCACGTACGTCCCTGTCTTTCCGATGGTTTCACATAATAAACAATCTCATCGAAATCTAATTCTGATAGATCTCCGCCCCATTGCGGCATTGGTCGTTCGTAAAAATGTTCTAAAGCTTTCAATCGATAATCAAGCATCCATTGTGGTTCCTCTTTCATTCTGGAAATTTCCTCAACTATTTCGCGGGTAAGTCCCTTTCCAGAGCGGAATACAGAAACATCTCGGTCGTGAAAGCCATATTTATATTCTTCCATTTCCGGCATATTTTTTGCCATGTTAAAAACCTCCTTTAAGGTGTATGTGTTCCTTTAACAACAAACTACTCTTCATTAACACCTTTTTCCATTGCCTTCCAAGCAAGTGTCGCACATTTGATACGTGCAGGGAATTTAGCAACTCCCTGTAATGCTTCTATATCCTCAAGGCTTAGTTTATCCATGTCCACATCTTCACCCAACATCATTTTGGAAAATAACTCGGACATTTCTAAAGCTTCATCTATTTTTTTTCCTTTTACAGCCTGTGTCATCATAGAAGCAGAAGCCATACTTATGGAGCAACCCTCTCCATCAAATTTTGCTTCCTGAACAATTCCATCCTCTACTTGCAATTGGAGTTGGATGCGGTCCCCACAAGTCGGGTTGTTCATATCTACGGTTAGTACATCTCCTTCGATAACACCTTTATTGCGGGGATTTTTATAATGGTCCATAATGACTTGTCTGTAAAGGGTATCAAGGTTATTAAAAGACATTACCAAAGAACTCCTTCGTTTTTAAAAGTCCATCTACTAAACGGTCTACATCTTCTTCTGTATTATATAAATAAAAGCTTGCTCTTGCTGTTGCTGTTACATCCAACCACCTCATTAAGGGTTGTGCACAATGATGACCTGCACGCACCGCAATACCCTCAGCGTCCAGTGCTGTTGCAGTATCATGTGGGTGCACATCATCCAGGTTGAAAGTTACCAACGCAGCACGTTCTTCCGGGCCAAAGATGGTGATGCCCTCAATTGTTCTCATTTGTTTCATGGCATAGTGTGCTAATTTATGCTCATGCTCCAAAATGTTATCCATTCCCACTTCATTTAGAAAGTCAATTGCTGCACCTAATCCGATGGCCCCTGCAATAATAGGCGTTCCACCTTCAAATTTCCACGGCAATTCCTTCCAGGTGGAATCATAAAGGTTTACAAAATCAATCATTTCTCCACCAAATTCAACTGGTTCCATCTTTTCCAATAATTCCTTCTTACCATACAATACCCCTATACCTGTAGGTCCACACATTTTGTGGCCGGAAAATGCATAAAAATCACAGTCCATTTTTTGCACATCCACCTGCATATGTGGTGCTCCTTGTGCACCATCAACTAATAAAACAGCACCTTGGTCATGAGCAACCTTGGCTATATCAGTAATAGGGTTAATTGTTCCCAACACATTAGAAACATGCGTAATAGCAACAATTTTTGTGTTGGAAGTGACCGTCTCTTGGACATCTTCCATAGAGACAGTTCCGTCATCCTGTAAAGGAATATATTTCAATGTTGCTCCGGTAGCCTGAACGACCTGCTGCCAAGGAATTATATTACTATGATGTTCCATCTGGGTGATAACAACCTCATCCCCCGGCTTTAAGTTTGCCCGGCCATAACTCGACGCAACAGTATTAATTGCTGTCGTTGTACCGCGTGTAAAGATGATTTCAGCTGTACTTTTGGCATTAATAAAGCGTCGAATCTTCTCGCGCGCACCTTCGTATTTTTCAGTGGCTCTTGTTCCCAATGTGTGAACACCGCGATGAACATTTGAATTATCTTCACGATAATAATTGTTCACAGCCTCTATAACGGAGGCCGGCTTCTGGGAAGTTGCTGATGAATCCAAATACACTAATGGGTGTCCATTCACTTCCTGTTGTAAAATAGGAAATTGTTGCCTGATGGCTTTCACATCCATTAGTATACCTTCCTTTCAATAACTTGCGTTAATTGATTCTTAACCGATTCAATTGGTAATTGATTTACGACTGGTGCAAGGAATCCGTGAATAATGAGTCGCTCAGCCTCTGCTTGTGAAATACCGCGGCTCATCAAATAATATAATTGGAGTGGATCTACACGTCCAACTGAAGCTGCGTGCCCAGCTGTTACATCATCTTCATCAATTAATAGAATCGGATTGGCGTCCCCTCGTGCTTTTTCACTGAGCATGAGCACTCGTGATTCTTGCTCTGCGTTGGACTTGGAAGCACCATGTTCAATTTTTCCAATTCCATTAAATATAGAAGTAGCACTTTCCTTCATTACTCCGTGCTGTAGAATATGTCCTTCAGAATTTTTACCAAAATGGACAATCTTAGCGGTAAAGTTTTGAATTTGCTTACCACGTCCTACAGATACTGTTTTTGCGTTGGAAACAGCATTATCACCAATCAGGTGGGTAATATTCTCAGATACCGTGTTCCCATCATTCATTTGACCTAAAGCCCAGTCAATTACGGCGTCACGGTAAGCGACCCCACGACGATTATTGTAGACGGTTGTACCTGAAGCGAAATTGTCAACTGCACCAAATGATATCTTGGCATTATCCTGTGCAATAACTTCAGTAACAATGTTGGCTACAGTTTCTTCATCCTGATTCTGAGAAATATAGTTTTCTACATAAGTTAGAGAGCTATTTTCCTCTGCTACCACAAGCACATGATTAAACAGCGCTGCTTCGGGATCTTCTTGCCAAAAAATAGTTTGTATTGGAACATCAATTTGAACATCTTTCGGTACATGAACAAATATACCGCCGTTCATTAAAGCAGCATGTAAAGCTGTTAAGCGATGCTCATCAACAGATACAGCGTCCTTCATGTAATAACGTTGTACTAGTTCTCCATGCTCTTTAAGTGCTGTGAATATATCTGTAAAAATTACACCTTTGTCTTTTAATTCCTTACTTAGCGTGCTATAAGCAACAGAATTATTCCGTTGGATAAGTAAGTTTTCAGGAGCATTATCCTTATCAAGGAATTCTTCCAGCTCGGAAGGTAATTCCTTCAACGAAGAAAATGTTTCTCCCTCTGCACCATGCTTAAAACGAGTAAAATTCCACCTGTTAATTTTCGTTTTATCAGGTTTAGGCATTTCTAAGTGCTCTGCTTGTTCTAATGCCTGCAGACGCAATTCCTTCATCCAAGCAGGTTCATTTTGATTTACTGAATAATTTTCCACATACGACTTATCGTATGGAAGCTTCGTTTCCACAGTCATGTTACCCCTCCTTACTTCTACGCGTTTTGCCCTACAGTTTCGTCTTCAATTCCTAGTTCTTCCTTAATCCAATCATAACCTTCTGCTTCAAGACGCTGAGCAAGCTCCGGTCCTCCTGATTTAACGACACGACCTTGCATCATAACATGAACATGGTCAGGTGTAATATAGTTTAGCAAACGTTGGTAGTGGGTAATGATTAAGCAACCGAAGTTATCATCACGTAACTTATTAATTCCTTTGGAAACAACTTTTAATGCATCAATATCCAGCCCAGAATCAATCTCATCCAAAATAGCGATTTCCGGTTTTAACAACATTAGTTGTAGAATCTCGTTACGCTTTTTCTCCCCACCGGAGAACCCTTCGTTTAAATAACGTTGTGCCATATTCTTATCTATTTCTAGAAAATCAAGCACACTGTCCATTTCTTTAATGAATTTCATTAATGAAATTTCGTCTCCTTCTTCGCGACGTGCATTAATAGAAGAACGTAGGAAATCAGAGGTAGTTACTCCACTAATTTCACTTGGATACTGCATTCCAAGGAACAGACCTGCGCGTGCGCGTTCATCTACTTCCATTTCAAGAACATCTTCTCCATCAAGGTGGACAGATCCGTCTGTAATTTCATATTTAGGGTGACCCATAATTGCAGAAGCAAGTGTGGATTTACCAGTACCATTTGGTCCCATAACAGCATGGAATTCTCCACCTTTTATTGTAAGGTTTACACCTTTTAATATCTCTTTACCTTCGATTGACACATGTAGATTCTTGATTTCTAACGTTGACCCTGCCATATCTATACCTCCAGTTACTAGTAATTTAATTATATTTGAATAGATAAGATATCCATTCTCAATTTATTCTCATTACAATCTTAAATCATTTCGAATGTATTATCAACTCTTTTAGATTGTATAGGTTTGAACCATTGTAACTTTATTCTTCTAAGCTTAACGATTGTCATTTTGGTTTCAATAAAATTCATTTTTCTTTACCGTTTCCAAGTATAATGGATGAGGATATTTTTTAAACTTATATTATGTAATTACAATGTCACTCAACACACGGACCAATTATTCGCAGAGTTGGAGTAAACTCCGACGTAACTTTGTTGATGAAAAGCTCAGTGAAATATTTGAGGGAAATTGCCCCATTGATTTTCGTTGCATGCGGACGCTTTCACACCTCCGGGTACAAGTGCGACATCTGTTCGTTACCTCACAGTGTCTTCTTTGCCGCCCGGCATGGCTTCAGCCGCTTCCTCCGCTACGCTCCGTGCATGATCTTCAGCCCATGCTATTCCGGCAGGAGTCGCGGGCCAAAAGGACGTTGGTCATGCAATCGTTGCCACAGGATGTTAATCTAATACTTCTACCTAATATAGTGCCCTGTCTTAACACATAGTAATACCGATGCCCACAAGGACACCGGTAAATGAGTTCTCTATTTATCTCTGTATTTGACTTTCTAAGTCCGCTTTCAGCTGTTTACATTTTTCATACTCGCGTTCTCTTCTTCTTTCTACTGCGAGGCGATTTTCCAATTTACGTTCATACTCTGCATACCCAATTTTATGGGATTGTTGCATTGCTTTCTCCATTTCAGGAGTGTAGTTCATACTTATTCCACTATTAATAGTGAATCATCCTTTCGGTTTGTTTACGTTACTTATCGTAACACAAGGACAATTCCCGCTTCAATGAGTCTATAAACGTATGTGGAAGGATATAACTTCATATGAGATGGTAATTTTCAGAATTCGCATTGTCTTCATAAACATTCCGCTTATTTCAAGCATATACTGTTAATTGCTCTGTTTTTATTTACTACTATCCACTGGGACAACTGCTCCATCATATTTTTCCAATATAAAATCCTGGATCTTTTTTGAATGGAGAACTTCAACCAATTTATTCAGTGCTTTATTATCTTTATCTTCAGCTTGTACAGCGACCACATTCACATATGGTGATTTTTCGTCCTCAATAAATAAGGCATCTTCCGTAGGATTCAGTTCTGCTCCAATTGCATAGTTTGTATTAATTACCACAAGAGCATTTTCTTCTGTTTCATATAGTTCCGGCAATAAAGCTGGATCATAGTCTGGTGAGAATTTTAATTTTTTTGGGTTTTCTACAATGTCATCTACTGTGGCTTCTGCTTTTTTCACATTCTTATCTAATTTAATTAAACCTTCTTTTTCGAACAATGCGAGTACACGACCACGGTCAGAAACAGAATTACTCATAATAATTTCGGTACCATTAGGAATATCTTTTGTACTTTTAATTCCTTTTGAATATGCTCCCATCGGCTCGATGTGTATACCATCAATATAATCCAGTTCATATCCTGTATCTTCTATGGTTTGTTCTAAATATGGTATATGCTGAAAATAGTTCGCATCTAAATCCCCATTTGCCAAATCATCGTTTGGTAATACATAGTCCTCATATTGTTCTATTTCCAGTGTAATGCCTTCCTCTTTAAGTAAGGGCTTCGCTTCTTCTAAAATTTCAGCATGGGGGACACTGGATGCTCCTACTTTAATTGTATTTTCATCTGAGGAACTGTCCTCCCCGCCACAAGCTGCTAGTACTAGTACTAATAGTAATGAAATAAAAGTAATTAATTTCTTCATTTTGTATTCCTCCTGGTTTAAATTTAATTTATCTCTTATCTAATTTATTAGCAATATAGTCTCCAATAAATTGGAAGATAAATACAATAATCACAATAATAATGGAACAAATCAATACGATATCAAAATCGCGACGCTGAAACCCGGAATAATATGCATAACTTCCCAAACCACCAGCTCCAATTGCTCCGGCCATTGCTGTATAGCCAATTAAGGCGATTGCTGTTACTGTTAATCCTGAAATAAGAGCGGGCATCGATTCAGGCAACAATACCTTGAAAATTATTGTGCTTGTTTTAGCTCCCATTGCTTTGGCAGCTTCCACAACTCCTTTATCCACTTCTCTCAAGGCAATTTCTACCAACCTTCCGTAAAAAGGAGCTGCACCGATAATTAAGGCAGGCAAGGCGCCATTTGGGCCTCGGATTGTCCCCATAAGAAAGTTAGTAAATGGAAATAACAGTAATATGAGAATAATAAAGGGAATAGCTCTAAATATGTTCACAAACGCAGCCACTATAAAATGCACAAACTTATTTTGCCATATACCATTTTTCGTTGTCAGATATAATAATAAACCGAGCAATATGCCAAATATAAACGTTCCAATTAAAGCAATGATTGTCATATAAAATGTTTCATACGTGGCGCCCCAAAAATCTTCTAAATTAATACTAGGGAACAAATCAGTTAACATGCTGTACGACCTCCAATTCTACAGAGGTTTCTTTTTCTATATACTGAATAGCTTGGTTAATTTCAGTTTGGTCACCATCCATTTGCACAAATAGTGAACCATAAGCCCCTGCCTGTGTCTGTGTGATTTTACCCTGTAATATGTTAATATTCACATTAAATTTTTTAGCAATTTGACTGATTAAAGCTTGGTTAGTAGTTTCACCCACAAAATGCAATCGTATAATTTTCCCATGTTTGTATGACTGAATAAGTTGCTGCAAGTCTTCTTCCTCTTCATTACTACCCATTACCTGTTCTACAAATTTCCGGGTAACATCTTGTTGTGGTTTTAAAAAGACATCCAGAACGTTTCCTTGTTCCACGATTTTGCCACTTTCCATTACTGCGACCCGATTACAAATTTTTCGTATGACATGCATTTCATGAGTTATCAAGATAATCGTCAAGCCGAGTTGCGCATTGATATCTACTAATAAATCTAAGATTGAATTCGTCGTTTCAGGATCCAGAGCGGATGTTGCTTCATCGCAAAGCAAAACTTTTGGTCTATTGGCCAAAGCCCGAGCTATACCTACACGCTGTTTTTGTCCCCCGCTTAATTGAGATGGATAAGCATTTTCTTTTCCTGCTAAACCAACCAAGTTAATCAATTCTTGCACCCTGTCATCTCGTTCTGTTTTAGGAACACCTGAGATTTCTAAAGGGAATGTAATATTCTCTTTTACCGTGCGAGACCACAATAGATTAAAATGTTGGAATATCATCCCTATTTCCTGTCGTGCTAATCGGAGCTCTTTTTGTTTCAATGTACTTATCTCTTGATTATTAATTGTTATTTGACCTTCCGATGGTTCTTCCAAGCGGTTTAACAGACGTACGAACGTACTTTTTCCCGCCCCACTATAACCAATAAATCCAAAAATATCGCCTTCATTAATAGACAGGGTTATATCATCAACTGCTGTCACTTGATTATGTTTGTCTGTGTTAAAAATTTTGCTTAAACCCTTTATGGAAATCACGCTTAATCCTCCTTGTAAACTACAACAAACCTATTTTGCCCTAAAAGATTGTTTCTACATCAAAATTAGAGCGGTAAGAATAATTTTAAAATGTTCTATCTGCTGTAAAGAAGCAGTAAAATGTATTCGCAATTAATTCGCAATCAATAACGTAACAAATTTTTATAGGAATACATTGATGCTTTAAGTTCTCAATAGTAATGTAGAACCAAAAATAAAATAACGCCTTTCTGCAAGAGAACAGAAAGACGTTAGTTATTGTCATTTCGTTCTCTCATCTTCCAAAGCTTTCACTTTGCTGGAATTAGCACCTTTCAAACAGAAGTGTTTGAAGGTTGCCGCGGTTTCTTAGGGCCAGTCCCTCCACCGCTCTAGATAAGAGTCCACATTATTAAGTTTAAAATTAATAGACAAATAGTATCATGCGCCTAACATATTGTCAATCGTTTATATAATCAGGTGGATAAGAACAATTCTGGTTTGTATTCCAAAAGGTACGTATACAGATTACCGATTGACTTAAATGCATACACTTTTTCTTTAATTTCATTATTATGCTTTATTAGTAAGCAAGGCACACTCTCCACCTGATTTTCAAGCATGAATTCAGGATGTAAAGAGGCATTCATAGTAAGAAAAAGGTTCTCCTGATGAACAGTTTCAATCTTTTCAAGCATCCCTTTGGCTACCGAACAGGTACCGCAAAAGGGAGTATAAATATAAAGTAAATACTCAGATTGCTTTAACTGATCTGTCTTAATTTCTTGCAAAAAATCACCTTCTAAAAAAGGAACATTGGGTTTACAGCTATCCGCTTATTTACTAAAGCAGCTGCCAAAACATGTTCCGGGGTTGTTGCAACTTCGCGATATTCACTACTCACATAAATGTGTTCCGCGTGGGGCAGTTCCCGTGCTAATTGTTTTCT
This sequence comes from Virgibacillus sp. SK37, assembly GCF_000725285.1. Classification (GTDB taxonomy): domain Bacteria; phylum Bacillota; class Bacilli; order Bacillales; family Amphibacillaceae; genus Virgibacillus_Q. The sequence goes on from NZ_CP007161.1 coordinate 2,510,959, forward strand.
AAGTTTCCATCCGGAACGATCCTCATCAACGAAAATAAACACATCTTTATAATCCAAATGATATGTTTCAAGAAGTTCATCGAACCTCTCCACCCCTAGCGTTCCATTTGTACAAATAATTGTTACGTCATCTGTAATAACTTTATTTATTTGTTTTTTATCTGTTAACCCTTCAACAATAATTACCTTTTCAGATTCATGAGCCATGATTACACAACACCTCTCAGGAATTCAAGCAATATGGTCTACATAATTCATTATATGATGAAAACAAGGCTGGCTATACAACCTTTTTAAAAGTTATATGCCAGCCCAGTTAACTTGGATTTATTTATAATTAATCTTCTTTAATGAATTCTTCATATTTTTCGCTTGATAAAAGGTCATCCATTTCATCATTATTGGATGGTTCAACAACAATCATCCATGCTTTTTCGTATGGAGATTCATTTACAAATTCAGGGCTATCTTCAAGTTCTTCGTTGACTTCCACAACTTTACCACTAATTGGTGCATAGAGCTCAGAAACAGTTTTAACTGATTCCACACTACCAAATGGCTCATCTAACTCAATTTCTTCGCCAACTTCTGGCAATTCTACAAAAACAATATCTCCTAGTTCATCTTGAGCGAAGTCAGTAATCCCAATACGGACTTTATCATCTTCTTTTTTTACCCACTCATGCTCTTCTGAATATAATAGATCTTTTGGTAAGTTCATTGCTATCCCTCCATTAGATAATTCCAATTTAACTATACAAGTTATAATCATTTTTTTCTAGTGTTTTATCTTATTTTATAACCAATTTTCATTAAAAGTTTCTTCTTTATATCCAACGGTTACTTTTTGACCATCCGTTACAATTGGACGCTTGATCAGCATACCGTCAGAAGCTAACATTTCTGCCATCTGTGGAACGGTTGCATCTTTAATCTTTTCCTTCATATTTAATTCACGGTATTTTTTACCGCTAGTATTAAAAAATTTCTTTGCAGGTAAACCGCTTTTATCAATTAACTCCTCCATTTCTTCTTTGCTAGGTGGATTTTCGACAATATGTACAGGTTTGTAAGAGATACTATGATCATCCAGCCATTGTTTAGCTTTTTTACAAGTCCCGCAATTTGGGTACCAATAGAATGTTACAGCCATCAACATCTTCCTTTCTTATGTATCCTGTTAAGAGTATATCAAATTTGATTACATAATAAGAAAAGTAATGCTTGTTCTTCATTTAGAGAAGATGAATATAAATCACCATGTTAAATATAAATATCTATATCAAGTTATTTCACCTTTTAAACAGAACGTAAAGTAATATAAAAAATCCCATCGAGAATACGCGATGGGATTTTAGTAAAAACCTAGACTATATATTTTTCTTCTTCAATTATTTTAGCTGCGATTTCACGTTTCTTTTCAATGACATTTGTTGGTGTGTGACGAGTTAATTTTCTTAATGAAGAAAGCATCATACGTAATGTATCTCCTGATTCCACAGCAATTAATGTTTCTTTTGCATCTGCTTCAATTTTGTTAAATGCTTCTTGAACATAAACCTGGGTATAAAGAAGCTTTTGTTTATTCTTTTCTGCACCCGATTTTTCTATCGCTTTTTCAGTTCGCAGAATAGCTGCTTCCATATTATAAACTTCTGCAGTCATATCTGCTAGATTAACTAGGATTTCCTGTTCCTGGTCAAGCTTTTTCATATACTTTTGAGCTGCTAATCCTGCACCTAGCAATACCATTTTTTTAGCATTCCTTAATAGATACTTCTCTTGCTCCAATGGTTCAATACCAACTTCCTCTGGCATCATCATCATAAGTTCCTCTTGCAGGCTTTGAGCTTTTTGAAGTAATGGAAGTTCACCTTTCATAGCTTTTTTCAATAAAGTACCAGGTACGATAAATCTATTTATCTCATTCGTTCCTTCGAAAATACGATTGATTCTTGAATCACGATACATACGCGCCACTTCATATTCTTCCATAAATCCATATCCGCCATGTAACTGAACAGCTTCATCCACAACGTAATCCAGACACTCTGTTGCTGTATATTTATTCATAGAACACTCAATTTGATATTCAGCAATGGCTCGCGCAATTTCACGCCCATCCTTTAATTGTTCATCACTTAGTGCTCCCATACGCTGTTCAAATAAACCTACAGTACGATATACAGCACTTTCATTCGCATATGTTTTGGCAGCCATTGTGGCTAATTTTTCCTTTGTTAAAGAAAAACTGGCAATTGGCGTACCAAATTGCTTTCTTTCTTTCACATACTTTGTTGCCACTTCAATTGCACGTTTTGAACCGCCAACACCTCCAATAGCGAGCTTATAACGTCCAACATTCAAAATATTAAACGCAATAATATGGCCGCGTCCTTTTTCACCTAATAAATTTTCAACAGGCACTTCTGCATCCTCTAAAATTAATGTGCGTGTAGAAGAACTCTTAATACCCATTTTCTTTTCCTCTGGTCCTGTTGATACTCCAGGGAATTCTCTTTCTACAATAAACGCGCTAAAGTGCTCCCCATCTATTTTCGCATACACAATAAATACATCAGCAAAGGCAGAGTTCGTTATCCATTGTTTTTCACCATTTAAAATATAGTGCGTGCCTGCCTCATTTAATTTTGCGGTGGTCTTCGCGCCTAAAGCATCTGAACCCGAGCTTGGTTCGGTTAAAGCATATGCTGCCAACAATTCGCCAGTTGCCAGTTTAGGCAGATATTTTTCTTTCTGTTGATCATTACCAAAAAAAACAATTGGTAGAGAGCCGATACCTACATGCGCTCCATGTGTTACAGAAAAACCTCCGGCTCTTGAAAACTTTTCAGTAATTAACGATGAGCTTATTTTATCTAATGCCAATCCACCATATTCTTCTGGTACATCTGCACCTAATAAGCCTAAATCACCCGCTTTTTTCAACAAATCAACAGAATGCTCAAACTCATGATTCTCCAAATTGTCTATCTTGGGCAAAACCTCTCCAATCACAAAATCCTCCGTTGTTTTTGCGATCATTTTATGCTCTTCTGTAAAATCTTCTGGTGTGATTACATCTTCCCCTCGTAGATCTTCAACTAAAAACGCGCCGCCTTTGAAAAGTCTTTCTTTTGTTTCACTCATACTAAATGCCCCTTTCTATTTTAGAAAATTTTTTATTCTATAGAAGCTCGAATACTCCTGCAGCACCCATGCCCCCACCAATACACATTGTTACAACTCCATATTGTACCTGTTGCCTTTTCATCTCATTGATCAAGCTTAACGTTAGCTTTGTTCCTGTCATACCAAGTGGATGACCAAGGGCGATTGCTCCCCCATTTACATTTACTTTTGACATGTCTAAATCCAATGCTTCAATAACACGTAATGATTGGGAAGCAAAAGCTTCGTTCAGTTCAAATAATCCGATATCTGCTAGTTGAAGACCAGCAATTTTTAATGCTTTGGGGATAGCCTCCACAGGGCCAACTCCCATAATCTCAGGTTCTACACCTGCTACAGCGAAGGACCGGAATTTCACAAGTGGGGCTAACCCTTCTGCCACCGCTTTTTCCTTATCCATAACCAATACAGATGCAGCGCCATCGCTCATTTGAGAAGAATTCCCAGCCGTCACTGATCCTTTCACATGAAAAGCCGGACGTAGTTTTGCCAATACCTCTGTAGTAGTTCCTGCACGCACACCCTCATCCATTTCAAATATAAATTTCTTTTCTTCTACTTTATTGTTTTTACCAATCACTCGCTCCGTAACTTCCACAGGAACAATTTCATCAGTAAATTTACCTTCTTGGATTGCTTTTGCTGCACGCTCATGACTTTGTGCAGCAAACATGTCTTGGTCGGCACGTGATATTCCAAAACGATTAGCTACTTCTTCGGCCGTATGTCCCATCCCCATATAATAGCCAGACGCATCCTGAACAAGCTTGGAATTAGGCTTGATAACATGCCCCCCCATTGGGATTAGACTCATAGATTCTGCACCGCCCGCTATAATTGTGTCACTTGCGCCAACCATAATGCGCTCAGCAGCAAATGCAATGCTTTGTAATCCTGATGAACAGTAGCGGTTGATCGTGATGCCAGGGACATCTTGCTTCAAGCCTGCAAGTCCAGCTATATTACGAGCCATATTCATTCCTTGTTCCGCCTCAGGCATAGCGCAACCAATAATTACATCATCAATCGTTCCTTCATAATTACCTGCCCGCTTTAAGGTTTCTTTTATCGTTAAGGCTGCTAAATCGTCTGGCCGACTATTTTGTAGTGATCCTTTTTTTGCTTTTCCTACAGGGGTTCTAGCTCCTGCAACAATAACTGCTTCCTTCACATTTCTTCCCCCTTTTAATTACGTAATGGTTTCCCTTTTAATAACATGTGTTGCATTCTTGCTTGTGTTAATGGTTCTCCTATTAAACTAAGAAATGCTTCTCTTTCTAAATCCAGCATGACTTGTTCGTCTAGTAACGTGCCTTCTTTAACTCTGCCACCAGATAAAACAAATGCTAGTTTCTCAGCAATTTTTACATCGTGTTCAGAAGCATATCCGCTCAATTGCAGGTTCTTCGCTCCTAATAACATAGCAGCATAACCAGAATCACCGACTACTGGTATCTTTTCTCGTTTTGGTGCTTGGTAGCCTGCTTTCGCTAAAGACAAAGCCTTCTCTTTTGCATCATGTAATAAATGATCAGCATTTTTACTTATCGCATCATTATAATCTAAAAAGCCATTCTCTCTTGCCTCTTCTGCTGAGGTGGATACTTTAGCTGTCGCTACTTTTTCAAATACATCATTAGCAACTTTGGAAAGGTCGAAATCTACCCCGCTAGGTAAATTACGTAACTCTTTAAGATACAGTTCTTTTGTTCCGCCACCTCCAGGAATTAGACCGACACCGAACTCAACGAGCCCCATATACGTCTCCGGAGCTGCTTGAATAGCTGCCGCTGGCAAAGAAACTTCTGCTCCTCCCCCTAATGTCATATTAAACGGGGCAGCGATAACTGGTTTGTTTGCATATTTTATCGACATTGCCATGTTTTGGAATTGTCGCACAACCATTTCCAGTTCAAAGAAATTATCATCTTGTGCTTCCATCAGCATCATACCCAGGTTGGCACCTACACAGAAATTTTTACCTTGATTTCCGATAACTAGACCCTCATAATTCCTATCCACTTCTTCAATGGCATAATTAACCATTTGTATAATATCAAGACCGATAGCATTACTCTGTGAGTGGAATTCCAGTCCTAAGACTCCATCTCCTAAGTCTATTAAACTTGCACCCGTATTCTTTTTAATGACCCCTTTTGTTTCTTTAGTTAATTGAAGATTAATTTCTTTTTTATTAAACGTCTGCTTTTTATACTTCCCTTGGTCATAATAATAAACATTGCCATCTTCTTTCTTATAAAAAGATGTATGCCCATCTTCAAGGAACTTCATTACCCATGCCGGGATTCTTTCGTCTTCCTCTTGCATACGCTTAATTGAATTTTCTACCCCTATAGCATCCCATGTCTCAAATGGACCAATTTCCCAACCAAATCCCCATTTCATTGCATGATCAATAGAAACGATGTCATCCGCTATTTCACCAAGCAATTCTGCTGAATAAAGCAGTACTGGTTTTAATATAGACCATACAAGGTCTCCGGCTCTATCACCCTTCGATGGTACAAGCGCTTTCAATTTTCTAGTTGTACCTTTTTCTTGTTTAGCCATTTCCGTAGCTGTGGTTTTTAATTTCTGTCTCTCTTCATACTCCAATGTCTCCGGATTTAGTTCGTAAATAATGCTGCCACTCTTTTCTTTTTTCTTAAGGAAAAATCCCTGACCGCTTTTAGCTCCAAGCCAGCCTTTTTCGTGCATTTTTCTCATAAATTCCGGTACATCAAATACTTCTTTTTCTGCTCCTTCAACTTGATCATATACATTCTTAGCAACATGAATAAATGTATCCAAACCAACTACATCCAATGTTCGGAAAGTCGCACTTTTCGGTCTGCCAATCATAGGACCGGTAACCGAATCTACCTCTCCAACACGATAACCACCTTTTAACATTTCTCTTACTGTAACAAGCAGACCATAGGTCCCTATCCTGTTTGCAATAAAGTTAGGTGTGTCCTTTGCTTCCACTACGCCTTTACCTAGTACATTTTCTGCAAATTTCTTCATGAACTGAAGCACTTCTTGATCCGTATCTTTTGTTGGAATGATCTCCAATAACTTTAAATATCTCGGCGGGTTAAAGAAGTGTGTACCAAGGAAATGTTTACGAAAATCTTCTGAACGCCCTTCTGCCATCGCTTCTACGGAAATTCCAGATGTATTTGAGCTTACAATAGATCCTTCTTTGCGATACTTATCCACTTTAGAAAACACTTTTTTCTTAACTTCCAGATTTTCAACAACTACTTCAATAATCCAATCTACTTCTCCCAACTTTTCCATATCATCGTCCATATTACCAACTTCTATTAGATCTAATGTTTTCTTTGAAGTAATTGGTGATGGCTTTTGCTTTAATAGAGCTTTTTTGCTGTCGGCTGCCATCTTGTTTCGTACAGCAGGATCCTCTAAACTTAATCCTCTCTCCTGCTCTTTTTTTGTTAACTCACGTGGAACGATATCAAGCATAATTGTCGGAATACCTACGTTAGCCAAGTGAGCAGCAATTCCGGAACCCATTACGCCTGAGCCTAATACCGCGGCACGCCTGATTGATTGCTTCATCTTTTGTCCCCCATTCTCTTTTTGAATGAATACTCATTCATTTTACTGCGAAAATAAAAAGATAGCTCCCTATCCATCTATTACTACTATAAAATACTTTCTGACATTTCGCAATAAATAACTAAAAAAATAATTAATTATATTTAGATATGTGATCAATATCTATTGATCACATATCTATCAATTAAGTCTACACTAATGCTTTACTTTACTACTCCTTTTAATACGAACAATACATTTGCAGGCCGTTCCGCAAGTCGACGCATGTTATAGCCATACCAATCATTACCATAAGGAAGATAAACACGCACTTTATAGCCTTCCATACGTAAACGTTGTTGAAGATCTAGCCGAATGCCATAAAGCATTTGAAACTCAAATTGATCACGAGAAATACCTTCAAGCTGTTCCAGTCTCTTTACATAATATATGATGTTCTCATCATGTGTGCCAATAGCCGTATAGTGACCATTTTCTAAATTCTGTTTGATCAACTTTTTATAGTTCTCGTCTACATCTTTTTTCTTCGGAAAGGCTACTTCAGGTGGTTCTTTATAAGCACCTTTCACAAGTCGAAGATATGGTTCATACGGGCTTAAGTCTTGCATATCTTCTTCTGTACGATACAAGTAAGCTTGCAATACGGTCCCCACATTGTCATATTCTTTTCTTAGCTCTTTAAAAATTTCAAGCGTTTTACCACAACGCGTATGGTCTTCCATATCTATTGTAACGGTTATATTATGTTTGCTGGCAGTATCCAAGATCTTTCGCATATTCTCCATTACAAGCTCTCTAGATATATCAAGTCCCATCGAGGTCATTTTTAAAGAAACCTCTGAATCTAATTTTTTTTCACCTATTACCTCAATGGCATGTATACATTCAGCAGCAGACTCTCTCGCTTCCTCTTCATTATCAATAAATTCTCCGAGATGATCTACTGTAACAGCAAAGCCTTCTTCATTTAGATTATTTATTTTTCTTGCTGCATGCTCAATGTCTATCCCTGCAACAAATCTTGCTGCTCCAAACCGAAGCCCATAATTTTTCGCAGCCTTTGTAAGCGTTTTATTTTTTGATAAAAATAAAAAGAAGTTACGCATAAGTTGTTCCATGCTATATTACCCCCAAATAAAAAATGTAGTGCAATTTATTAACTATTATTCTATCATTTTTCTCTGAAAATAAATATCTTTTTCCTCAAAAATAAATAGAAAAACTGGTTTCCGCAGTCGGAAACCAGTTTTTCTTATACTACTACGTCATACCCTTGCTCTTCTATAGCTTCACGCATTTTAGCGATTGTTACTTGAGCATTATCATACGTTACATCTACTTTGCCTGTATTAAGGTGTACTTCCACACCAGTAACTCCAGTTAATTCTTCCAAAGCATTTTTGACAGCTTGCTCACAATGTCCACATGTCATACCTCTTACATCTAATGTTGTTTGCATGATTTGAACCCCTTTCGAATTATTTTTTATATCTTAGCTCGCTTCAATCGAAGTGAGTTGGACACAACACTTACAGAACTAAATGCCATAGCAGCTCCGGCAACCCAAGGTGCTAGAAACCCGGCTGCAGCTATAGGAATTCCTGCGCTATTATAAGCTAAGGCCCAGAATAAATTCTGACGAATATTTTTAATTGTTTTATGGCTTAGCTTTATTGCTTTAGGAATAAGCAAAAGCTCTCCCCTTAGAATGGTAACATCTGCAGCTTCAATAGCAACTTCGGTTCCAGTTCCAATGGCAATTCCAATATCGGCAATGGCTAAAGCTGGAGCATCATTTATACCATCTCCTACCATAGCTACTTTATTGCCCTGAAATTGGATTTCTTTTACTTTATCCGATTTTTCCTGTGGTAAAACCTCTGCAATTACATTTTCTTTTTTGATGCCCACTTGAAGTGCAATTGCCTCAGCTGTACGTGTGTTATCTCCTGTAAGCATATATACATCTATATTCAGATCAACTAACTGACCGACCGCTTCCTTTGCGGTTTCTTTTAATGTATCAGCGACAGCTACCAGACCGGAATATTGATTGTTTACAGCTATAAACATCGTTGTTTTACCTTCAACTTCGAACGCCTTTACCTTTTCTTCTACATTAGAAATATCAATCTGGTTATTTTTCATTAACTTTCTAGTACCTACAAGGATATGGTTCTGGTCAATTTGTGCTTCAATACCGTGCCCTGGAATAGCATGAAATTCATTGGGTTCTTCCAAATGAATTCCTTCCTCCAAAGCATATGCTACAATAGCGTCTGCCAACGGGTGCTCAGAATTATTCTCTGCACTTGCTAACAGCTTTAGAGTTTCATGTGTACCGGAAAAATCAGTTACTTCTGGCCTTCCTTTTGTTAGGGTTCCAGTTTTATCGAAAATAATAGCATTAAGTTGATGTGTACGCTCAAGGTGTTCGCCACCCTTAAACAAGATGCCGTTCTCTGCTGCTTTACCGGTACCTACCATAATTGAAGTTGGCGTGGCTAGCCCTAACGCACAAGGACATGCGATTACAAGTACGGCAATTGCAGCAACTAATGATGATTCAAAATTACCAGGAGCCACAAAAATAAACCAAGCTAAAAATGTTAGAAAGGCAATACCCACCACAATAGGAACAAAATAACCTGAAATAACATCTGCTAATCTTTGGATTGGTGCTTTTGAACCTTGGGCATCTTCTACAGCCTTTACAATAGAAGCTAATGCTGTATCTTTCCCTACCTTTGTCGCCTCCATATCAATTGATCCATTCTTATTCATTGTAGCCCCGATAACGTGTGCTTGGGCATCCTTTTCAATTGGAATAGACTCTCCAGTGATCATGGATTCATCTACAGAAGTCCTTCCTTTCAATACAATACCGTCTACAGGTATTTTTTCTCCAGGCTTTACACGTATGACATCCCCGACAAGTACTTTTTCTACAGGAATCATCTTCTCTGTACCCTCATCTACAAGTCTTGCCTGCTTTGCTTGCAGATTTAAGAGTTTTGAAATAGCAGTAGTTGTTTTGGATTTTGCGTTCGTTTCCAAGTATTTACCGAATAAAATAAGTGTGATTAGGATGGCACTCGTTTCAAAATATAAATGCGGAACATATTCTGAGTAGTATGTTGCTTTTAAGGCTTCATATAAGCTATAGAAGAAAGCAGCACTCGTACCTAATGCTACTAATACATCCATATTAGCACTTCTGTTACGTAAGTTTTTATAAGCTCCCACGTAGAATTGCCATCCAATAATAAATTGAATTGGTGCCGCCAGAACGAACTGAAACCAAGGGTTCATCAAGATAGCCGGAAGCGATAAACCTAACAAATGGTCAAACATGGTTAATAATAATGGAAGGGATAAAATTACAGAAATAACCAGCTTAACTTTCATTTTCTTTATTTGCTTTCCTTTTTCTGTTTTTTTCTCCTGGCTATTTACTTTTATCTTGGCATCATACCCCAACTTTTGAACCTGTTTAATAATATCTTCTTCCTTATATATGGCTGGATTATATTCTACCGAAGCAGTTTCGGTAGTAAGATTTACACTTGCTTGCTTAATACCTTCTCGTTTATTTAATACTTTCTCTATTCTCGAGGAGCATGCAGCACATGTCATACCAATAACTTGAAAATCTGATTTCTTCATTTCTACTCCATAACCAAGTTTTTCAATTCTAGCTGTAATATCCTTCATATTTACCTTGTCAGGATCAAATTGAACATTGGCCTTTTCCGTAGATAGGTTGACATTAGCTTCCACGTCATCCATTTTATTAAGTACCTTTTCAATTCGTGATGAACATGCAGCACATGTCATCCCAGTTATGCCTATACTTGTTTGCGTTTTATTACCCATTGTATTACCCTCCCTATTTGGAGAAATGCTTTAGGACCTCCATCAATTCTTCAATTGCTTCATTTCCTTCTCCCTCTTTAATAGCATGGCTCACACAGTGTTTTGTATGACGTTCTGTTATTGAAAAGCCCACTTTTTTTAGTGCTGCCTGAATGGCATTGATCTGCACTAGTACATCAATACAATAGCGGTCTTCTTCTACCATTTTTTGAATGCCTCGCACCTGTCCCTCTATCCTTTTCAGACGATTAATGACTGCAGATTTTTCATCTTCAGACCTTGGGCGAATGGGACGTTCATATAAGTTATTATCCAATTCTACACACCCTTTCTTATCATCACTTATACAATACCCCCCTATAGTATTTATTGTCAATATATTAGCCTTAGCCCCTTTATTAATTTTAACTCGTATAATTTATTTATTGTCTTTATACGTAATCATTACTGTTTACAAAACGTAACCATTACGCTATTATGATGAAAGGTAATTAAAAAAGCAAAGGTCTTTAATAATGTAGCTTTTTTGACTTTCCACGTGAATTATTGAATGAGCTATTCAATCATAAGTACAAAATAGAGAATGAAAGGATTCAAATCATGAAACAGATTTTTTTAGCACTAATTATTATTCTATTAAGTTTAGGGACAGTGGCCTGTTCCCAACAAAAAGAGCATACAGATGATCAGTTAACTATTTATACTTCCATTTATCCAATCCAATTTGCAATTGAACAAATTGGCGGATCACGGGTGAATACAAATACAATTTACCCTCCAGGGGTAGACGCACATACCTATGAGCCCACTTCCAAGACAATGACAACCCTTGCTGAAAGTAATGCATTTATATTTTTGGGTGCAGGCATGGAGGCATTTGCCGAAAAAGCTGCAGATGCTCTTGCAAAACAAGAGGTTGAATTAGTAGAGCTTGGTAAGCATGAGGAGTTATTCCACACAGAGCAGAAACAAGAACACACACATGACGATGGGCATCACCACGGGGGCCACAACCCCCATATATGGCTTGATCCACAAAGAATGATGAAGATGACTGAATTAATTAAAGAGGAATTAATAAAATTACAACCAAGCTCGGAAAAATATTTCACCGAAAATTTTAATACTCTAAAACAAGAATTAATGGAATTGGGTAATCTCTATACAGAAAAGCTGGAAAACAAGCAGGATAAAAAGATAATGGTTGCACATGCTGCTTTTTCATACTGGGAAGAGCGTTATGGGATTGAACAAATTGCAATAAATGGTTTATCTTCAAATGATGAACCCTCCCAAAAGGAATTAACTCAGATTATTGACCAAGCAAAAAAATACGATATTAACTATATTGTTTTTGAACAAAATTCATCCAATCGGGTATCTGAGATTATTCAAAAGCAGCTTGGCGCTGAAGCTGTTACGATTCATAACTTAGCTGTATTAACAGATACAGATATTAGAAATGACGAAAACTATTTAACACTTATGAAGCAAAACTTGAAAGTACTTAATGAGATTACAGAGTAAGAATAGAGGGGTATATATGACAGAAACGGTCGTTAGTATGAATAACATCAGTTATGCGTATGAGCGAAAAAATGTATTGGAAAATGTAAACCTTGAAATACCCAAAGGCTCCTTTATGGGTTTAGTGGGACCAAATGGTGGAGGGAAAACAACCTTAATTAAAATTATATTAGGGTTAATAAAACCTGATAGTGGAAATATTCAGCTATTAGGTAACAATATAGATACATTTCGGGAGTGGAATAAAATTGGTTTTGTTTCACAGAAAGCAAACGCATTTAATAAGGGCTTTCCAGCAACAGTATTTGAAGTTGTGTCAATGGGATTAACTGCAAAAATTGGTTATTTAAAATTTTTTAAAGCAAAGCATAAACAAAAGATACTTGAAGCCATTGAACAGGTAGGCATGCTAGAATTTGCTTACCAAAATATCGGTAACCTTTCTGGTGGTCAACAGCAACGGGTCTTTATTGCAAGATCTCTTGTCAATGAACCAGAATTATTAATCCTGGACGAGCCGACCGTCGGGGTTGATACTGAAAACGTGAAGCGTTTTTATGAATTACTTCATCGTTTAAACAGAGAACAAAATATAACTTTATTATTAGTTACACATGATACCGGAACAATGACAGAGCATGCTACTGATATTGTATGTTTAAATAAAACCTTGCATTTTCATGGTGATCCAAAGACATATACATCTTTGTCGGAAAAGGATTTATCAGCTATTTATGGCCATCCCGTAAATGTAGTTATACATGATCATTAAAGTTGGAGGAAGCTAAATGTTAGCAGATTTTATAGAATATGATTTTTTAAGAAATACATTTTTTACAGGTTTATTAATTGGAGTCATCGCCCCATTGCTCGGAACTTTCGTTGTCGTAAGACGGCTGTCATTAATAGCCGACGCGCTATCTCACGTTACTCTAGCTGGGATAGCATTTGGTTTATTTATTGAAAAAAAGTTTGCAATAACCTTTATTACACCTATTTACAGTGGAATGGCGTTTTCAGTTATTGGTTCTATTTTTATCGAAAAGCTGCGCGGGGTTTACAAGGCTTATCAGGAACTTGCGATCCCGATTATATTGTCTGGTGGCGTTGGGCTAAGTGTCATTTTTATTTCACTTGCAAACGGCTTTAATACAGATCTATTTAATTATCTCTTTGGTTCTGTATCTGCAGTAAGTCTAAAAGATTTGTATTCCATCCTGACAATTAGTGTTATTGTCCTTTTATTGGTTGGCTTATTCTACAAAGAGTTATTTACCCTTTCATTTGATGAAGAGCATGCGAAAATCTCAGGAATTCATTCAAAGCCAATTCATTTTTTATTTATCGTATTAACTGCACTTGTCATAGCCGCTTCTATTCGTATTGTCGGTGTGTTGCTCGTTTCTGCACTAATGACTTTACCAGTCGCAGCCAGCATGCGATTAGCTAAAGGGTTTAAACAAATGATGTTTTTGTCTATTGCCTTTGGTGAATTAGCTGTTATTATGGGTTTAATATCAGGCTATTATTTCAGCATACCACCTGGAGGAACTATTGTTGTTATATCAATCGGTATACTACTGTTATCCATCGGTATTAAAAAGATTACAATTAATAGGATAAGAAAGCAGGTGAACATGGATGGATATCAATGATGCAATGAAACGATTAAAGGAAAATGGTTATAAAGCTACGGGTAAAAGAAAGGAAATATTAGAGTTTTTTCAACAAGCAGATGGTTATCGTACAGCAAAAGATTTGATACAAAAACTTGAAAAACGGTATAAAGGCATTAGCTTTGATACCATATACAGAAACTTACATTTATATACAAAGATAGGTATTTTAGAAGCAACAGAGCTTAACGGTGAAAAGCAATTTCGATTCACATGTACGCATCATCACCATCATCATTTTATATGTAAAGATTGTGGAAAAACAAAAGAAATAGATGTATGTCCTATGGGTGAAGTGAAGCAAGCATTAGCAAATTATGAAATTGAAGACCATAAATTTGAAATCTATGGATTGTGCCCGCTATGCAAACCCGCATAAGCATAAACCTGCTTTTGATAATTGGAATTGGAGGAATGATTGGATCCACTTTAAGGTACTTTATTTCTCTGATTCTTATTTCAAATTCACCTGTTTTTCCTTTATCTACCCTCACTGTTAATCTGTTAGGGTGTTTTTTATTAAGTTACTTATTAAACATTGAAAAAAGAAGAAAATTACTCTCCCCTCATCTTATGACAGGCTTAACAACAGGAGTTCTGGGCTCCTTTACCACCTATTCAACATTTGTGGTGGAAACAATTACTCTAAACTCATCTACCTTTTCTATAACCATCCTGTATATTGTTAGCAGTTTGGGAGGCGGCTTACTCTGCTGTTATGCCGGTTTTAAACTAGCTAATAGAAAGAAGGTTGCTAAATGAGTATACTCTGTGTGGCTGCAGGAGGCTTTCTAGGCTCTATTTGCCGTTTTTCCATTTCTATATTATTAAATAAACGGGTAATTGGTACATGGATAGCAAATCTATCTGGGTCAATTCTGCTTGCCTTCCTGTTTAAGTGGCAGTATAATGAGGTAATTGGTGAATTGGTATGGCTGTTTTTAGGTATCGGATTTTGTGGAGCCTACACCACATTTTCTACATTTGGAAATGAAACAATTAATTATATTCTCCAAAAAGAGTATTTGAAAGCATCAGCCTATATCTTTTTTTCATTATCTATTCCACTATTAGCAGTATATTACATATTTTCAATTAGTTAATTGGGCAGTAAAAAAACAGCTTGGAGATCCAAGCTGTTTTTTACTTATCCAAATACTTCTGCAAGAACTTTAGATTCTTCATGGTCAAGCATATTTTTTTGAATTACCTCGTCTACTTGTTTATTCATTTGTTCCTTTAACTCTTGAGAAGGATCCGACTCTCCTACAATCACAATCTTCTCCCACTCTTTATCCTTAGCAGCTTTATCTAATTTTGGAGCAATCTTTTTGTACCAGCGCTGTTTATTCGCTTCATATCTAGCTGCAAAATTATCCTTTTGAGCATTTGTCGCTCCTGGCGCCATTGAAGATGCATTTGCTTTTCGAGGTCCTACTTTCTGCCTCCAATCATCCGTATCAAGGTTTAGTTCATAAGAATAAATTTCCTCAATCTCATTTAGATATGATTCTATAACTTTTACTTCATTCTGTTGAACGAGCACAATTCCTGTTTTAGGATAACTCTTCTCCAGTTTCTTTAGTTGACCTAGTTCAGGCGTTTCCTGCCAAAAGAATTCTGTTTCTAACCGCATTTGAACTCGATCTGCAAACCACACTTCTTCATCAGCAGTAGCTATGATGACGACACCACGGAGGAATTTCTGTTCATTTCCTTTTATAAATTTATCTACCTTCTGTTTAACTAATTGGAAATTTTTTAGTTCTTCTTTATCTTCATCCTCTTTTAAATAGCTTTCGAAATTGCGCATGCCATTTTTATAGTGGATTTTCCACTCTCCACCCTGTTGTTCAGGATCAGATGGGTCCGTATTTAAGTACATCGTAAAAACCTTATTAGTATCATTTCTTCTTATATTTTCCAACTCTTTAATTTCTTTTGCTAAATCCATATACTCAGGCACTCCTTTGTTTTCATTAGTTAATAATATTTATCCTATATTAACTTCCGTTAAACATCCGAACCAAAGTACAGTGTAGAGAAACATGGAACTCTTCCTATTTACTTGCATATTAAACCAATCCATTACTTTTTTAATACTATTACTTTATGTCTCTCTTAATCATTTTTAAAAACGATACAACTATTATTAATAAAATGATTGTAAATGGCAACGCCGATATTAATGAAGCTGTCTGCAACGCATTTAGCCCACCAGCAAGCAATAGTACTACAGCAATAGCCGTTATTAACACACCCCAGATGATTTTTACGATTAGAGCTGGATTCAAGCTTCCTCTGGAGGTCATACTTCCCAAAATATAGGTAGCAGAATCTGCAGAAGTCACTAAAAATGTAAAGATTAAAAAGATAGACAAAAGAGAAAGAATGGTTGTCATTGGAAGATTCCCAAACGTTTCAAATAAAGCAACAGCAATATCCGCATTCACAGCTTCAGCTATCTGAGTACCATTAAATAAATCGCTATGAATCGCTGTTCCTCCAAACGCAGCAATCCATAAACAAGCAATTGCAGGGGGTACGACTAACACACCAAATACAAATTCACGTATCGTTCGACCTTTGGAGACCCTTGCAACAAATGCACCTACAAACGGAGACCATGCAGTAGACCATGCCCAATAAAATATGGTCCAATCACGAACCCACGTGTCCTCGGAATATGGGGTTAGACGCAGACTGTATTGAATAAAGTTGGTAAAATAATCTCCTAGACCAAGGACAAACGTATCTAATATAAATACGGTTGGCCCGGCAAAAAATACAAAAAGGAGTAATAAAAGGCATAGGCCAAGATTTAAATTACTTAGCCATTTAATACCTTTGTTTAGACCAGTACTCGACGATAAAAGATAAGTTACTAACATCACTCCTGCTATTGCTACTTGTACCACGATCGAATTTGGGAGGTTAAAAACAGACTTTAACCCTCCATTCATTTGAAGTATTCCTAATCCGAGAGATGTTGCTACACCCATGACTGTAGCAATAACTGCTAATGAGTCTATCGTGCCACCTAATGCTTTATTTTTACCAACCACTGGCTGAATTGCAGTGGAAATCAAGCCTTTTTTCTCTTTTTTAAATTGAAGATAGGCAATTACTAAGCCAACCACAGCAAAAACAGACCACTGGCTGATCCCCCAATGGAAGAAAGCATACCCCATTGCAACCCGAGCAGCTTCTTCTGTTTGAGCTTCTATACCAGGAAATGGTGTTTCAAAAAAATGACTCATTGGTTCAGCGACACCCCAGAATACTAGTCCCGCTCCAAAACCTGCAGAGAAAAGCATACCGATCCATGTGAAAAAGGTATACTCTGGCCGAGAATTAACTGGTCCTAAACGGATTTTACCGTATTTACTAAACGCCAGACCTACAAGAAATATAATAAAAATAAAAACAGCTAATAAGTAGAACCATCCAAATGAACTGGTCGTAAATGTAAAGAGCTTATTTGCAACAGCTCCAAATTTATTTGGCATAACTGCTCCAATAATAACCAGCAATAAAACGATGATTGCGGATACATAAAGTACGGGATTTTTAAATGTTTTTTTTGTGTTCATAACAGATCCTTTCCATTGATTTTTTTATGTAATGTAAACTGTAACTATAGGTTACGTTTACATATATGTATAATAAGTACCCCGGTAAGTAAAAACGAAACGCTTTTATTTTTTCTCACTGACATGATATCGAACATATTACACACAGCAACCGACACTTGTTTACATTAACATAGGCTACTAACGTAACTAAAGCGAAATATTAAATTCGCAGTAGGAGAAAAATCCGAAGTACCGACAAAAACTATCGGCTGCAGAGTGAAAGTATCCGCCGTAGATGAGATTAATCGACAGCAGAACAAGATTATCCAGCGTACTTATTCATGAATTTCTATATAGTTTTTTCTTACCATATATTGGTTTCCGAAACGGCCGTTAACAGTACTACCAAGTTACTTCAGAGTTTATCTATTTTGCAAATCATTTGGTAACACGAACATATATATTTGAATGCAAAAAATCCACCCTATAAGGATGGATTTTCTTTTATTATCTAACTCTTCTTACATGTCCACTAAACTTTTGGTTCCAGTAACCACTGTTCATATTGGCAACAGCTACACCTGTTGAGCTTTGAGATCCAATGAATCTTCCGCCACCTAAATAGATTCCAACATGACCATTTGTCTTATATGTGTTAAAGAACACTAAATCACCAGGCTGTGCATTACTATATGAAACTTTAGTACCTACACCAGATAAACCACCAGTGCTAGCTGGTACTGAAACTCCGCCTTGGGAAAATGCCCAAGATACGAACCCGGAGCAATCAAATCTTCCTCTTGCAATATCAGAAGCACTTCTTCCTCCACCGAATACATAAACAGAATTACCAATATATCTGTTTCCAGCATTTAAGATTGCACTCATTCCGCCACTGCCTTTAGAAGCTGTTGGAGCGGAAGTATTACTGCTTCCTTTACTCTTTTCACTACTTAATGTAGACAATTGGGAACTTGAGCTTTCTGAATGATTCGATGAAGCAGTTGTTCTTGCTGGTGGTGCAGTAGCTGCAGCAATATTTTGCTTTACTTCTCTTTCAAGTGAAGCCAAATTACTATCTTTAATTTGTAATTCTTCCTTCATCGTAACAAGTTCACTTTTCTTTTCTTTAAGAGATTTCTTTTTCTCTACATTTTGTTTCTTTTGTTCATTAATAGTGGACTGCATATCTTCTAATTCTGCCTTCATATCTTTCAAGTTATCAAGCTTGTCCACTACTTTATCTTGTTTTTCCTCAACTTCTTTTTTATCTGCTTCCTGTTCTTCCATTAGTTTAGCGTCTGAATCGGCAATTTTATTTACAGCTGATACTCTGCTGATAAAATCTCCAAAGCTTTGTGCTCCAAATACTACTTCAAGGTAGCTAATATCTCCGCCACTTTTCTGGTAGGAAACCATTCTTTCTTTAAGTATTTCAAATCGTTTTTCAATTGCAGCTTCCAAGTCGGCTATTTCCGCTTCTAATTTTTCTACTTCTTTTTTTGTTTTTGAAATGGACTGCTCTGTTTCATCCATTTTTGCTTTATTTTCTTTTAAAGCGTCATTTACTCTTTCAATATCTTTATTAAGTGTCTCTAATTCTACTAAAACTTTTGAAATCTTTTCTTCCGCTTCTGATAGATTTGCTTTCACCTCAGAGCGATCATTTTGTATTTGTTCTTGTTTGTTTTTCAAATTATTTACTGTTTCAGCATGGACATTTGAACTGAAAAATGCACTACTCAAACCAACTACCGCTACAGTAGTCATAGTCATTATTGTTTTTTTCAACTTCTCTTCCCCGCTTCCTAATTCACATCCGCAACTTCGTTATGTATGTATGTCTCTCTATCTATCTATTACTAAAAACATTGCGAGAATGTGTATAATATATAAGTAGTATGTGGTCCTTTCTATCTTTAGGACATTTGTAGTATAACATCCATATTTTTCACTCATGTTATGACAATGTTACAATTATATTTCAATAATGACACTAAACCTCTTTTTTCATAAAAAAATACTCCTTTCTTCGTTGAAAGGAGTACTTTAATGTAACTTAGTTAGTAAATTGCTCTTCTTCTGTAGATCCCTTTAAGGCTGCAGTGGAAGAAGTCCCGCCTGATATCACTTGAGCTACTTCATCAAAATAACCTGTACCAACTTCCCTCTGATGTCTTGTAGCGCTATATCCGTAATTTTCACTTGCAAATTCTGCTTGTTGTAATTCAGAATATGCGGCCATTCCTCTATCTTTGTACTTTCTAGCTAGGTCAAACATACTATAATTGAGTGCATGGAAGCCTGCTAATGTAACAAACTGGAATTTATAGCCCATTTTCCCTAATTCTTTTTGAAATTCAGCTATTTCACCATCCGACAATTTTTTCTTCCAATTAAACGATGGTGAGCAATTGTATGCTAGTAGTTTATTTGGGTATTTTTCATGAATGGCTTCTGCGAATCTTTGCGCCTCCTCTAAATTAGGCTCTGAAGTTTCACACCAGATAAGATCGGCATATGGAGCATAGGCTAATCCCCTTGCAATTGCTTGCTCCAAACCTGCTTTCGTTTTGTAGAATCCTTCCGGTGTACGTTCGCCTGTAATAAATTCTGCGTCATAAGGGTCTATGTCACTTGTAATTAAATTAGCAGCATTCGCATCCGTTCTAGCTATAATAACGGTTGGTGTCCCCATTACATCGGCTGCAAACCGTGCTGATATTAAATTTCTTACAGAAGTTTGAGTAGGTAAAAGAACTTTCCCTCCTAAATGTCCGCACTTTTTTTCGGAGGACAACTGGTCTTCAAAATGGACTCCTGAAGCACCAGCTTCTATCATAGCTTTCATTAATTCAAATACATTTAATTGCCCTCCGAATCCTGCTTCAGCATCTGCTACAATTGGAGCAAACCATTCAATGGAATGATCTCCTTCTGCATAATGTATTTGATCAGCACGCTGTAATGCCTGATTAATACGTTTCACTACATTAGGTACACTATTTACCGGATACAAGCTTTGATCAGGGTACATTTGGCCAGCCATGTTGGCATCTGCTGCTACTTGCCAACCACTCAGATAAATTGCCTTTAACCCTGCTTTTACTTGCTGAACTGCCTGATTCCCCGTCAGGGCACCTAATGCATTAATATAAGGTTCTTTATTAATTAGATCCCAAAGTTTTTCAGCCCCCTTGGCTGCAAGTGTATACTCCATATCAAGTGATCCACGTAGACGAATAACATCTTCCGCATCATAAGGTCTTTCTACCCCCACCCAACGCAACTCATTATCCCACTCTTTTCTTAATACTTCTGCACGATTATTAACCATTATTTATTTCCCCCTTTTAATAATTGCTTATATGCAGGCAATGTAAGAAATTCAGCAAATTCATCCTGGTTGATTAACTTATTAAATAGCTCTGCAGCCTGATCAAACTTGTTATTTTTATAAACATCTTCACCAACTTGATTTTTAATTTTAACTAATTCTTCCTTCATCATTTTTTCTACCAGTTCTTTAGAAATATTTTCCCCATTATTCAATTTCCCTTTTGGATGGCGGATCCATTGCCAAACCTGTGCACGTGAAATTTCTGCCGTTGCAGCATCCTCCATTAAATTATTAATGGGAACTGCTCCTCTCCCCATAAACCATGCTGCTATATATTGAATTCCCACGTTAATATTCGTTCGAAGCCCTGCTTCCGTGATCTCTCCTTTTGGTGCTTCCAATAAATCTGTTTGTGTTACTTGAACATCCTCTCTTTTTCTAAAAATTTGATTTGGCGTCGGCATTCGTTTATTAAAAACTTCTTTGACCAACTGTACCATTCCGGGATGAGCAACCCATGTTCCGTCATGGCCGTCATTTACTTCGCGTTGTTTATCTGCCCGTACTTTATCATAGGCAAGTTCATTCGCCTTTTCATCATTTTTAACCGGTATATGTGCAGCCATCCCCCCCATTGCAGGAGCATTTCGTTTATGGCAAGTTTGGATTGCCAATAAAGAATAAGCCCTCATAAAGGGAACCTCCATTGTCACTACCGAGCGATCAGGTAAAAGTATTTCAGGATCCTGATGAAATTTCTTTATGAAACTAAAAATATAATCCCAACGTCCGCAATTCAATCCTGCTGAGTGCTCTTTTAACTCATACAATATCTCATCCATTTCAAAAGCAGCGGTTATGGTTTCAATTAACACAGTTGCTTTAATAGTTCCCTGAGGAATACCAAGTTCATTTTGCGAGAATACAAAAATATCATTCCATAGTCGTGCTTCAAGATGGTTCTCAATCTTAGGCAGATAAAAATATGGTCCTGTTCCCCTACTTAATAATTCTTTCGCATTATGATAAAAATAAAGTCCGAAATCAACGAGGCTTGCAGAAACAGGTTTACCTTGAAAGGTGATGTTTTCTTCATCCATATGCCACCCTCGCGGTCTTACAATAAGCACAGCTGTTTCATCATTCAATTTATAGTGCTTTCCTTTCTCTGATTGAAAGTCAATTTTCCTTCGAATAGCATCCTTTAAATTTTGTTGCCCATCCATAACGTTTTCCCATGTAGGAGAAGTAGCATCCTCAAAATCAGCCATAAACCCAGTTGCTCCTGAATTTAATGCATTAATGATCATTTTTCGATCAACAGGCCCAGTTATTTCTACTCTTCTATCCTTCAAATCTTTTGGGATAGGATCAATGGTCCAATTACTATTACGTATCTCTATCGTTTCAGAAAGAAAATCAGGCTTCTTTCCTTGGTTCATCTTTTCTTGTAATTGGGCCCTTATTTTTAGTAAATTAATCCTTCTCTCATTAAAATGCATGTGTAGCTTTTCAATGAATTCCATAGCCATAGGATCCAAAATTGCTTCATATTTTTTCTCAGGAATAATCGTTAATGCTTCACTTTTCATTAACATTCATCTAACCTCCTTGTTATGACACAAATGTAATTAATTAATATTGTTGTATAACAGTAATGCCAAAAAAATTAGTCTTCCTTTTTAGAGAGACAATAATCGCATTCCATAAGGTAACTCTTTTCTTCCATTGGTTTTCCACACTCAGGACATGTTCTTTTCGTCATTCCTACACCTCCTTATATACAACAGTTATACTAATGTTTATTTTGTTATAATACAGTCTATTCGATTATTTTAAAAATTGCAACCCTTTTCCTAAAAAATATTTGATTATTTTACTTTCTTGTTGGAAAATAGATAGTGCGATAAGCTAGGAAATACGATAAAGACAACGTTTAATTGAGGTGTAGCTTTAGTGAGGAAAATTGTAGGGGGACGAGTAATTAAAACAGGGGTTGCTATATTTTTAACAGCTTGGATATGTGAGCTACTGGATTGGCCACCAGTATTTGCAGTAATTACAGCAATCGTTTCTATTGAGCCAACAGTATCTGATTCCATCAAAAAGGGAGTTATTCGATTTCCTGCATCAGCAATCGGCTCTGCCTATGCTGTATTCTTTATTTCGATATTCGGTAATTCCCCATTAACTTATACCTTGGCCGCTGTCTTTACGATCGTGACTTGTTTTCGTCTAAAGTTACATGCAGGTTTACTAGTAGCAACATTAACAGCTGTAGCAATGATTGAAGTAATACACAGTAACTTTTTATTTTCTTTTTTCATTCGACTTGGCACAACTACCGTCGGTTTATTAGTTTCAACTGCTGTGAATATGTTTGTGCTACCACCTGACTACAAAAATGATATAAAGAATAACATCCAATCGATGGCAAAGCGTACAGGGAAAATTATTGAGAAAGTATTCAGAGATATTCTAGAAGATAAGCATGATGATCAGGATGAAATAGAAAAGGAAATGGTAGCCGAGTTGGATAAAAAAATCTTACAGACAGAGCTACTTATCAGATTTCAAAAAGATGAAGCTAAATACCATCCGCTAGCTGCAAGTGAAAAACAACAATTCCAAAAAGTTCAAGACCAAATAGTAAGGCTGCGCTTGATTCACTACCATATGGACAATCTAATTAACAGTCCCTTAAAGGATATATCTTGGTCTGTGGAGGAACGGAAGATCATTCTTCATGCTGTTACAGAATTGACCAAAGCATTGAGGAATCCCGCTTATTATCAACCTGAAAAACATCAAATGGAATTACAACAAATCACTGAGATATTCTGGGAGGATAATGAAGAGATTACAAAAAACAGTGACAAGCATCCAACAAAATTTCCACCCGAACTTATTATTCTTTATGAATTAGTTGCGGTTTACAATCTTGTAGATCGATTTTATAACATTAAATAGGCTGGCATAACTAAGTAATATTTTTAAGTAAAAATTCAAATGTAGGTATGATTTGATCAAAATAACCGCGTCACTAAGTAGTAAAAAATAAAAATCCGAACCAAGATTTATTATTAAATCGGTTCGGATTTTAGTTTTTTATTAGTCTCTTTTTAGTTGTACGTTTAACTTCAAACCAAATTATTGTTAAATGCATAAATAACCGCCTGGGTTCGGTCCTGTACTTGTAGTTTTCCCAATATATTACTTACATGTACCTTTACAGTTTTTACCGCTATAAATAATTCATCTGCTATTTCCTGGTTGGACTTCCCCTGTGCGATTAGTAATAAAATTTCTGTTTCCCTATCTGTCAACTGATTATGAAGGTATTCATCATTCTTTGACCGCATTCGGTTCATAATCTTTCCAGTCACTTCGGGTTCCAATATAGACTGACCTTGATAGGTAGCGCGAATCGCCTCAGCTATTTCACTTGCTTTAGAAGTTTTCAACATGTAACTTGCAGCACCTGCCTCCAAGGCAGGATATACCTTATCATCATCAAGAAAGCTTGTTACAATGATGATTTTTGCTTCCGGCCATTGCTGAATAATCTGTCTAGTTGCTTCTATTCCATCCATTTCCTTCATCACAAGATCCATCAAAATAATATCAGGTTTTAATTTCAAAGCTAATCTGACAGCCTCTCCTCCATCATCCGCTTCGGCAGTTACATTTATATCTTTCTGTGCAGACAAATATGCCGATACACCGATTCGTACCATTTCATGGTCATCGGCAAATAAGACATTAATCATGGTGTTCCTCCTCCAAGCTTAAGTTAGGAACTTTTATCTCCATTCTAGTTCCCTCTCCTGGTATACTTATTATTTTAAATGAGCCGCCAATTTCAAAAGCTCTTTCCCGCATATTCTGTAACCCATATGAATTCGTTTTAACGGTATCTATGTTAAAACCAATTCCATTATCGACCACCCGAAGAATAACTGTCTCATCTCTTTCCATAAGCATTACCTCAAGATCAGTAGCTTTCGAATGTCTTAAGGTATTCGAAACCGATTCCTGCACAATGCGAAAAAGTTGGTCTTCAACACCCTTATCTACAGGAAATGCTTCAATTTTCCAGTTGATCTTCATCGGTACTTTTTCGGTTAGTTCGAGTAGTAACTCCTTAATCCCCTCGTGTAAAGACTTACCTTTTAATGCTACTGGTCGTAAATGAAGTAATAAAGCGCGCATCTCCATTTGAGATTGTTGAATCATATTTTCAACTAGTTGGAGTTGTTTTTTTATTGGTGTATAAGTATTCTCCTCATTAATCGCAGACATCATCATGGAGGCTGCAAACAACTGTTGACTGACGGAGTCATGCAATTCCCTTGCAAGCCTGTTCCTTTCCTGGACTACTACTTCCTGCAAACTTTTCTCGCGCTCTGTTGCCCGGTCAGTTGCCAAACGCTGAGCAACTTCTGTTTGATCTCGAATTTTTTCTTGAATCTGTATTAAAAAACGTTCTATATTCTTTATCTCTTTAAATTCTTGCGTAGCTTTTACCTTTCTACCTTTCAATAACTCATCCATTTGTTTTTCAATATGGCGAACCCGTTGTTGCCAATATGTACCTGTAATTATTCCAATAATCGCACCACCAACAATTGGTATACCAAACACAATGACAAGATAATTGACTTCCCCTACTTTTTTCTCGGCTATCATCGTCCAATTATCCACAAAAACGAGTAAGGTAACAACAGTCACAATAAAAGACAAGATAAATCCAAGTAGTACAGCAGTGAAGATATGACGAATGATTGTATTCATATTCGCTTCACCTCAATATCTCCGGAGAAAACGGAAGTGATTATCTTCACGCGTGCTTGAGATTCATCATACTTTTCTGTCTTGTATATTAATGACTGATTCATTAGTTTTGTATGGTACTGATCTAAAATTTGGGCGCGGCCAAAGAAAGAGCTATGAAGGATACTCACTTCTATATCATAAGGCACATAGATCTCTATATTACCAACCAGGTGACGAATGGATATAACAGCTGTGTCATTAGGAAGAACAGTATTACTAAAGTCAATCACTCTATCCCCCATTATTCCATGGATATTTATATCTCTCCATTGGTAAGCTGCATCGTCTGTTTTGTCTCCTTTAAAAAACGAGTTATCAAATAGCGGCTCTACCTTTAGTACAGCAGAACCGGCAATATCTTCTTTTTGATTTGGTAGTATAGTAGGATAGGTTACTTCTGCATTTTTTTTTGATTTAGAATAATTCATTATAAATAAGATAATAGCAGCAATGATCAGAAAGCGGACAGCAAGCATATTTAAAATAGAAAATGCAGCTCCTGCTATACCAAACCAAAAAAATATTTTCCCCCATAGTTGGAGGAAGTTTTTCCACCCAATATAGATAAATAATGAACAAAATAAAGCAGATGCGATCATTCCACCATGAAAAAAGGTTAGCTCAATAATGAAAAGGACCACCCCAATGATTAATATCCAATTAAGTGTATTTGTATTCAAATGCTTAAACATCGAGCGCCCTCCCCTTATTTATGTAAAACAGGCACAGATACCTGCGCCTGTTTAAGTATATCATTTTTTCTTTCTAATTACTCCACAGATTCTTTTTCCTTTTCTCCCTTGCCTTCCAATTCTTTTTCTAACTTTGCTATCTTGCTATCAAAGGTAGTACGGTAATATGCACTATTTACTTTATATTCCAGACCTTCAATATAACCTTCCATTTCGGCAAATTTTGAGAATGGTTTGTCTGCAGAGGCATCCACAACTTTGTTCATTTGATAATTAGCTTTTGCAATATTTTCCCGCCCCATTAACTCCATACGTCGTAAATGCATATCTTTTAATTTATGCTTCATTTCTTCATATTTTTGTTCTAATGTTTCCAATTGCTGTGCTGCTTCTTCATACGATGCTTTCATTCTATCCGCTCGCAATTGATATTCTTCATGCTCTTTTATTGCAAAATCATACATTTGTTGCTCTCCTGCTTTTTCAGCAATACTAGCTTGTTTTAGTCGCTTGTCTGCCATATCGTTTGCTTGAATGTATTCTTTAGTAAATTCCTCCTTTAATTTATATTGTCGATCAACCAATTTCCTTACTTTTTCCTTTTCTTGTTCACTTTGTCTTAAATAGTGGTTTAATGCTGCAATAGGGTTCTTTTGTTCTTTTTGATCCATCAAATGATGAAGATCTGTAGTAATAGAGTCTTTTATTCGTGTAAATATCGAAGCCATTATAATCTCTCCTTTTTATTTGTTTAAATCTGCCCATTGGCGTTCAAAGTTGGTAAATGGGTCGTCATCTTTCATTACCTTAACAACTGGGTTGTCTGCATCGTTTTTCCAATTACTTACTATTAGATATAGGATATAAGCAGCGGCCACACCAATAACCGCAAAAATGTTCGAAAATGTGATACTCAGAATAACGAGCCCCAAAACGATCCAACCAATTTTTCCGGCAATAGAATCACTTTTCACAAATTTTTTAAATACCACGTACAACAACCAAATGCTCAATCCTAACAAAATCATTGGGCCAATGTTTGCAACTAAGACAAATAGCGCAACTAATCCAGCAACAAACAACAGAAATTTTTTCACTATTCCTCCTCCTTTCACTATCATAATTTTATTTTAACGGTCGGAAGTTTTTTTGGTAATGAACCTAAGCAATATTTCTTACTAGGTCTTGAGGCGTATTAGCATGTAGACTCGCTTGTGGTAAGGATTAATAAAAATGGCTGAATTCCTTTATAAATGCAAACTAACAGTGACAGCATCTTATTCAAATTACTACACAGTAGGAGGAAAATGTGAACTAACTAAGAATATAGAGCCTGCGCCAATCACCGCTACGGAAAAACACTGCGCTTTTCGGGGGCGGCTGATGAGCCTCCTCATGCTAGCGCATTCCGGGGTCTCACCTATGCCTCATCTCCCCCAGAAGTCTCCGTATTTTTCCTTCGCTAAGAGTTGCTCTTTAGCAATAAATGAATTTAGTATTAGGTGTGAAAAGCCCGCTTCGCATTTGAGATTTTAAAGCACATACCAATTGATTGGAATGGAAGATGACGACTCCTGCCGGAATAGCATGAGGCGAAGACCCTGGACGGAGCGTAGCGGAGGAAGCGGCTGAGGCCATGCCGGCGGAAAGCGTTCATCTGGAATGGAAATCAATGGCGATAGGTGGTCTTCAATAGTATCAAGTTACGTCGCAGTTTATCTATACTGCGATCTATTATTTTAAGAGCATCCTATGTGAAAAAAGACATAGCAGAGCGTTTACTCTGCTATGTCTTTTCTTTTTTATTAGGCAGTCTTTATTTCAAGCTCTTTCTTTTTATTTTTCTGCTGTAAGCTTAGCATGGCTACGAATGAGATGCAGTATAACAGTGCAAGGTATGTCATTGCCACTGTCATATCAAAATGCTGTAAAATAAAACCAACTAATATAGGTGATAGACCACCGACTGCGCGACCAAAGTTAAAAATGGTATTCGTTGCTGTACTTCTTATGTGAATAGGATAATAGTTACTAATAAGTGCTCCATAACCAGCAAACATTCCATTGGAGAAGAAACCGACAATGGCCCCACCAATAAGTACTGCTGCTGCCCCATGTGCATAGGAATAAATAAATACGGCTGCCGCTGATGCTAGGAGGAAGATACCATATGCTGTTTTGGTACCAAACCGATCCATGAACTGACCAAACGTAAGCATTCCCAGAATCATCCCTACGGCGGTGCTTATTGTCCATATTGCTGAACTGGAAACTGATAAGCCTTGGGATTGTTGAAGCATGGATGGCAGCCAAATCATTAACCCATTATAACCAGCAATCTGAACTGTTGCCATTAATGCTAAAGCTATCGTAGTAAAAGCTGTTCTTGGATTATTTACCAATTGGATAAGTTTTCCTTTTTCTTCTTTTGTTTTATCCTTTTGTTTTTCTTTTTGGGCAGCAACCCATTCTGGAGATTCATCAAGGTTGCGTCTTACTATAAAAGCAAAAATGACAGGTAAAATACCAATAAAGAATAACGCTCTCCATCCAAGTGTAGGAAGAATGATTGCACTTAATAAAGCTGCTAGTATAACTCCATATTGTGCGCCAATACTTACATAGGAAGATGCTCTACCCTGTTTATTTTTTGGCCAAGCCTCCGCTACTAGTGCCATTCCAATTCCATACTCACCGCCAGCTCCCAGTCCAGCTATAAAGCGAAAAACATAAATTTGTTCGATACTTGTTGCCAATCCAGTCAAAAATGTTCCTATAGCAAATAAAATAATGGTGTACGTAAAAACTCTTACTCTACCATATTTATCGGCAAGTATACCGAAAATCGCTCCTCCGGCCAGCATACCTATATTTGTAATGGAAGATATGAGTCCTCCTGTTGCCAGGTCAATATTAAAGTTTGTAATGATCATTGACATAGCGAAAGAAATAAACATAATGTCCATTCCTTCTAAAGTTAAACCTGCTGTTGAAGCAACTACTGCCTTATTACGATATTTCATGTTGTACCACCCTCCAGTTTTTCATGTGTTTCTTGTAAGGCTCTGAAGAATGGATGTGGTATCCATTCTCTTTTCAAGTCTCACAGGACAAGTTTAAAAGAGAAAATAATTACCTTTATGTTTCGCAGATTTAGACATTAAAAAATGCCCTTTGTCTACAGAGGACAAAAGGGCATAGTTATATAACTATGTACATTTCCGACCCTTTTTAGTCTCTCTGGACTACTTTAAAGGTATTTTTCTTTATTCAGCTTACCATGCTAAAAAAAATTATTCAAGAAGAATTTTGTCGTTATAGGTCGAATTCTTTGGCCAGTAACTTATAAGACCTTCTTCTTGCTTCATAATTATGTGTAATTGTAAGAATCATAAATTCATCCACTTCGTAAACTCTTTGTAACTCTTCCAGTTGCTTTCTTACTTGTTTAGGGTCACCGATAATCAATTTGCTGTCCGAAGAAGCAAGTTGTCGTTTTTCTTCAGTTGTTAAATGTCCTGTTTTCCTACCGTCAGGCACACCATTCCCTTCACCTTTTGCCTGTTCTATTTTCCATCGTTTACTATCCATTGCCAATATGCTGGCTTCTTCATTCGTTTCAGCGCAAATAACCGACACAGCGATAAGTGCCTCTTTACTTTTCTTCCCTTGTTTGTACTTCTTTATAATGGAAGTGCCATCTCCATCTGCCATAAAATGTCCAAAAGCATATGGAAGACCTTTTTCAGCTGCTTGAATGGCACTTTTCTCACTTGTTCCCAGCAACCATGGAACTGGTGAGACTGGTGGCAAGGGTGTTGGATTAACCTTTGAAAACATGTGGTCCTTAGGAAAACTATGATTCAAAAAGTGTAACAAATCATTAATTGAATCTGGCATCTTGCGTACATTTTCCAAAAAATTAGCAGACAATGCCATTGTTACTTCTGCAGATCCGCCTGGTGCACGACCAATTCCTAAATCAACACGATTCGGATACAAAGTGGCTAGCAGATTATACTTTTCTACAACGTGGAAAGGCATATAATGTGGTAGCAATACTGCTCCAGCACCAATTCTGATATTATTTGTCTGACTCCCAATTAAGCTTAGTACTATGTCGGGGGCAGGACATCCAAGACCTTTCATGTCATGGTGCTCAGCAATCCAGTACCGCTTATACCCAAGTTCATCCCCAAGTTTTGCAAGTTTTACGGTTTCCTGTAAAGCCTCCTGCGGAGAACTTCCTTCGGATATGGGTACCTGATCAAGAATACTTAACTTCAATTTACGTCTCTCCTCCTCTATTCTGTTTCTTTTCTTCCGATTTCATCGACTATTCTTTCCGCCGCTCTCCGATAAAAATTACTCATATTTGTAAATACAGCAACTAATAAAAGTTGCTTCAAATAATCTTCATCCTCATCCATCAACTTGGATACCAATTGACTAACCTCTTCTTCATGGTTAACTACATCCTTTTTAAAAGTTTCTGTATTTGCCTCCGTTAACTCTAAATAAGATGAATACAGCTGTTGAAGGTCAAAATCTTCCTCAGTTATTTTAGAATTCAACAAATGTAATGTTTGCTTAACATCATTAATGGTTAAAGTACCTTTCATCTGATAGATCAAACTAATTAACAACAGATGGTTTTTAGAATATTTTTTGTTATTAATTGGATAAAATAACTGCCCTTTTGCATAATTATTAATCATCGTCTTAGTTAGAATCTTAT
This sequence comes from Virgibacillus sp. SK37, assembly GCF_000725285.1. Lineage (GTDB taxonomy): Bacteria > Bacillota > Bacilli > Bacillales > Amphibacillaceae > Virgibacillus_Q. Next base: position 2,541,996 of record NZ_CP007161.1, read on the forward strand.
CCTCAGTGTACCGTTTCGAAGGTGCATATTTATTCTCAAATAACTGTATAACCTGGTCCATATATAAATCCAAATCAGGGATTTCTTCAATCTTCATATTCGTATTTAGATGCATATCATTAAGTAGTTCTTGTAAATTTTTCATTATAACTAACTCCAATTATTTTTAGTTCTATTATAGAAGAAGGTTGGTAACGTGTAAACCCTTGACTACTTGATAATATATGTATAGTATTGTAATATAGTTTTTAAAACTACATGATGAATTGAAGGTGTTAATAACATGAACAATATTATCCGGGAACCAATTAATTCACTAACACACTTGTTTGGAGCTATTCTTTCCATTATCGGCTTGATCGCAATGATATGGAAGGCTTCAACAGAGACAGGTACGATTATTTCTATCGTTGCTGTTACTATTTTTGGTATAAGTATGACACTGTTATATGCGGCTTCAGCAACCTACCATATGGTTATTGCCAAAGATCATGTAATTGCTTTCTTAAGACGAGTAGATCATTCCATGATTTTTGTACTGATTGCTGGAACATACACTCCATTATGTTTAATCAGCCTAAATGGGATTACTGGTTGGATACTATTTTCAATAATTAGCGTTATTGCACTCTTGGGTGTAACATTTAAATTAATTTGGTTCCATGCACCTAGATGGTTATCCACAGCACTTTATATTGCTATGGGGTGGATTGTCGTCTTCTTTAGTTCTTCGCTTGCACCAATTATTGGTACAAATGGAATGATGTTATTAATAATTGGAGGAATTATTTATACTGTCGGTGGATTAATTTATTGGCTAAAACCAGAGTTTCTATCTTTTAAGCATTTTGGTTTTCATGAAATTTTTCACTTATTTATCTTGGCAGGCAGTCTGTTTCATTTCCTCTGTGTCTATTTGTATGTACTATAAAAAAACCGGACTTCCATTGAGGAGTCCGGTTTTATGTTGCTTCTCACTAACTAATTATATTGTACCATTGGTGACTTTACATAGTGATACAGTAATTCTTCAGTATTATTTAACGAGTCCTCATGTGTTCTTTCATAAGCATGGGAAGAATCAATTCCAGGTCCAATCAGGCCATGCACAATGTCATGTCCTGCACGGATTGCAGCTGAAGCATCTGACCCATAATACGGATAAATATCCAATTTATAACCAATATTGTTTTGCTTAGCAAGTTCCGTTAAGTTGCGGCGTAAGCCTAGATGATATGGTCCGCTGGAATCCTTTACACAGATCGATACTGTATATTCATCAGTTGTCTGACCATCTCCCATTGCTCCCATATCTACTGCGAGATACTCTACTGTTTCTGGTGGAATATTGGAATTCCCACCATATCCAATCTCTTCATTATTTGATATCAGAAAATGAGTAGTATAAGGTAGAGTGAGTTTTTCTTCTTTAATTCTCTTTATGAGTTGAAGCAAAATCCCAACACTTGCTTTATCATCTAAATGACGTGATTTAATGAATCCATTGTCTGTTAACTCAACACGAGGGTCGAATGATACAAAATCTCCAACTTCGATTCCAAGCTTTCTGACATCTATCTCATTCTCCACTTTTGCATCAATACGCACTTCCATGTTTTCCTGATTACGCTTAGCTTCACCAGCATTTTTATAAACATGTACAGAGGTTTGATGCATTAAAATAGTGCCGGTAAATGTATTACCTTCCGGCGTATGTATTTCGCAATATTCACCTTCGATAGCATTAAACTTAAACCCACCAATCAAATCAAGACGCAGGCGGCCATTTGACTTAATTTCTTTTACCATTGCTCCTAGTGTATCTACATGTGCAGTAAGCATACGGTGTTCCTGATTATTTTCACCTGGAATTGTAGCGATAAGTCCACCTTTACGATTTTGTTTTGTCTCCACATCTAATTCTTTTAAGTAATCTTCCACAAAATGAATGACATTTGTGGTATAACCTGATGGGCTCGGAATAGATACTAACTGTTTTATTAAGTTTTTTGTTTCTTTAATATTTGGATATGTAGTCAAAATGAATGCTCCCTTCCCACTATTCTATTTAATACTATAACACGTATTTTAAGATAAGAGGCGTTTACTTAAAGAAATTAAACACAAAAAAACCACCAATTATATGTATTGGTGGAGACGGTGGGACATGCTCTTCCATACTTTCGATATGGCACTGACTATATCTTGAACCTTATTCAGGTCCTTTGGCGTATTATATGAGATGTAGTTTTTACATTTAGTAAAATCCCATATCCTAGTACTACCTAGAAAACAGGCAGCCTATAAGTCGATACACGGCTGTTGGATTACTCCACATACCGCTCGGTGTTGCCATATTACTCATTAAAAGCAACTTAGGTTTCACCGATAAAGCCAAATTTTCACTTCTGTGTTACCACAAAAGGCGACTAAAAATTAATCGAACCCACGTCCAGAGATATCGCCACTCAGGCTTCTACACGCATAGTTGGTATATTATCATTCGCTTATCTCTAGGCCTACCAACAGGCTGTGAGAAAGCTAGTCTGATTTAATTCAACGACCATCCTCAGACGGTGGATGACCGTATAGCCCGCTTCATTTGAGACCCTTCAATCTGCTACACGGGCAATAGCAGGAAGGATCCTTTAGCAGAGCTTACGCTGCTGCTAAAGAGTAATTGTTTTCTTTGCCAGTTATATTTAGGCGAATAACGTTTTACGAGTCGTAACCTCGACGCGCAACCTGAGCTCGATCTATCCCTGTCGAATCCGTAACGTCCCCATAAAAGGAGAAACGCTCGGGTAATATATCGAGCATTATTTAATTTTTATTAACTTACTACATTACTTATTATAACACATCACGCATTAAAATCAACCCATACTCTTTGTTCTAAGTCTTACCTCATATGATCTTTAATCGCACGATCAACATCACGTTTCATTTGTTTACGCTTTAGATCTTCCCGTTTATCGTATTTCTTTTTTCCTTTTCCCAGTCCAATTAAAACTTTAGCAAATCCATTTTTAATATATATCTTCAGTGGAACTAATGCATAACCCTGCTGCTGTGTAAGCCCAATTAATTTGTCTATCTCTTTACGATGCAGAAGTAACTTACGGGTTCTGGTTGGATCATGGTTAAAACGATTGCCTTGCTCATATTCTGCAATATGCAAGTTGATTAGTTTTGCTTCACCTCGATCAATACGAGCGTGAGCATCTTTAATATTTACTCTGCCAGCGCGGATGGATTTAATTTCAGTACCTTGCAGTACAATACCCGCCTCGTATGTTTCTTCTATAAAATAGTCATGTGACGCTTTTCTGTTTACTGCTACAGCGTCTCCTTTTCCCTTTGGCATAAAAACTTCCTCCTACTGCTTGCGTAAAGTTATTTTAACAAAAATAGTAGTTTTAATCCAATGGTTTCCTTTATGTAAAAACGCCACAGGAATAAACCTGTGACGTCACTCGATTATTCTGTTAAACCTTTAATAATCATATCCATATTCCACTCAATCATTTTAATATACGTGTCTCCATCCTCGCCTTCTTTCCCAAGAGAATCGGTAAAGATCTTACCTATAATAGGTACCCCGGTTTCATTAGAAACTGTTTCCATACTACGAGGATCGATACTTGTTTCTACAAACAAACCAGGTATTTCTCTTTCCACAATAATATCAACTACGTTCTTAATTTGTTCAGGCGTTCCCTCGTTTTCGGCATTGATTTCCCAGATATATGCAGCTTCAAAATCATAGGCTTCTGAGAAATATTTAAAAGCTCCTTCACTTGTTACAAGCACACGTTTTTCTTTTGGTATTTCTGCAGCTTTTGTTTCAATTTCTTTATCCAATGCTTCTAATTTTTCAATGTATTCCTCGGCATTTTTTTCGTACGTTTCTTTATTATCCGGATCTACCTCAACTAATGCCTTCTTCACATTTTCAGTATATTTAATCCCGTTCTCCACAGCAAGCCAGGCATGTGGATCTTCCTCTCCCTCATGTGCTCCTGAACGTAATAATTGAGGTTCCACTCCTTCTGTCAATCGGTATACTGGCGCATCTTCATCTGATTTACCTGCAGTCTCAACCATATTCGCAAACCAAGAGTTACCTGTTTCCAAGTTAAACCCATTATAAAAAATCATATCTGCATCTGACGTTAACTGTACATCCTCTGGTAATGGCTCGTAAGCGTGGGGGTCTGTGCCAATTGGTACTAAGCTGTGCACTTCTGCAAGATCTCCTGTGACATTCTTTACAATATCGTAAATGACCGAGTATGTTGTTACGATCTGTAACTTTCCATCACCCTTAGCTTTAACGTCTTCCGATGCATCATCTCCTCCAGCTGAACATCCTGCAATTAAAAAAATGGCAGCTAAAAATAAAACTAGTAAATTCTTTTTCATAAGCTGAAACCTCCTTTTATATTGGACTTTTTATGAATAGGAAACTCTTTTTTTACGTGAGTTAATTAATTTGCGTAAAACACCATGTTTTGGTGAAAAAATCAATGTGATGATAAACAAACCTGTTGCTACCAGAACGATTGTTGCTCCAGATGCTAAGTTTGCTTTATAGCTAATGTACAGTCCTAAAACAGCAGAGATAATTCCAAATCCTGAAGAGATGAAAAGCATGAACGATAATCTGTTGGTTAGTAAATATGCTGTAGCCGCTGGAGTAATCAGCATAGCAACCACTAACACAATTCCAACTGTTTGCAAGGAAGCTACTGTGACCATTGTTAACAATGTCATCAAAAAGTAATGGATAAGCTTCGTTGGTAACCCATATGCTTGTGCCATCGTTTCGTCAAAGGAGGTAACAAGCAATTCTTTGTAAAATAAATACACACTTGTTAGCACGATGACCCCGATAATTAATGTCATCCACATGTCTGAGGGTCTAACAGCAAGTACGTTACCAAATAAGATGTGATACAAATCTGTACTGCTCTTCATTAATGTGATTAGGACAATCCCTAAAGCAAAAGCTGCCGTAAACATAATTCCAATTGATGAATCATTTTTAATTCGGCTATTTTGGCTAATATAACCAATACCTATTGCTGTTAAAACACCGGTGAATACAGCTCCGAAGAAAAAGTTAATACCAAGAAAATAGGATAGTGCTACACCAGGCAAAACAGCGTGGGAAATAGCATCACCCATTAACGCCATTCCTCTTAAAATAATAAAACATCCAATTACTCCACAAATAATTCCAACCATAATAGAAGTCAGTAACGCTTTCTGTAAAAATTCATAATGCATAACTGCTTCAAGAAAATTCATGATGACACCACCAGTTCTTTAAGAAATGAAAGTTGACCTTGATATGCACGTGAAATAGTTTCCGGAGTCATCACTTCGTCTACATTCCCAAATTTTACAAGCTCCTGATTCAACAATATTAATTGCTGGAAGTAATCATTTGCCTTGCTTAGATCATGGTGCACAACAAGTATGGTCTTACCTTGATCTCTGAGCTCTTTTAAAATTTTTATAATAGTTTCTTCACTACTAATATCAATTCCCACAAAAGGTTCATCCAAAAAGAATATTTCTGCCTGTTGTGCTAGTGCTCTTGCGAGGAAAACTCGTTGCTGCTGTCCACCAGATAACTCTCCAATTTGGCGATTTTTAAACTCTGACATTCCCACCTTCTCTAGGCATTCCATAGCTAATTGCTTATCTGATTTCTTAGGTCTTCTAAACATACGAAGCTTTGGATAGGTACCAATTAAAGCAGTATCTATTACTGAAATAGGGAAATCCCAGTCTATGTTTGATCTCTGTGGTACATAGGCAAGTTTTTTTCTTGCTAGCTTTACCTCTCCTCCCTGTACTTTAACAGTGCCTTTATCTGAAGGGATTAATCCTAGAATTGACTTCAGTAAGGTAGATTTCCCAGCTCCATTTGGACCAATTATACCAACAAGACTACCTGGCATGATGGAAAATGAAACATCACGTACTGCTTCTTTACCATAATAAGAAACATGTAATTGGTCTACAGAAATTGATGTGCCCACACGAACCCTTCCTCTCTATTTATCAGTTACTCACTTGGTTTTTAGCCCGAGTTTAATTAATTAGCCTACTTCTATTAAGTAGTGTAATAGACAAACAGTTCACTGTCAACAATTAATTTTACCTAGTGCAACTTTTAAGCTAATGCAATTATATGCAGTTATTAATAAATGATGACAACATATTAAAAAATAATTTAGAAAAAAGTAAATACTAGCGGTTTAAATACTGAATGAATAGGTGTGAAGCTTTGTTACACAGAATTATTAATTAAGACCTCGAGGTTGAGATGTTAGAGTGATGTGCTATAAAAATGGTCCATAGATTCTGCTTGATATATTCCTAAGAAACAAAAAAGTGTTGCACTGTTAGTTACAGTACAACACTTTTTTTAAAAGTTCTTGATCATTTTTTTCTAGCCTTTATTTTCTTTTTCTTTTTTTGTTTTTCGGCTTGGACCAGTTCAAAATCTATTGTGCGTTCGTCCGTATTAACTGCGGCAACCTTTACCTTGACTTCATCACCTACACGATAAACTTTAGCTGTCCTCTCACCTATCATCGCGTGACGTCTTTCATCATAGTGGTAATAGTCATCAGTCAAATAGCTGACATGGATCAGCCCTTCTATCGTGTTTTCAAGCTCTACAAATAAACCAAAGTTTGTCACCGAACTAATCACACCAACATATTCTTCACCGATTTTATCCTGCATAAACTCTGCTTTTTTCAGATCATCCGTTTCTCGTTCGGCATCCACTGCTGTACGCTCTCTCTCCGATGTATGTCTAGCGATCTCAGGCATTGCCTCTTTCCATTTTGCAATAGTTTTCTTATCCATTTTTTTATTAATAAGATAGGTCCTGATTAAGCGATGGACGATTAAATCCGGGTACCTTCTAATAGGAGAGGTAAAATGAGTGTAGAACTCTGTTGCTAATCCAAAATGTCCAATGCTCTGAGCATCATACTTAGCTTGTTTCATGGAACGGAGCATCAACTTGGATATAATCATTTCCTCTGGTTTATCCTTTGCTTCTTCAATTACTTTTTGTAATGCCTGTGGATGAATTTCATTCCCGGTACCCTTCACTATATATCCCAGTCCTGCAAGGAATTCAAAAAATGTCTGCAATTTACCAGCATCCGGATCTTCATGAATACGGTGTATAAACGGTACGTCCATCCAATGGAAATGTTCAGCGACTGTTTCATTTGCAGCTAGCATGAATTCTTCAATGAGACGCTCACCAACAGATCTTTCACGTAAAACTACATCCTCTGGCTTCCCTTTATCGTCAACAAGTACTTTTGCTTCCTTAAAATCAAAGTCAATAGCCCCTCTCCCCATCCTTTTTTCGTTTAGAATGGTTGCAAGTTCTTCCATTGTTTCAAAGAAGGGCACAAGATCTTTATACTTTTCCCTTGTTTCCTCATCTTTTTCCACAAGAATTTTGTTAACATCCTTATATGTCATTCTTTCATTTGTCTTAATAACACTTTGGAAAATCTCATGATTAACAACCTCACCTGAAGAGGTGATTTCCATTTCACATCCTAATGTTAATCGATCAACCTGCGGATTTAATGAGCAAATTCCATTTGACAGACGGTGAGGTATCATTGGTATAACCCTGTCTACGAGATAAACACTTGTCCCTCTCTCAAATGCTTCTTTGTCAATAGGACTGTCTTCTTCCACATAATAAGTAACATCGGCAATATACACACCAAGCTTATAATTACCGTTTTCTAGTTTTTTTACAGAGACAGCATCATCCAGGTCCTTTGCATCCGCTCCGTCTATGGTCACAATTACCTCGTCCCGCAGGTCTCTGCGTTCTTTGATTTCATTCTCTGAAATTTCTTCAGGAGTATTTGCTGCTTGCTCGAGTACTTCATCCGGAAAATCGACTTGAATACCGTTCTTATGAATAATAGAGATTATATCAATACCAGGATCGTTTTTGTGACCAAGGATATGAATGATTTCTCCCTCTGCACTCATCCGCCCTTCAGGGTATTTTGTAATACGTGCAATAACTTTATGACCACTAATAGCTCCATTCGTCATGTTTTTCGGAATGAAAATATCATTAGGAATCCGCTTGTCATCTGCAATAACAAAGCCAAAGGAGCGGTTATCTTCGAATGTCCCAACAACCTGAAGAGTTGCACGCTCCAAAATACGGATGACCGTCCCTTCTGGGCGATTGCCGTCTTGATCCTTTTTCTCCAGACGAACTAATACTTTATCATTGTTCATTGCGGAGGCCAAATCAGAATGGTGGATATATACGTCAGTCTGACCTGGATCCTCAGGGATTAAAAACGCAAACCCTTTTGCATGCATCTGGATTCTTCCGCGAATAAGGTTCATTTTTTCTGGTAAACCAAAGCGGTTTTTCCTTGTACGTACGAGCTCACCATTCTCTTCCAACTCATTTAGAGCCTTAATGAGTTCCTTAAATTCAACAGCATCCTCAATATTCAATACTTCTTCTAATTCATCGACAGCTAACGGTTTTGTTCCATTTTCTTTAAAATAATCACGAATTTTTTCTAACATTTCGTTCACCTTCTTTCTATATAGTGTGTACCCAAAATAAAAATTAATTATTCCTTCCAATCAAGAGTTTCTAAAAATTGATAGACATCTTCAAAAACTTGCTCTTTTTCTTTCCCCATTGTTATCACATGGCCTGATTCTTCATACCATTTAATCGTCTTGTGCTCGGATTCAATATGGTCATAAATATAGTTCGCACTTTCTGTATTGATCATCTCATCCTTTTGTGCTTGGATGATCATTGCTGGCGTATATACCGTATCTACGTTATTTTTAACTTCTGTAATAAGTGAACCCAATTGTTGAAACATTTCTTCTGAATTATCCATTAGATGTTTAACTTCTCTTTTGATATCATCATCTTCTTTGCCATCCAATTCTTTATATTCCTTAGCAAATGCCTGAAAACCTTTCGTTAGTTGTGTTTCATTGTCAAAATACATTGGTGAACACATCGTAATAACAGCTTTCGTTTGCGTTGAATAGGCAAGCTTAAGACCTAAAACGCCACCAAGAGATAACCCTGCAACGGCAATTTCTTTATATCCTAGCTCTTTTAAGTGGTCAAATCCTGCTTGGACGTCCTCCCACCATTCCTCGGGTGTGGCCTCAATTAACTTTTCAGGAGGCAACCCATGGCCACGGTATATTGGCGCATGACTTGTATATCCCTTCTTCTCTAAATATCGACCAAGCATTCGTACATCAGCAGAATGCCCAGTGAATCCGTGTAATAATAATACGGCACGAGGACCTGCTTCAAACGTAAATGGTTGTGGTGCTTTTACTTTCATTTTTTTCTCCAACTCCTTCTACATTCCCTATTTCTATTCTACCCTTTTTCAACAAAAATAAAGGTCAATTTTATTCTGCGACATACTTATCTGGTAATTTGGTAATTGCATAAAGCTTATCAATATAATTTTATAGAAAATGAAAAACCCTTAACACTTTTGTGGTAAGGGTTGTTACTTATTGTAGAATATATGCACTTAAAAAAGCGAGAATAAAGAACAACGCGCCAGTAACAATTGTGCCACGGTGCAAGAATAAATCCAATCCTCTTGCTTTCTGCTTACCGAATAATTGCTCAGCACCACCGGATATCGCTCCGGAAAGCCCTTCACTTTTACCTGATTGTAATAGCACAAATACAATCATAACAATTGCATCAATTACTAATAGAACATGTACTAAAGCTTCCATTAAAGCAAAACCTCCCCTATAACGACAAATAGCTATTCTAACTTTAGCATAATTATGTTTCATATAGCAAGTCTTTTCATTAATATATAGTGTAGTCCTTGTCCTGGATAAAGTTGGACAGTTATATTATATCAATTTACTATTATAGTATAACCTAGGTAGAGGATGAGAAAAATATGGAACAGACATTTTGGGTCACGATGAAGGATGGAACCGAGGTTTTTGTGAGAAAATGGTATAAATCGAACACTCAGCCAAGAGCTGCAATTCAACTTTCTCATGGAATGGTCGAGCATATCGGACGCTATCATGAATTTGCAGAATATCTTGTGAATGAAGGTTTTGTTGTCTACGGTAATGATCATCGTGGACATGGCTATACTGGAGAAAAACAAGGACTAATGGGATATTTTGCGGAAGAGGATGGGTTTGCTAAGACGGCTGACGATCTCTATCAAATAACAGAAGTGATTAAGGCTGAATTTCCCTCTATACCAGTATTTTTATTGGGGCATAGTATGGGTTCCTTTTTAGTAAGATATTATTTGCAAAAGTATAGTAAAAATATAAATGGTGTAATATTATCAGGGACTGGATATTTCCCTACAGTACAATCATTGGCCGGTAAGCAATTAGCACAGATGTTGCCACCAAAACAAGAGTCAAAATTAATGAACTCGCTCGCTTTTGGATCATATAATAAGAAAATCAAGAATCAAAACACTAGCTTTGATTGGCTTTCTGGAGATGAGACTGCAATCCAGAACTATATAGATGATCCTTATACTGGTTTTATTCCTACCGCCCGGTTTTTTTATGATTTAATGGATGGTTTAATCCAAATTCATAATCGTAAAGACAATAAACAGATTCGAGCCGATGTTCCTATGCTTATTATAAGTGGGGATGCGGATCCAGTTGGTAATTATTCAAAAGGTATTTGGAAAACAGCTCATATGTTCGAAAGAGCTGGTTTGAAAAACGTAGTCACAATGTTGTTCACAGATGGACGCCACGAGCTGTTAAATGAGAAAAATAAAGAAGTGGTTTTTGAAGCCATTAATAATTGGATAAGTCAAAGTATGAAATAGTTTATGTAACTTGATTCATACATACGAAAGATATAAACTTAGAAGGTAAGCTAAGAAAGAAAGGTTGGGCTATAATTGGCAAATATACAAGGTATCGCAGCATCTTCAGGTATCGCTATAGCTAAGGCATATCATTTGGAAATTCCAGAACTAACATTCGAGAAAGTAACTATAGACAATCCCAATGAAGAAATAGAACGCCTAGATAAAGCGTTGGAGATTTCAAAACAAGAGCTTGAGAAAATAAAAGAGCATGCCCGAAAAGAAATTGGGGAAGAACATGCCGAAATTTTTTCTGCGCATTTATTGGTACTGGGCGATCCGGAATTAATTAACCCTATTAAGGATAAAATAACTTCAGATAATGTTATGGCAGAAACAGCTTTAGAGGAAACTGCCAATATGTTCATAGATATGTTTAAAAATATGGATAATGAATACATGCGTGAGCGTGCTGCTGATATTCAGGATGTAACGAAACGTGTGATGGCACATTTACTTGGGGTTACCTTCCCAAATCCAGCATTGATCGACGAGGAAGTCATTATCATTGCTAATGATTTGACTCCTTCTGATACTGCACAGTTAAATCGTCAGTTTGTGAAAGGTTTTGCTACTGACATTGGGGGACGTACCTCCCATTCAGCAATCATGGCTCGTTCATTGGAAATTCCTGCAATTGTGGGAACGAAGTCTATTACCACCTCTGTAAATAAAGGTGATATGGTGATTGTAGATGGAAATGACGGGATCGTTCTTATCAATCCATCAAATGAAGAATTAGATCACTACCGTAAAAAACAGGAAGAATTTGAACAGCAAAAAGAAGAATGGGCAAAATTAAAAGATGAGCCTACCTTCTCACAAGATGGGGTACAGGTTGAACTCGTTGCAAATATAGGAACTCCTGAAGATATTACAGGCGTAATAAATAATGGCGGCGAAGGTGTCGGTTTATACCGTACTGAATTTTTATATATGGGTAAAAACGAATTACCAACAGAAGATGAACAATTCGATGCCTATAAATCTGTTTTGGAACAAATGGACGGTAAGCCAGTAGTTGTTCGAACTCTCGATGTTGGGGGAGACAAAGAGCTAAATTACCTTGACCTTCCAAAGGAACTAAATCCATTCCTTGGTTTCCGGGCAATTCGCTTTTGTTTAGAAAACGAACATGTTTTCAGACCTCAATTACGTGCTCTCTTACGTGCAAGCATTTACGGCAACCTGAAAATTATGTTCCCAATGATAGCCACTCTGGAAGAATTTCGTCAGGCAAAAAGTATTCTAATGGAGGAAAAAGATAACCTTAGAAGTGAAGGTATTGAGGTATCGGATTCTATTGAGGTAGGTATCATGGTAGAAATACCTTCTACTGCAGTGACCGCAAAACAATTCGCTAAAGAAGTTGACTTCTTCAGTATTGGTACAAATGATTTAATTCAATATACAATTGCTGCAGACAGAATGAATGAGCGTGTTTCTTATCTTTACCAACCATACCATCCGGCAATTCTTAATCTGGTGAACAATGTCATTGAAGCAGCACATAGTGAAAATAAATGGGCAGGAATGTGCGGGGAAATGGCTGGAGACTCTATAGCAATTCCAATTCTACTTGGTTTGGGTTTAGACGAGTTTAGTATGAGTGCTACGTCTATTTTACCAGCCCGTACTCAAATTCGCAGCCTATCCAAAGAAAAGCTGGCTGCTGCGAAAGACAAGATATTGTCTATGAGCACTGCAGACGAAGTTGTTGAATATATAAACACAATAGGATAAATTAAAGAACTAAAGAGTGCTCAGCCATGTTGCTGAGCACTCTTTTCCAGTTGCAGCATATATAGGTTGGGGTTCTCCATTGATTCGCAAAAAGGTAATCTTTGTCTCTTACTCTGTAATAAATTTGATTTTCTGTTCAATTGGTGTTCTTCCTTTATTTCTTGGGATAGCATCAGGATATCCCACTTGCAGAACAGCAGCTATTTTCACATTTTCTCCAAGTCCTATATCCCTGACAAATAATGGATCATGCATATATGGAGTTATTGTCCAAAGCATCCCTACTTCAAATTCCCAAGCAGCTAATTGGGCATTTTGAATAAAAGCGCAAACTGCAGCATACTCCTCCTCATAACGAACTTGATCTTGCTTTCTATCAAAGTAAATGAGCACATGATGAGGTATACCCATAAGGAAATTCCTCATAGATTCCTTCATTTTTACTGTCTTAGGTTCATTATTAGGTTTTATCATCCCGATCCGTTCATAGCTTGATAGAATTGATTGAATAAAACGCTCTTTCCCCTCGTCCTGATAGACAATTAATTCCCACGGTTCTGTCATGTAGTGTGTTGGCGCATAAGATGCATAGGTGAATATTTCTTTTAAAATGTCAGAAGGAATGTTTCTGTGCTTGAATGTATGGATACTTCTACGGTTTTTAAGTGTATGTAAGATAGTAATTGCTTTCACCTCTTTTTCAACTGAGCTTCATTTTAAGCATATCATATATTTACTTTAATATTATAATTAAAAATATCTCCCTGACATGACAGTCATGAAATCACTATAGAACCTTTGATAATTCAGCATAAATGCAATACGATGGGTCTTGGCTTTACTATTTTTATAAGGTCTGATATCTGCAATACTTTGCCCACGCTCCACCCCATCCTTAGTTACTATAATAGTGACTGGAAGTTTTCGATAAGACAATAAATCATCATGCACAATGGCCATTAATGTAACCACATCATGTAAAGGGCTTCCTTGAATAGAAGGATCCCGTTTCTTATAAAAATTATAATAATAATCCAGCATTGGTTTTAGTATGTCTATTTTTCCTGTGCGATCAATATAATTCACCATTTGGGGAGTTGCAATGGCATGTTGAGTAACGTTTAGGGGGATAATAGTTACATTATTAGCATAATTCAGCACAATTGCAGCAGCCACAGGGTCACCATGAAAATTCGCTTCTGAAACAGCAGTGATATTTCCTGGCACCCAAAATGCCCCCCCCATAATATAATAGGCATTGACTGATTCCATTAGTGATTGATATAAAATAAACATAGTAGCAAGTGATGTAAGACGGCCAATATTTACAATTATCAGTTCTCCCCGGTATTTCTCAATGATTTCAACAACCTCATAGAAGTTTTCGTCTACCCCATTTGCTATCTGCAATGGTGGTACAATAGGTCCTAAACCATACTCCCCGTGAATTTCGGTGACAAGTTCTGGCAACTCCCCTGTCATTGGGACAGAAGCACCGGCAATAAAATTTACCTTTTGCAACTCAGGTGTCTGTGGTAATAATTTTTTAACATAGTTTATATTTGCTATTGCGTTTTCTCTTGATATATTTCCGTAATCCGCTACCACAGCTACTATCTCAATTTCTTCTTTAAAATAACCATATAAAAGAGCTACAGTATCATCAATGCCTATATCTCCAAATACAAGTACTTTTTGGGTCATACACTCCCCCACTTTACAGATTTTAGTCTATTATATAGAGTTAACCGCTCGTCTTATGCAATTTGGTTAATTTTACCTTTTAATAGTTCTCGCTGATAAGGAGAAGGTTCGAGGTTTTTGTGCTTTTTGGTCTTTGACCAAAAAGAAAAGAGGCAGACGATTGTCTGCCTCTTTTCATAATTAATTTATTTGTTTAAATTGTAAAAAGCACTTAGACCAGCATATTCTCCCATACCAGACAATTCATCTTCAATACGAAGTAATTGGTTGTATTTAGCTACTCGGTCTGTACGAGATGGAGCACCAGTTTTAATTTGTCCGGCATTCGTAGCTACAGCGATATCAGCAATAGTTGCGTCCTCCGTCTCCCCGGAACGATGAGAGATGATGGCAGTATAACCAGCTCGTTTTGCCATTTCAATTGCTTCAAAGGTTTCTGTAAGTGTTCCAATTTGATTTACTTTAACTAAAATAGAATTCCCTACACCTTGCTCAATACCTTGAGCTAGTTTAGCTGTATTTGTTACAAACAAGTCGTCACCTACAAGCTGCACACGATCACCAAGACGCTCTGTTAATAACTTATGACCTTCCCAGTCATTTTCATCCAAGCCATCTTCAATAGAGATGATTGGATACTTATTAACCATTTCTTCATACCAATCAACCATGTCAGAAGAAGTACGAGTGACACCTTCCCCTTTAAGATTATATTTTCCATCCTCATAAATTTCAGAAGCAGCTACATCCATTGCTAATTTAATTTCTTCACCTGGTTTGTAGCCAGCAGCTTCAATTGCTTCTACGATTGTTTGTAGTGCTTCTTCATTGGACCCGAGATTCGGCGCGAAACCACCTTCGTCACCCACTGCAGTATTATAGCCTTTTTTCTTCAATACATTTTTTAAGGAGTGGAAAATTTCTGCCCCCGTACGTAAAGCTTCCTGGAAGGTTGAGGCTGCCACAGGCATAATCATAAACTCCTGAATATCAACATTATTATCCGCATGTTCTCCTCCATTGACAATATTCATCATCGGAG
Organism: Virgibacillus sp. SK37; assembly: GCF_000725285.1. Classification (GTDB taxonomy): domain Bacteria; phylum Bacillota; class Bacilli; order Bacillales; family Amphibacillaceae; genus Virgibacillus_Q. Next base: position 2,557,443 of record NZ_CP007161.1, read on the forward strand.
TTGGTAGAGTTTTCGCATTAAAACCACCCAAGTAATTATATAAAGGAATTTCAAGGTAACTTGCTGCTGCATGTGCTGCAGCCATGGATACACCTAGAATAGCATTAGCACCCAGTTTACCTTTATTTTCAGTACCATCCAATTCAATCATTAGTGCATCAATAATATTTTGACGCGTTACATCAATTCCAATTAATTCAGGTGCAATCACTTCGTTTACATTCTGAACAGCCTTCAAAACGCCTTTACCTAAATAACGATCCTTATCGCCATCACGTAATTCAACGGCTTCGTATTCCCCAGTTGATGCTCCACTAGGAACAAGAGCTGCTCCAAAGGCACCTGACTCGGTAAACACTTCAACTTCCACTGTTGGGTTTCCGCGTGAATCTAAAACTTCTCTAGCATAAACATCGGTAATATATGGCATGAAAATCTCTCCTTTTGTCTTATATGATCAATTTATTTTTTTATTAAAGATGTTCCTGTCATTTCGTCCGGTTTCTCGATATCTAAAAGATCAAGTAATGTTGGGGATAGATCAGCAAGAATCCCTCCATCACGTAACTCAGCATCTTCTCTTGTTACAATAACCGGTACTGGGTTTACCGTATGAGCTGTCATTGGATCTCCATCTAGTGTGACAACTTCATCTGAATTCCCATGGTCAGCAGTAATTATAGCACTACCTCCAAGTGAAGTAATTTTATCTATGATTTTGCCCAGACATTCATCTACGGCTTCAATAGCCTTAATAGTCGGTTCCAGTTTACCTGAATGTCCAACCATATCGGGGTTGGCAAAGTTTAGTATGATCGCATTTTGTTTACCACCATCCAACTCTTCCAGCAATGCATCCGTTACTTCATATGCACTCATTTCAGGCTTAAGATCGTAAGTAGCTACCTTTGGTGAATTAATAAGAATTCTTTTTTCACCAGGGAACTCTGCTTCTCGTCCACCACTCATAAAGAAAGTGACATGTGGATACTTTTCTGTTTCAGCAATCCGCAACTGGTTAAGGTTGTTTTGAGATAAAACCTCCCCAACCGTATTATCCAGGTTAACAGGTTCATATGCTACATAGCCATCGACTGTCTCACTGAAATTTGTTAACATAACAAAATCTAAATTCTTTGGTACATGTTCTCCCCGATCAAAATCATGAAAGTCCTCATTTGCAAAGGTGCGAGAAATCTGTATCGCACGATCAGGGCGGAAATTGTAAAAGATGATAGAGTCTTCATCTTGAACTTTGCCTACAGGCTCGCCATCCTCATCAGTGATAACTGAAGGAATTACGAATTCATCATAAATGCCGTTTTTATAGGAGTCGTTGATCACTTCATATGGATCGGAATATGATGGTCCTTCGCCATAAACCATTGCATCATACGCCTTCTTCACCCGATCCCAACGTTTGTCACGGTCCATGGAATAATATCGGCCTGAAATGGTGGATAGTTTGCCAACACCCAATTCTTTCATTTTATCTTCTGTTTGTTTAATATATTTCTCTGCTGTTTGTGGCCCAACGTCTCGTCCATCCAAGAATGCATGCACAAATACTTTTTCTAATTCGCATTCTTTAGCTAATTTCAGTAGTGCAAATAAATGGTTGATGTGACTGTGGACTCCACCATCAGATAATAATCCAAATATATGCAGGGCTTTACCTTTCTCTTTTGCATGGTTAATTGATTTTAAAAACGCTTCTTTTTCAAAAAAATCGCCTTCTTTAATGGATAGATTGACGCGAGTTAAGCTCTGATAAACGATCCTACCGGCACCAATGTTCAAGTGGCCCACTTCTGAATTTCCCATCTGACCTTCTGGTAGACCAACAGCTTCTCCACTTGCTGTTAGTTGATTGTGGGGATATTTTTCCCAAAGACGATCAAGATTAGGTGTATTTGCTTGTCTTACAGCATTTCCACTTACTTCATCTCGCAGGCCAAGCCCGTCAAGAATAATTAAAGCGGCCAATTTATTTTGCTTCATTTCGTACCAGCCTCCACAAGCTGTAGAAAGGAATCAGCTTCTAAACTAGCTCCTCCAACCAAAGCTCCGTCAATATCAGATTGGCTAAGTAATTCATCGATATTTGCTGGTTTTACGCTACCTCCATATTGAATAATAACTTTTTCAGCAATCTCTTCAGAGGTAATTTTCTTAATCACATTTCGAATATGTGTACATACTTCATTAGCTTCTTCACTAGAAGCTGTTTTACCAGTACCAATTGCCCAAATCGGCTCATAAGCAATAATTGTTTCGGCAATTTGCTCTTCAGATAGACCTTTTAATGCTTCCTTTACTTGGTCTTCTACGTGATTCATCGTTTCATTAGCCTCACGCTGTTCTAATGTTTCTCCAACACAAACGATAGGAGTCAGACTTTGTTTAAAAGCAGCATGTACTTTTTTATTAACCGTTTCATCTGTTTCAGCGAAATATTCTCTGCGTTCTGAATGACCTAGTACTACATGGGTAACACCTAGATCTTTTAACATTAGAGGGCTTACTTCTCCTGTAAAAGCTCCACTTTCCTCAAAATGCATGTTTTGTGCAGCGACCATCACATTTGTTCCTTCTGCCTGTTCAACCAATGATGAAAGGAAGGGAAATGGTGGGCAAACGATCATTTCTACTTTGTCACTGTCTGGCGCCTTCTTTACCACTTCATCCATAAAACTTTTTGCTTCAGAAATTACTTTATTCATCTTCCAATTACCTGCGATTACTGTTTTTCTCATTTTTTCACCTCTCCTTTACGTCGTTTATTTATTATCAAGTGCTTCTACTCCAGGAAGTGCCCTTCCTTCCATAAATTCCAAAGAGGCCCCGCCTCCTGTAGAAACATGATCCATTGCTTGTGCAAAGCCAAATTTCTCCACAGCTGCTGCTGAATCTCCGCCTCCAATTACTGTATAACCTTCTGTTTTAGCAAGTGCTTCAGCCACTTCTCTAGTACCACCAGCGAAGGCATTCATTTCAAATACACCCATTGGGCCGTTCCAAATTACCAACTTGGATTCTGCAATTATTTTTCTGTATAGTTCTCTCGTTTTTGGTCCAATATCCAGTGCTTCCCAATCAGAAGGGATCTTATCAATGTCCACAATTTGGGTATTGGCAGTCTCAGAAAAATCATCAGCCACTACTGCATCCTCTGGTAAAACTAAATTGACACCTTTATCGCTAGCTTTAGCAATAAAGTCTTTAGCCAAATCTATTTTATCTTCCTCTAACAAAGATTTACCAATTTCGAATCCTTTTGCTTTGATAAATGTATAGGCGAGCCCTCCACCAATAATTAAATGATCAACCTTATCAAGTAAATTATTAATCACATTGATTTTGTCTTTTACTTTTGCTCCGCCAATAATAGCTGTAAATGGTCGAGCAGGATTTTCTAGTGCTTTGCCGAGTACTTCTATTTCTTTCTGCATTAAATAGCCTGCTGCTGAAGGCAGTTTCTCGGCAACACCTGTAGTAGAAGCATGAGCACGGTGGGCTGCACCAAACGCATCATTAACATAGACATCAGCCATCTCAGCAAAGGCCTGAGACAAGCTTGGGTCGTTTTTTTCCTCACCTGGATCGAAACGCACATTTTCAATTAACACGATATCTCCATCACTGACCTGAGAAATCGCTTCATTAACCTCTTTACCATAAACAGCATCTGTTTTTACTACTTCCTTACCAATCAAGTCACTTAATCGCTTTGCTACAGGATCAAGTCTTAATTCTTCGACAACTTCTCCTTTTGGCCTACCAAGATGACTTGCGAGGATCACAATAGCTCCTTGTTCGGAAAGGTAATTAATTGTAGGTAAAGCAGCTTTAATTCTAGTATCGTCTGTAACTTCTCCATTTTTCATTGGAACATTAAAATCTACACGACAAAGAACCTTTTTACCTTTTACATTAAGTTCTTCTAATGTTTTTTTGTTCATTTTTACACCCTCCTAGATCATCTCTATGTATTCGTATTTCCTTATAGGTTTTCCCCTAAAATACGTTCATTAACCATTATAATCGATTAAGAGTGTGAACGCTCGTATTGTGAAATTCGGTTCACAGGAAAGCAAAAATGGAAGAGGATCAGCTCCTCCTCCATTATTTTTTACTTATAGTCCTTGTTTTTTTAAGAATGCAGCTAAATCAACACAACGTGAAGAATAACCCATTTCGTTATCATACCAAGAGATAACTTTTACCATATTGTCTTCAAGAACCATTGTTGAAAGTCCATCTACAATGGAAGAATGAGTGTTACCAACAATATCTGTTGATACAAGTGGCTCTTCGCTATATTGCATAATTCCTTTCAGATCTCCATTTGCTGCTTCTTTTAATGCTTCGTTAACATCTTCAGCTGTTACATTTTTATCTAGTTCAGCAACAAGATCCACAAGTGAACCATCTGGAGTTGGAACACGTACAGCCATACCATTTAACTTACCATTAAGCTCTGGCAACACTTTTCCAACTGCTTTGGCAGCTCCAGTTGTTGTTGGAATAATATTTTGTGCTGCTGCACGCGCACGGCGATAATCCTTATGTGGTAAATCAAGAATTTGCTGATCATTTGTATAGGAATGGATGGTAGTCATTAAACCACGCTTAATTCCGAATTTATCATGCAATACTTTAGCATAAGGAGCTAAACAGTTTGTCGTACATGATGCGTTTGAGATGATATTATGCTTCGCAGGGTCATATTCACTATCGTTTACTCCCATTACTAGAGTTAAATCTTCATTTTTACCAGGAGCGGAGATAACTACTTTTTTCGCACCAGCATCGATATGCTTCTGCGCATCTTCTCCATTTGTGAATCGTCCTGTGGATTCAATTACTACTTCTACTCCAAGATCGCCCCATCCTAGATTTGCAGGATCACGTTCTGATAAAACTGTTATTTCTTTTCCACCTACAACTAGGTTAGAACCATTTACATTAATTTCTTCATCCAATTTTCCGTGAACAGAATCATATTTTAAAAGGTGTGCCAGCATGTTAGCATCTGTAAGGTCATTTACTGCTACTACTTCCACTTCATCATTTTTAAGAGCCTGACGAAAAACGTTACGCCCAATTCTTCCAAAACCATTAATTCCTACTTTTACTGCCATGTTAATTCCTCCTAAAAAATTAGTTTTATATTAAAAGGGAAGCTTCCCCTAAATATCTAAAATTTCTTTTGCCGCTGCTTCATCAGTAATTAATAAATTACTTTTTCCTTGTTTAAAATACGACGCAATAGCTTGGCCTTTAGACTTTCCTCCAGCTATCGTAATAACATTTTCCACAGCTTGCAAATCATCCAACTGTATACCAGCTGTACGTACTTTGTGTACAACATTTCCTTCTGCATCAAAGTAATATCCAAAAGCCTCACTGATTGCATTATTTTTCACGAGTAATGCGGAAACATCTTCGGTAGTTTTCCTGCGAGTTGCCATGGTCAATGCATCACCGATACCATGCAATACAATATTGGCTCCCTTAATCTGGGTTAATATATCACTTACAGAAGGTTCATTAATAATTGAATTATAAGCTGATTCACTCAATGGGTCTGGAACATATAGCAGGCGATACTCCCCTTTCGATTTCCCGGCCATTTCTGCAACAATTGTGTTTGCCTGGTTTTCTACTTTTTCCCCGATACCTCCTCGCGCAGGAACGAAGATATAATCTGGATTTTTTCGTAAAGGGTGCATAACTTGAGCAACAGCAGCCATTGTTGTGCCTCCTGTTACAGCAATCGTACTTTGATTCTGTAAAATCTCCTTTAGGTAAGAGACACATGCTTTACCCATTTCTTGTTTTACCCAGTCATATTGATCACTATTCCCGGGAATAATAAGGATATTACCTACATTTAATTTATCCTTCAATTGGCTTTCCAAAACATGGAGACCTTTTATTTCACTAATAAATCCAGCCATGCGCTCTAAAAGTAATTTACCCTCTTTGGAAATAAACATTCCCCTCGAGGTAATTTGAACAAGGCCTTGTTTTTGCAGGAAATCTATTTCACTACGCACACCTCGCTCAGTGAGACCTGTGTTCTCTGCCAGGGTACGCCTTCCAACAGGTTGAAATAAATCTACACTGTTTAGGACGGAGTATCTTTGTTCCATTACATCCAGAAGATCAGGCAAAAGTAACTTTTGTAATTCAATAAGTTCTCTCATTAAAAGGCTCCTTCTCGCTGGTCTTTTTTTGTCCCGGATGGTTATATTATGTCCCAAAGTGAGTAAAAAAAACAAAAACTTTGATTACAATGTCAATTATAGCATAGATAGATATAGTTACAAATAATATGCAGGGAAAACTCTTATTTCCCTGCATATTTCTTTATTGCTTGCTCAAGCGAATCGATATTAACTTCTTCACAATCTAACGTGATATCATTTATCTTTACGAAAGGAATTAATAATTGATATCGCTCCAGCCAATCATCATTTGTATAGATATCCCTCTCTTCTATTTCAAAAGGATAATCATGTTGAAGCATATGTAATAACGCCTTCGCATCATCACAAAGGGAGCAAACTTCTTTTGTGTAAAAAACGACTTTTAACATGGGCTTTCTACTCCTTCTGTAATTAGGTTTACAAAGCTCTCTTGACAATTTATTTTGCCACACTTAAGCTTTTCTGTCACTTGACTTGTTATATAATTTTTCCCTTTTAATAAAGATTGATGGCTGCCAATTTAATTTTTTCTAACAACATGTTGCTTTACTGCGAAGTTCTTTCTTCTTAATATAATAATAAAAGTAGATATAGTTGAAGGGGTGAGTGGATAATGATTTTAGTATATACAGATGGAGCTGCAAAGGGTGATCCCGGAATTAGCGGGGCAGGGGTGTTTATTAAATCTGGTGATGAGCACTTAGAGTATTCAATTCCTTTAGGGATTCTATCAAACCATGAGGCTGAATTTCATGCCGTGCTTCAAGCTTTAAAAATATGCAGGAAGGAGTTCCCAGCATCTATTTTATCCTTCCGATCGGATTCCAAACTGGTCGTTGACACAATTGAAAAAGATTATACTAAAAATACTATCTATCGTTCTCTTCTTGAACAAATTAGGGAGGAAGCAAAACACTTCCCCCACTTTTTCATTAAATGGATACCGGAGAAACAAAACGCAAATGCTGACAAATTGGCTAGAAAAGCCCTTTATCTAGAGTGAAATTATATTTATCAATGTATCTATTCATGAAACATTTTATAAAAGTAGTATAGAGGCTGGGACATAACTAAATAACGCATTCTAAAAACGAACGACCTAAAGTGTGGGAGTCCCGCTCCGGAAAAACGCTTCGCTAATTTGTTTCAAAAAGAAATCCGAACCATAATTCATTAGTATTACGAATTGGCTCGAATTTTCAATGTATAAAATTCTTTTGTCCCAGCCTCTTCTATTTTTTATTCTCTGAAGCCTGTATTTGCTTTTACCTTTACTTCTGCATATCGTTTCATATCTGTTGTTTTTGATAATACTGTTCCAACATATCCTCCAATAAAGCCCAGAGGTACAGATATAATTGCTGGATTAGTTAATGGAAATAGTGGTTCACCAACAAAAATTGCGGCACCTTCTACTGGTGAAAATACATTTGGACTCATGGAAACTAGGATAAGAGCTGAAATTAGTCCGAACGCCATGGCACTGAGTGCGCCTGATGTGTTAAATCGCTTCCAATATATTGTGTAGAGAATGACTGGCAGATTCGCACTTGCTGCCACACAAAATGCCAGTGACACAAGGAAAGCTACGTTCATTGTTTGCGCAAACAATGCAAGCAAAATGGAAAAAACCGAAACTCCTAACGATGCATAACGGGCTGCAAGCATTTGCTGCCTGTCTGAAACTTGTCCCTTTTTGATGATTTGTCCATAAATGTCATGAGCAAATGCCGAAGCACCTGATAGAACAAGCCCAGCCACTACTGCCAAAATTGTAGCAAATGCTACAGCAGAAACGAAAGACATGAGAAAATCTCCACCGAGCGCCTTGGCCAATAATGGTGCAGCCATATTCCCAGCCGGGTTCGCTTCTGTAATTATTTCGTTCCCAACAAACGCTGCTGCTCCAAATCCCAAGAATATCGTAAGTACATAGAAGATACCAACAATCCATGTTGCAGTTACTACAGAGCTTCTTGCAGTTTTGGCGTCTTTTACGGTAAAAAAACGCATTAAGATATGTGGCAGGCCAGCGGTCCCCAAAACTAATGCAAGCATCAAAGATATAGTATCCATTGGATCTGTGTATTTTAATCCTGGATTAAGATAATCTCCACCATGGCTTGTAACTGTTTTCATTTCACTAAACATATACAATAAATTAAAATTAAATTTAGCTAATACCAGAACTGCTATAATCAATGTACCAATCATAAGGAGAACAGCCTTTATAATTTGTACCCAGCTAGTTGCAGTCATACCTCCAAACAGGACATAGATGGTCATCATCACACCAACTATAAGAACGGCAATCCAATAGTCAATACCAAATAATAATTGTATAAGTGCACCTGCTCCAACTAACTGGGCAATCATATAAAATATAACGATGGTTATTGTGCTTAAAGCAGCCATTCCTCTTACTTTTTTTGCATCAAATCGAGCATTTATCATATCAGCAAGCGTATATTTACCTAGATTCCTCAGTGGTTCTGCAACTAAAAACATCACGACCAAGTAAGCAATTAAAAAGCCAATACTATAGAAAAAACCATCGAAGCCATAAAGAGCGATTGCACCAGCTATCCCAAGAAAAGAAGCTGCTGACAAATAATCTCCTGAGATTGCCAAGCCATTCTGCCAGCCCGTAAGCCCTCCTCCCGCTGTGTAAAAGTCTCCTGTTGTTTGTGTCCGCTTAGCTGCAAAATATGTAATTACTAATGTTGCGATTACAATAATTAAAAATAGAGTAATAACAGTTAAATTCACTGCGTATTCCCTCCTTCATTAAGTTGCTCATCAATAATTCTTTTTGACTGTTTATCGAAAGAAGCAGACTTTTTCACATATACAATGCAAAGTACCCATGTCATGATAAACTGCGCAAAAGCAAATACCCATGCCCAGGAAATCTCTCCTACTGCAGGTGAATTAAGTATGGTTGAATAGGAAGTTAAAACCGGAAGAGCAAAATAAAACAGAAGAAAAAACACTGTTAAAGGAATAATAAATTTTTTCCTTTCCCGAATAAGTTTCTTAAAAGATCTGCTTTCAGAAACGCGCTCATATACTGTTGAGCTTTGGTCACCCTCACTCTTTTTGACACCGCTTTCAAAATTCATCTTCATCCTCCTTCACTTTTTTAAACATAAACTAGTTTAATACATAATTTTCAATAGTTTAATAATATATAAATAGTAATGAAAATTCAATATAATTTGATTGATGTTTGAAAATTGAGACGAAAGTCATGTATGCGAAGAATAAAAAGAGGAGTAAGCGAAATTTCGCTTACTCCTCTTTTTTATTTATAGGATAAATATTGTCAGTTTAGTATATGCCTAGGGAAGCAAATAGAATGGCAATTACAACCGCAATGACCGGAATTAGCACTGCAACAACAAATATATCTTTATAGCTGTCTTTATGCGACATGCCCGTTATTGTAAGCAAAGTCAATACTGCCCCATTATGTGGAAGCGCATCCAATCCACCGGATGAAAGAGATGCTATTCTGTGAAAAGCTTCAGGTGAAATTCCACTATTCATAGCTATCTCATAATATTTTGAACCAAGCGCTTCCAATGCGATGCCCATACCTCCAGATGCTGAACCTGTTGCTCCTGCTAGAATATTGACTGCCACCGCTTCTGATATAAGAGGATTTCCTTTTATCCCCATTAAGATCTCTGTTAACTTCTCGAACCCTGGAACTACTTTTACAACTGTACCAAAACCAACTGCTGCACTCGTATTAATAATAGCAGTAACGGAACCAACTGCCCCGCCATTTATTGCTGTAACAAACTTTTTAAATTTACTTATATTTAATACCATGATTAATAGAATACCAGTTATTAGAGCAGTAATTATATCAAATTTAAATACATTTAATGTTACCAATACAGCTACTAACGGCAAGATAGATAATAAGAAAGCTGGAGGCTCCGTCTCTTTCTCTAGTACATTTTTATCCTTTGGCTCTGAAAAGGTTTCTCCGTTACGGGTTAACGTGCTTTCCCTCCAAAGAAGATAAAAGTACCCTCCACCAGCCATAATAACAGCACCAATTATCCCCATAATCGGCGCCGCCATGGGACCGGTTTTAAAGTAATCCATCGGTATTAAGTTTTGAATTTGTGGTGTTCCAGGAATTGCTGTCATTGTAAAGGTAAAGGCACCTAACGCTACAGTAGGAGGGATTAGTCTTCTACTAATGTTGGCTTCACGGAATAAAGATAATGCTAATGGGTATACCGCAAAAACGACTACGAATAGACTAACTCCACCGTAGGTAAGTACAGCAGCAGAAGCTAGAACACCAAGAATCGCACGTTTCGTGCCGATAATCTTAGTTAAAGCAACTGCCACAGATCTGGCCATACCTGTATCCTCCATCAATTTACCAAATATAGCCCCTAGCATAAAAACAGGAAACCATGCCTGAGCGAAGGACACAAAGCCACCCATATATGTGTCTTTATATGCTTCAAGTAAATCCAGCCCCCCTGTTAATGCTACGACACCGGCAGCTATTGGTGCTACCCAAATGATAGACCATCCTAAGTATGCTAATACCATTAAAACAAGTAAACCAAGTAAAATACCAAACATATATAAACCCCTCCCTGAATCCTGTTTTAATTTACTTCAACTACCATTGCTATTCCTTGACCGCCTCCAATACATAGGGATGCTACTCCATATGTTAAACCTCGTCTTTTAAGTTCCTTACATAGCGAATACACCACTCTTGTACCACTTGCACCAATCGGATGTCCCAAGGCAATAGCTCCTCCGTTGACATTTACTATACTTCGGTCTAGCTCTAACTCTTTTTCCACTGCAAGATATTGAGAAGCAAATGCCTCATTTACCTCAATAAGATCCATGTCTTCTAAAGTCAAGTTTGCTCTTTTCAACGCTTGTTGTATTGCTGGAACTGGCCCTATCCCCATAATAGATGGCTCAACCCCCGCTATTCCCCAGGAAATAATTCTAGCCAAAGGTTTACGTTTTGTTGTGGATACGTAATCGCCAGTAGCTATAATAAGCGCTCCTGCCCCATCATTAATTCCACTGGCATTCCCCCCTGTAACCGTTCCTGCTTTCTTGAATGCAGATTTCAGCTTGGCGAGTTTCTCTGTTGTAGTATCGTCACGAATATGTTCATCCGTATTATGCTCTGTCTTTCCTTTTCTTGAAGTTATTTCAACTGGTACAATTTCCTCCATAAACTTCCCATCATCACGCGCCTTTGCTGCTCGTTGATGACTTAGAGCTGCATACTCATCCTGTTCTTCTCTGCTAATCTTGTACTTGTCAGCAAGATTCTCAGCAGTAACCCCCATGCCTGCCCCAATATACTCATCTGTTAGAGAAGCCCAAAGCATATCATCAACTTGCGGAGCACTTAGCTTTGTGCCAAATCTACTTCCTCTGAGCGCATATGGTGCTAGACTCATATTTTCCACCCCGCCAGCTAATGCTATGTTGCCTTCCCCGAGCATTAGTGATTGTGCTGCTGACACAACAGATTGTAGTCCTGAACCACATAACCGATTTACCGTTAATGCAGGTTTATCTACGGGTATACCACTTTTTAAGGCTACATGCCTAGTTAAATACGGCGCATTTTTGGTTGAATGAATGACATTACCCATTACGGTTAAATCTACTTCCTCTGGATTAACATTACTTCTTTTAAATGCTTCTGCGCTTGCTGCTACAGCCAATTCTGTTGGATCTACATCCTTAAACATCCCACCAAATGTTCCAAAGGGAGTTCGTGCACCTTCTAAAATATATACATCCTTCATTTTATCCCTCTCTTTTCACTTATTGAGCGGTATAACCACCATCGATTACAACCGCTTGACCTGTCACACCTTTTGCTTTATCACTTGCTAAGAACATAACATAGTCGGATACTTCCTCTACCTCTAACAGCCGCTTCTGGGGAACCAATGGATAAATTACCTCTTCTAGTACTTTTTCCAATGAAATATCCCTGTTCTCGGCCAACCCTTCCAACTGGTTTCGCACCAATGGAGTATCTACATATCCAGGGCAGATAGCATTCACAGTAACTCCATCTGCAGCACCTTCAAGGGCCGCTACTTTTGTTAACCCAATTAATCCATGTTTAGCACTATTGTAAGCAGCTTTTCCAGCAAAACCGATAAGCCCATTAATAGAGGCCATATTAATAATCCGTCCAGCCCCTTGTTTTTTCATAATGGGGAATGCATGTTTAATTGCCGTAAATGGAGCTACCAGCATTATCTTTGTCATCAATTCAAATTTCTCTGTTGGAAAATCTTCAATGGAATCGACATGCTGTAGACCTGCATTGTTAACCAAAACATCTAACCTTCCATACGTTTTCGTAGTATGTTCAATCGCTGACTGAATTTCTTTTTCATTCGTGACATCACATGCTAAACCAATACAGGAGTAACCTTCTTCCTTTAGTTTATCAGCAACTTCCTCTACTTTTTCTTTATTAATATCAGAAAATACTACTTTAGCGCCTTCCTTTGCAAACCCAACACCGATTTCATAGCCGATTCCACTGGCTGCACCAGTAATGAATACAACTTTATTTTTCACCATATCTAAAACCTCCTTTTAAAATGAAAACATTTTTACATGTTCACTAATTTGCAGCTTTGCCTCTGTAGAAGCAACTATATCTTCAACCGTCCAACCATCAGCGACTTCAATAAGATGCAGACCATCTTCTTTTACATCTATTACTGCGCGATCGGTAATAATTCGATTCACCACCTGTTTACCGGTTAGAGGTAATTTGCATTGATTGAGAATTTTGGGCTCACCATGTTTATTTACATGGTCCATAATAACAACTATTTTCTTAGCACCATGTACAATATCCATGGCCCCACCCATTCCTTTGATCATTTTTCCAGGGATCATCCAATTAGCCAAATCGCCTGTTTCAGATACTTCCATTCCTCCAAGGATGGCCAAGTCTAAATGTTCTCCGCGAATCATGGCAAAAGATTCTGCATTGCTAAAATAAGATGCTCCTATTGCCGCTGTTACGGTCTCTTTCCCAGCATTAATTAAGTCTGGATCAACCTCTTCTTGTAATGGTGATTTTCCGATTCCCAGCAAACCATTTTCAGATTGAAGGACCATTTCCTTATTAGGCTGAATATAATTTGCTACCATTGTCGGCATACCAATACCTAAATTCACATAAAAACCATTTTTAATTTCCCTTTCAGCCCGACGTGCAATTCTTTCTCGAGTTGCTGCTTTATCCATTTGCTTCAACATTGTTGTTAACCTCCTATTCGTTTTATGCTTCTTGCCTTAATGTCAAACGTTCTATCTTCTTCTCTTGTTTACCTTCAATTAGTCCTTGGACATAGATTCCCGGAGTATGAACATGATCCGGATTAATACTCCCTGCTTCAACAAGTTCTTCCACTTCAGCAATTGTTACGTTAGCTGCTGCAGCCATCATCGGATTGAAGTTACGCGCTGTTTTATTATAAATAAGGTTCCCATGTTTATCTCCCTTAAGTGCTCTAATTAAGCTAAAATCAGCCTTTAAAGCAGTTTCCATTACATATTCTTTATTATCAAATACGCGTACTTCTTTTTCGGCTGCAATAGGTGTTCCAACTCCCGCCGGGGTATAGAAAGCGGGAATACCAGCTCCACCAGCCCGTATTCGTTCTGCAAGTGTCCCTTGTGGATTAAGTTCCACTTCTAACTCTCCTGCTAATACTTGGCGTTCAAACTCTTTATTCTCCCCCACATAAGATCCAATCATTTTGTCTATTTGCTTATTTTCCAACAGTAATCCAAGTCCCCAATCATCTACCCCACAATTGTTGGAGATGACCGTGAGATGTTTTACGTTACTTTCCACCAGGGCAAGAATCAAGTTTTCAGGTATACCAACAAGTCCGAATCCTCCCACCATAATCGTGGATCCGTCTTTAATATTTTGTATTGCTTCACTAAATGATGTATAGATTGTTTTCATTTTCCTTCCACTCCTCTCACAATTTAATATGCAATAACCATGCCAACTTTTTAAAAAGGGAAAACCTCCTGAAATGGAGGATAGTGTAACAATTAAAATAAGCTCTTTTCCGGAAATTCGGAAAAAGAGCTTTGTGTTACTCTTATATTTTTCTCAGAACGATTGACAGACTATTCTAATTAACAAGAAATCATATTCCGCTAGTCCGGAAACACATTCCATAATTACGGAATATTATAGATTATATTTTTTAATTTTATCATAAAAACTGGACTTACCTATCTTTAAACGTTTTGCAGCTTGTATCTTGTCACCATTTGACTGTTTTAGCGCATTTTTCAATGCCTGCTTCTCTGCTTGGTCAATAATTTCTTTTAAACTTCCTTTTTGAGGGTGTAACACTATATCCTTTTTTAAATGATCAGGTAAATCTTCCATCGTAATTGTTTCACTCGTGGATAAATGTACAGCTGATTCAATTACATTTTCTAATTCGCGAATATTACCAGGCCAAGAATAATTAGTAAAAAACTCAAATACCTGTTGATCGAAGTCCAACACACGTTTACCAGAACGATTTGTCACCTTAGTTAAAATATACTTTGCCAAAATCCGTATATCCTCCGGACGTTCCTTTAATGAAGGAATATAGAGCTGGATTACATTAATTCTGTAAAACAAGTCTTCACGGAATCGTCCCTCTTGAATTAATTTTTCCAGTGGCTGATTTGTTGCCGCTACAACCCGTACATCAATCTTCTGAGTTTGCACTGAACCAATTGCCTCTACTTCTCCCTCTTGCAATACACGTAAAATTTTCACTTGAGCACCCAAAGGCATATCACCAATTTCATCAAGGAAGATCGTTCCTCCATCAGCAAGCTGAAAATTACCCAACTTACCACCTTTTTTTGCCCCGGTAAAAGCACCTTCTGTATAACCAAATAACTCTGATTCAAGTAAATGCTCAGGGATCGCAGCACAATTGACTTTAATAAAAGGTTTCTGATTTCGCTCACTCAGATGGTGAATACTGTGAGCAAATAATTCTTTACCTGTTCCACTTTCCCCACGCAGCAAAATAGTAACGTCACCCGTAGCCACCTTTTTAACCTGATTTTTAATTTTACTCAATTGTGGAGAGCTCCCTACAATATCATGCAACGAATAAGTAACTCCATATCTGTCATCCAATTGACTTCTATAACGTTCCACTTCAAGCATGAGGTCCTTAATATGGCTATTCATTTTCATCCATTCTTTTGTATCACGAAAAAGAACCGTTCCAACAGCCCCAACAATTTCTCCATCCGCATAAACAGGAATCCGATTTGCTATCATGTGATTCCCCCGGATATATTGCAAATCTGCTATCTCCTCAATTCCAGTTCGTGCCACAATATGCATACGTGTGTTTTCGATGACTTCTTCCACATGTTTACCAATAATCTCATCTCGGTTTACTTCAATAAAATCACAATACGTTTTATTCATATATGTAATGAGTCCTTTAGCATCAACAATCACAAAACAATGATAAGCATTTTCTAAAACCGTTTCAAAAATCTCATCTTTATATTTACTGTTAAAAGGTAACATTTTGCTGATTTTCCCTCCTTATCCTATTTCTCCTATAG
This sequence comes from Virgibacillus sp. SK37, assembly GCF_000725285.1. Lineage (GTDB taxonomy): Bacteria > Bacillota > Bacilli > Bacillales > Amphibacillaceae > Virgibacillus_Q. Next base: position 2,573,318 of record NZ_CP007161.1, read on the forward strand.
TTTATTGTTTTCTAATAATATCATTTAAGTAGTCATACGTAATCATGAAGAGTAGGGTTTCTGCTCATACAAGTACGGATAACCATGCATACACTGAAATAAATATAAATTGCAGAAAGGAGATTTGATATGGAACATTATAAAAAGTGTTTACCAAATGTATGTTATTGTACTTGCGGAGCATCTAACCATTGCTGTAGTTGCAAACACAAATCCAAACCATGTAAAGATAATCTAAGTGAATTCCTTGGTTCGGCTGCTGATATTGAAAAAGCACTCGCGAATGCGATTAACGCAAAAAGTGAATTATTAAGAGATGATAATTTGACTCCTAAAGAAAAAATACTATATTCTACTAAACTGGAAAATTTAATTAAGCTTGCAATAAAGAAGGAGATTATATTGGAGTTTTTATTGGAAGATGCAATAAATGTTTGTGAATTTGATGATAAATGTAAAAAACACTGGCCAAAAGGAGATTCGCATTCGGGTTGTTAATCTACAAAACATGAAAGTTAGAATAATACCTTCACACAATAGCCTGTTTATCTGTTGATAGGGATAGTAGCCAATACTCTTTCCTTATCAACTACATAACGTATAAGTAAACAATGAAAGGAGGAAAAAAGAATGCCACAAAACGATTTTTTAAGAGCAGTTGCTAGTATGGAGCAAGCTTTAGCAGATGTATTGTCACGTTCATCAGCAGCGAATGCTTCTTCTGCAGATTTGCACAGATTGTTAAAATTAATTATTAAAAAGGAGATTGTGCTTGAATTTTTACTGGAGGAGTTTCCTTTCCCGGACAATGGGGTAGATCCTGAGCCACCAGCTGGATGTGAAACATGTTCTATCTTCTATAATAGAGGATCAATTGATGCAGTATTAAATATACCTGAAGAAGACCCTGTAAACGGTATGGCTGACCCTTTAAGAATCCGTTTCTGTCCTTGTAACAATCCTGACAGAAACGAAGTAGTGTTGCAATTTAATGCTGATAATACAGCAATAAATGATTTTAGATTTGAAGGATTTATAACTGCAATTTTGAGCTGTGATGCAGCAACAGATAATGCAGTATTTACAGGCGAAGGATCTATTAACGGGCAAGTATATGATGTAGAAATTACAATTACAACTGACAACCTAGGAAACCAAACAATCACATTTGACTTTACGAACCAAAATAATTCCAGTGATACGTTCACTGTTGTCATGTCACCATCTAGCTCCAGCCCAGATCAACGTATTGATATTGTAGATTGTACAGCCGCAGGCAGCTAATCAGTATAGAGGTTTAGATACAAGCCACACAATGCAACTTAAAAAGCTCCAATTATCCGTTTTATGATAATTGGGGCTTTTTTAATGATGGTTAATTTCTGTTTATGGTCCTGGTTTTTATGGTTTAACTGGTAACCAGATTTCACGGCTTTCTGTGTTTTCCCTTTATAATAAAAGCAGCATTATTTCTTTATTAACCAAAACCTTTCTATAGGTGCATATACAATCAAGTTTTATTTTCCATCATACAATGTTAAGAGGAAAGTATAAAAGGAGATGATTTATTATGAAAGGCTGTGATCACTCTTCCCATTGTATAAAAGAAACACTCCAATCCATTCTTTTAGCACAAAACGAAGTAACTTATGACTCATGCGATTCTTCATGTAAAAAGTCAATTGCTGATCTATCAAAAAAGAGAAGAAAATATTCAAAGAAGAATACGGTCCCTTTTATTTTATATGGTAAGGATAATAAACCTTTTGAAGCAACAGGTATAACGACTTATAAGGATGTCTGCACAAAAAAGAAGAAATTTATATGTATTGAATCCTTTGTTTTTAGAATTAAATCATTAGAAGGAGAATGCGCTATACTTGAACTCCTTACCTTTGATTGTAATAAAGATAATTGTTGTATACTCCAACATCATACGGAGCACGATTGCACACCATGCTGTCAAGTTGATGAGGAATATGTAGATGACCTTATGGCAACAGGAATCTGTGTAAAAGTAGATATTGCATGTTTTTGCGCCATTTCCTGTTTACCAGCCGTGCATTTACAAAAACATGTAGGATAATAGAGGTATAGTCTATTATCCTTTTTCAACTAGATATTAAAGTTTCAATAACTTCAAGCTTGATCTAACTGACTCGATACCAATCTGTCCAGGTGCTGAGGTCTTCTTACCTGCTGCAAAAGTAGCAGTTGAGCCAAACAGTTCTCCAGAAAGCCTGCTTATAATTCCTAATTGCCCCATTGCCATGGTAATCATCGGTTGTTGCACACCATTTTCTTTTGCAGACAAAGTGCTATGCATTAAATTCAGCACATCTCTACTTGTAATTGGCATAACAGCTATCTTTAATACATCTGCACCTAATTTTTCCATTTGATAAAGACGAAAGGCAAGTTCCTCGTTAGTAGGAGTTTTCGTAAAATCATGGTTAGATATGACCACTTTCATATCGACTCCTTGTGCTTTTTCTATAAATTCCTTTATTTTGGCTTTTTGATCATAGAATAATTCAACATCCATGAGTTCAACCTGCCCTGTGTTTACTATTGCTTCCAGCAGGGTCCAATAATAAGAGTGAGATATTTTACAGTCTCCGCCCTCTTTTACAGTTCGAAAGGTGAATAAGATAGGGATGTCTATTAAAACTTTTTTCAATCTGTCTAAGAGGGTTGTTACAGCTTGAATTTGCTTCACTTCTTCATACTTGTCTACTCTCCATTCAACTATATCTGGTTGCAATTTAACTATACTTTCTGCTTCATCCAATAACTCTTTATTCGTTTTCCCTACCAATGGCACAATAATCTTTGGTTGCCCATCACCTAATTTCACATTTCCTATCTCAACTATTTTCACATTCACTCTCTCCCTTTTCTATCTGGCAATCAATTTATTGATAGTTTACCATTTTCCATACACATTTTTACAAAAAAATTATTTTGCCTTATACTTATTTTAATTAATCGGACAGTAAAGGAGTAACTATGGATAACAATACTAGTATTATTTTAATTGGATTTATGGGCAGTGGAAAAACAACGATTGGGCAAGAGCTTGCAAATCTTATGGACCGTGAATTCATTGATCTTGATAAGGAAATAGAAAGAAAATATAACTTAAAAACGACTGAGATTTTTGAGAAATATGGAGAAACGGTATTTCGTCAAGAAGAAAAGAGAATGGTCATTCACTTTGCAAAACAGAAAAATAAAGTGATTTCTCTAGGAGGGGGAGCCTTTCTGCAAAATGAAGTTAGAGATTTTTGTCTAGAAAACGGTATCGTTATTTATTTGGAAATTGAATGGGAAGCATGGTTGCAAAGATTGGATGAACTAATTTCTGACAGGCCTTTACTACAAGGAAAAAGTATAAACGAAATTAAACAGTTATTTGATACACGTAGAGAAATTTATGAAAGAAATCACATTAGAATTATAACGGATCACCAGACAGTAGCCGAGACTGCTCTACAAATTAAAAAGGAAACAGAGGATATAGCTACTCAATAAAATTTTGGAAGAATCTTCGCATCTTTATGTAACTCTTTATTCATCTATTTACGGATCATTGTTATTAAGGTTAATGATAGACATTAAGCGGCTGTTTCCTTGTCGCAATGTCCGTCATAGAGGCGATGATAGACATTAAGTGCCGGTTTCCTTGTCGCAATGTCCGTCATAGAGATGATGATAGACATTAAGTGCCGGTTTCCTTGTCGCAATGTCCGTCATAGAGGTGATGATAGACATTGAGCTACCTTTTCATCCTACCAATGTCTTTCAACATATTGATAGCCTATAATAAGCGGCTATTTTATAAGAACTTACACACAAAAGCACATACAACAAAAAATCAGGCCCCCTTAAACTTAAGGGGCCTGATTTTATATAGCGCGCCCAGAGGGATTCGAACCCCCGACACTTGGTACCGGAAACCAAAGCTCTATCCAACTGAGCTATGGGCGCATAGGACTATTTTTATTTGACACAATGGATATTATAACGCTTCCTGAATTGTTATACAAGTGTTTTAACAAAAAAGATGTTTATTTTATATTTATCTGGGAAAGCTTGAAAGTAGTTTTAAGGAGAAAATTGTAGAGCGTTTTTGTTTGACCTTCACTGACCTATTGGTTATGATAAACATAGAACGTATTGATAAAGGAGGAAATAGATTTATGAACTTAATTCCTACAGTTATTGAACAGACAAACCGCGGTGAACGCGCATATGACATTTATTCACGTTTATTGAAAGACCGTATTATTATGCTTGGTAGTGCCATTGATGATAACGTGGCCAACTCCATTGTTGCCCAATTACTTTTCTTGGAAGCAGAAGATCCGGATAAGGATATCTCCTTATACATCAACTCTCCAGGTGGATCTATCACTGCAGGTATGGCAATTTTCGATACCATGCAATTTATTAAACCGAATGTTTCCACCATCTGTACAGGTATGGCTGCATCTATGGGTGCCTTTTTACTTGCTGCTGGTGAGAAGGGAAAACGCTATGCATTACCAAATAGTGAAGTTATGATTCACCAACCTTTAGGTGGGACACAAGGACAAGCAACAGATATCGAGATCCATGCTAAACGTATTATTCAGATGCGCGAAAAGATTAACGAGATCTTATCAGAACGCACCGGCCAACCTATTGAAGTAATTGAACGTGACACAGACCGTGATAACTTCATGACAGCTGAAAAATCAGTTGATTATGGCCTGATTGACAAAATTTTAACAAGAAATTCCGATAAGTAAAAAAGACACTGCCACCGGGAAATCAATCCCAGGTGGCAGTTCTTATATATTTGAAACAAATGAGATTAAATGTTGTATGGCCTCTTCTTCGTCAATACCGTCAGCAATCAATGTAATACTTTCTCCATTTGTAATTGCCAGACTCATTAACCCCATAATACTTTTTGCATTCACTTTTTTCCCATCTTTTTCAAGAAACAGATTTGCCGAATAACGGTTTGCCTCTTGAACAAACTGTGCTGCTGGTCTTGCTTGTAAACCTGTTTCCAATTGAACATTGACGGATTTTTCCACCAAATTACTCATCCTCCCCATTTTTCACGTAAGCGCTGTCACAGTAGATTATTAGAGGATCGGCAGTAGTACATATATCTTCTGCCGATCCTTATCGCAAAATACTATTTTTCTTTTTATATAAATTATCCGTATTATATCATGAATGGTCTACAAAATAAATAAAATATTACTTTTCCATTATTGCTTCTCCACGCTTAATCTTTTCGGCAAATTCATCTATTTTTTTTAGTCTATGGTTTACACCTGATTTTGAAATTTTACCACTTGAGACTAACTCTCCCAGCTCTTTCAGAGATACATCTTGATGCTGGACACGTAGAATAGCAATTTCCCGGAGTTTTTCTGGTAATTGATCAAGCCCAACCGTTTTATCAATTAGGTTGATATTCTCAATTTGTCGAAACGCTGCACCAATTGTTTTATTTAAATTTGCAGTTTCACAATTCACTAATCTATTCACTGAATTTCGCATGTCACGAACAATCCGAACATCCTCAAATTTAAACAATGCATTATGTGCGCCAATAATGCTTAGAAACTCAGTGATTTTTTCTGCTTCTTTCATATACACAATAAAGCCATTCTTTCTCTCCAGCTTCCTGGCATGTAGTCCAAAATCGTTTAGTAAATCGCATAAAGCATCATTGTGCTCCTGGTAATAATTTGCTATTTCCAAATGATAGGAAGAGGTCTCCGGATTATTAATGGAGCCACCTGCAAGAAATACTCCACGAAGATATGCACGCCTACAGCAAGCCTCTTTCAAATACTTTGGTGATATGGTACGGACAAATGTGTGGGTGCCTTGCAAAATGTCTAAATCAGCTAATAAACTACTTACATCTTCCTTTAATCTCACAATATATACATTATTTTTTTTCAGCTTCATTTTCTTTCGTACAAGTAACTCTACCGGAATCGTATAAATCGACTTAATCAAGGAATATATTCTTCGCGCAATTGCTGCATTTTCTGTTTGAATGTCGAGAACGTAACGTTGCTTCGATAATGAGAGTGCTCCATTCATACGAATTAGAGCTGAGAGCTCCGCATGCCTGCAGCATTCCTCAACTTCAATTGATGTTAACTCTTTTTTTATTTCTGATGCAAAAGACATAATATCCCCCCTTAACAAATCCCTGTAATTTATTTATCTATAATGGAATACAGGAGTTTGGCTACTTTATCATTATCATGACGTAGTGTAGATTGGGAATGATCAATAATATCCCCTTCAATGATTTGCAAACCCATTTCCAATAGTCTTTCTATATCGTATACAACCGGTTCTGCATTTTCCTCCGCATATACGGCCCGCACTGCTTTCTTTATAGGTTCATTATGTACCACAATAGAATCGATCGTGCCTTTGCCAATATGGTCAAAAATTGCCTGTACATGATCAGATGCCGTATATCCAGTAGTCTCTCCAGCTTGGGTCATAACATTACATACATACACTACTTTTGCTTTTGCATGTTGTATAGCATCAGCCACACCCGGCATAATAATTGTAGGCATAATACTTGTATACAAGCTCCCGGGCGCTATTACAATTAAATCAGCCCTTTCCAACGCACGAATAGCATTAGGTAAAGGTTCTACAGGTTGAGGGCTAAGAAACACCCTTTCAATATGTTTATTAGACAATGGTATATTTGATTCACCCGATATGACAGTCCCGTCTGTCATCCTTGCATGTAAAGACATATTGTCATTAGATATTGGGTATATTTTACCTTTTACATTTAATACTCTGGAGATTTCTTTAATCCCTTTATTAAAATTTCCAGTTATTGTTGCCATTGCCGCAAGCAATAAATTACCAAGCGAATGACCTGATAAGCCATTCCCTACATTAAAACGGTGTTGGAATAATTCCAGTAACATCGGTTCAGCGTCAGACAAGGCAGCAATGACATTACGAATATCACCTGGAGCCGGGATTGCCATCTCATTTCTTATTCTCCCTGTACTTCCACCATCATCAGCCACAGTAACAAGTGAGGTCAGTTGAATGGGCAGATTTTTCAAACCTCTGAGTAGTACAGGCATGCCTGTACCTCCCCCAACTACGACTACTTGAGGCTGCTTATTTTCTGTCATATTAACGTCCCTTTCTTTTGGCAATGTCACGGTGACTGACATGCGTAATATAATTTGATGAGAGCTCTTTTGCAAAAAACTCAGTAAGCGCTACTGAACGATGTTGTCCGCCAGTACATCCTATTGCTACAACTAGTTGGGATTTACCCTCTTTTTTATATTGTGGGAGCATGAATTGTAACAGATCTAAAACCTTCTCTTTGAATTTCTGTGTATCCGACCATTTAAATACATAAGATGAAACATCTTCATCCAACCCAGTTAGTGGTCGCATTTGCTCTACATAATGTGGATTCGGGAGGAATCGAACATCAAAAACTAAATCAGCATCAATAGGCAATCCATATTTGAATCCAAATGAAACGCAATGGACTGAGAAGGTTTCTTGCTTTTCCTCCGTATAATTTTCTAAAATTATTTCTCTTAATTCTTTTGGCTTCAAATTTGTTGTATCTATAATTCGTTGTGCTCTCCCTCTTAGCTCATCAAGCATTTTCCGTTCCTGTTTAATCCCATTTAAAGGAAGGCCCTCTACTGCCAAAGGGTGAGCCCTTCGTGTTTCCTTGTATCTACTTACCAGTTTCTCATTTTTTGCATCAAGAAATAGAATTTGCTCCTCTAACCAATCTTCCTTCGCAAGGCCATCCAATGCTTCAAAGAGAGAGTCAAAAAACTCACGGCCCCGTAAATCCATTACCAGAGCAACTTTTCTTATATTATTAGTTGAGTCCTTCATTAACTCCAAAAATTTAGGTAAAAGCGTTGGAGGCAAATTGTCCACGCAATAATAACCCAAATCCTCAAAACTTTGAACAGCAACTGTCTTTCCCGCACCGGACATTCCAGTAATAATAACTAATTTAGTTTCTTGTTCTCCGTTTCTCATCTATATCTCCCCTTTAGATATGTTGCAATTAATTAACTATGGGATCCAACCGTAAATTAATCAGTTCATAATCCTCTGAATAGGAAAAAGAACCATATAACATGGAGGACGAATTTAAAACATGTTGAAAGATTTTACGGTCTCCTTCAGCCATTGGCAGATATTTCACTTTTTCTGCAGGAACCCATTCCAATTCACCTTCTCTACAGAATTCTATTAAGTTTCCTTCATATTTCTCACATACGAAAGTAAACATCATCCATTCCTGCACCACTTTTTCGCCTTTATGAATCGTAAAAGTGAAACTTCCCATTAATTGAGGATCTATAAGAGTAAGTGCTGTCTCTTCCTGATATTCACGGGTAACAGATTCTTTGATCGATTCACCAAGCTCCATTTTTCCGCCAGGTATGGCGTACCAGCCGCGTCTCGGCTTTTTCATTAATAATATGTGGTTATTATCTATTAATATACAGTTCGTTACTCGCTGCATTTCAATCACCTCAAACTTTCTGGAGGACTTAATACGCTACTACCATTATACTAGGAAAAATAAAATCAACAAGAACTAGTTACTTCAAAAACAAATCACTAAACATACTTAGCAGCATTTAAGAATAAATTAAATTTAACCAGGCTAGCGGAATTGCCTTGGGATCTTAATAACTATTGGAAATTCTAACAAAACGACATGATCAGACAAGCCCTCTTTCTGTACACAAAAAAAGACACAGGTGATTAACACCTGTGCAAGAAACTAATTTATCTATTAAAAGGGGGTCAATTAGTTATTTATATTGTACCCCATAAATATTGCGAGCGTATTACAACAGCGTTAAAAAGCAATTACGATTACGTAAAGTCTTTATTTAGCGCTTGCCTTTAATTCTTCTGAAAGGTCTTCAACATATTTTATAGCACTCTCAGCTGCAATACTTCCGTCACCAGTTGCTGTAACAATTTGTCGAAGTGTTTTTTCACGAATGTCTCCTGCTGCAAATATTCCCGGAATCGATGTAGCCATATGTTCATCTGTAGGAATATATCCTTCTTCGTTTGTGATATTTAAAGATTTAAACGGCTCGCTCAATGGTACCATGCCGATATAGATAAACGTTCCATCAATAGCTTGATCATATACTTCCCCGGTCTTATTATTTTTTAGAGTGGCACTGCCAACTTTTCCATCTTTCTCGTTAATTTTCTCAACTACAGTATCCCAGATGAAATCCATCTTATCGTTATCAAAGGCACGATCCTGTAGTATTTTTTGAGCGCGTAATTCGTCACGACGGTGAACTACTGTTACCTTTTCGGCGAACCGTGTCAAATAAATACCCTCTTCTACGGCCGAGTCACCTCCACCGATTACGATTAGATTTTTGTTTTTAAAGAAGGCCCCGTCACATACAGCGCAATATGAAACGCCTCTACCACTTAACTCTTCTTCACCAGGTATGCCTAATTTCTTATATTGAGCTCCTGTAGTAATGATAAGTGATCTTGTTTTATATTCTTTTTTCCCAGCAATGAGCGTTTTATAATCACCATGGTCAATGACTTCTTTAATATCTCCATAAGCATATTCGGCACCAAACTTCTTAGCATGCTCAAACATTTTATTAGAGAGATCTGGACCTAGGATATGTTCATACCCCGGATAGTTCTCCACATCTTCCGTATTGGCCATTTGACCACCTGGGATTCCTCGCTCAATCATTAATGTATCCAAATTTGCTCTGGAAGCATATACTGCTGCAGTCATTCCGGCCGGTCCGGCACCTGCAATGATTACATCATAAATACGTTCTTCGGACATTTTAAATCGCCCCTTTTTCTTCTTGTAATTATAGCCATATTCAGCTTATAAGAATTAGTTCTTCTCGTCTAATATTATGCTCATTCATCCAGCCATGGATGTTTTTCTTTAGATAGGGATGGATGTCTTTTACAGCCCTCTTCCCATAATGCAACGGCCTTATCAGTCTCTCCTACATGATAAGCTGTATAGCTAAACCATCGGAAATAAGAGGGGTGGCTTTTCACAAGACGCTTTGTTAACTGATAAAAACGTTCGTAAGCCTCTTGTAAATTATCTGTTCGCGCCATAGTCACCGCGATTCTTAACTTTTGTTGGGCATGAATCGGATAAACATTTCTCAATGTCTCAATACACGTTCTATATTCTTTTATCTTGCCCAATTGATAATAAAATAATGCAAGGTTTGTATGTGAATAGAGAGCGGTTGGTTCTTCTTTTAGAATATCAAGTTCTTTTTGGATGGCCTCATCTTCGTGTCCTGAAAAGAATAATGCATGTGTATAATCGTATTTAGCCATTTTGTGTTCAGGAAATAATGTCATCATTTCTTCAATTAACGGGAGTGCTTTTTCCCACTCCATATACTCCATGTGATAGAAAACTGTTTCCTGGTAAATGAGAATCTCATCTTCATCTTCTAATTCCCACTCATCATCATCTTCATCAAAGTCAATTAATTCAAGCAAGCTATGCGCTTCTTCGTGAAAATCGCCATCCGGTTCTTTCTCAAGATAATAATTAACATACTTTTTAGCATCATTAAGTAGGCCTAAGTGGGCGTAATTATTTGCAATTAAATAATAACAATCCACGTAGTCCGTTGTTTGTAACACCTTAGTTAACAGCTGGTTAGCTGCATGGTAAGCACCAATTTCTGTATATATAATTGACATTTGGCAGGCATATAACGGATCTTCAGGTTTTGCCTCCGTTGCCTTTCGCAGCCATTTTATCGCAATATCAAATTTTCTTTTTTGAAAAGCTTCTACACCCTTTGTGAAATAAAAATCACCTTCAGGAATAAAAGGTATAACATTGTTAGATTTTTCTTGGCTTTTTTCTTTTGCTTGTTGCATGTGTATACCCCTAACCTTAACTTCTTATCACGGAACAAAGTATATCATATTTACTAAGGAATAGATATACACCTGAATGTAAAAAACTTTCACTCATAAAGTGAAAGTTTTTTAATTTATTTTACTGGGACAACTGCATCTCTTAACAGTTGTTCTAGTTCATCAATATACTCTTTCTTTTCCTCCACAGACCACTTAAGCTGTTTATCCATAAACTTAATAACATTCTCTTTATGTTCTCTAACCCAATTAATATCAAAGAAGAGTGCACCAGTCCGTCGCACAAAGAAATCAACAGGCTTGTACGCAGATTCATATTCAAGAGCATACTTGAGCTCTGCAAAAACTTCAGGGGCAATACCTTCTCTTTCAGCTCTATCGCTTTCATTTTGATAAAGATCCAAAATGACATCAAAATTTGCACCGTATTTCTGAATTAATTCCAATGCTAAACTTTCATCCATTCCAGCAGCTACTGCTAATTCAGCTTTCTTCTTTTTAAAATTTTGAAAGCCTTTTGATCCACCGACTTCGCCACCTGAAATAGGTAAGTGCTCTGTCTCTGATTTGGAATAAAGAATGCCTTCTTCACTTTTAAATTGCTCTACAACTTTATCTACAGCTTCTTGAGCCATTTTTCGATATCCAGTTAACTTTCCGCCAGCCATGGATATTAATCCTGAATCAGAAACAAATATTTCATCTTTTCTTGAGATCTCACTTGGATTATCTGTACCCTCTTCCGCAATAAGCGGCCGCAAACCTGCCCAGCTAGATTCAACATGCTCTGCTGTAATTTCCAGTGTTGGGAACATATAGTTAATCGCATTTATTATATAGTTACGGTCTTCTTCCGTCATTGTCGGGTGGGCGATATCTCCTTCATAAGTTGTATCTGTCGTACCCACATATGTTACCCCGTTTCTTGGAATAGCAAAAATCATCCGCCCATCTGGGGCATCAAAATAGATTGCCTGCTGTAACGGAAAAATCTCTTTAGGAAAAACCAAGTGAACCCCCTTTGTTAAATGTAAAGCTTTTCCTTTCTTTGAACCGTCTTTCTCTCTTAGTTCATCTACCCACGGACCACCAGCATTAATAACTTTCTTTGCATATATACGATGTGTTTCTTTGGTAATTTGATCTTCAACCACAACTCCAGTAATCTTGGATTGGTCATTATAAATAAAATCAATTACCTTAGTATAATTAATTGCATGTACTCCTTTTTGAACTGCTTTCTTTAACACTTCTATTGTTAATCGAGCATCATCTGTTTTATATTCCACATAATATCCTGCTCCTCTTAAACCATCTTGCTTAATAAGGGGCTCTCTGTTTATTGCCTCTTCGGGCTTAAACATCGTGCGCCGTTCCCCTTTTTTTACACCAGCCAAAAAGTCATAAACTCGTAAGCCAATATTCGTAGTAAAAGGTCCAAAGGTTCCTCCTTTATGGAATGGCAACATCATCCATTCTGGTGTAGTAACATGTGGCCCATTTTCATAAACAACTGCTCTTTCCTTACCTACCTCGGCAACCATCTTCACCTCAAATTGTTTAAGATAACGTAATCCACCGTGAACTAATTTAGTCGACCTGCTTGAGGTACCAGCTGCAAAATCCTGCATTTCAACAAGCCCGGTTTTTAGGCCACGTGTAACCGCATCTAATGAAATACCTGCTCCAGTAATTCCTCCACCAATTACAAGCAAATCCAATTTGTTATTTTTTAATTGGTTATAAGTTTCATCACGTTCATAGCTTGAAAAGTTTCCCATCTAAATAACCTCCCTGATAATTGAAATTGTCTATACATATCCATACCCTTTTTTAAGGCCAAACATGTAAGATTTACCGGCTCAAATTACAAAAAAAGAAAAAACCGCAAAATACACTAATGACACATTAGTGATTTGCGGTTTCTCCAATTCTCCGGCCGAAATATTAACTTGGATTCATTATAACATATAGACGCTAAGACGTATACTCTTTTATTTAAATGCCTGGGCTGCCTTAACAGCCGTCTTCCATCCCGTATACAATTTCTCTCTCGTATCATCTGATAGCTCAGGGGTAAACGTCTTATCTACTTTCCACTGTTTGGCAATTTCCTCTTTACTCTCCCAGAATCCTACAGCTAATCCAGCCAAATATGCAGCTCCTAGTGCAGTAGTCTCGTTGACAACCGGTCTTTCTACTTCTACATCCAACATGCCACTTTGAAATTGCATGAGGAAGTCATTCTTTACAGCTCCACCATCAACCCTGAATTTCTTAACATCAATTCCTGAGTCTTTTATCATAATATCCACTACATCACGTGTTTGGTATGCCAAAGATTCCAATGTTGCCCGTACAAAATGTTCCTTCTTTGTACCACGTGTTAAACCAAACACTGCACCTCTTACTTCACTATCCCAGTATGGCGTACCAAGTCCAACAAAAGCTGGTACAACATAAACTCCTTCCGTGGATGTAACTGACTTTGCCAATGGTTCACTTTCAGGAGAGCTATTAATGATTTTCAAACCATCACGTAACCATTGAATCGCTGAACCTGCCACGAATATGCTGCCTTCAAGGGCATATTCTACTTTTCCATCAATACCCCACGCAAGTGTTGTCAGCAGACCATTTTCTGACTGAACCCCTTCTTCACCTGTATTCATCAGCATAAAGCAACCAGTACCATACGTATTTTTTGCCATACCTTTTTCAAAACAAGCTTGACCAAAGAGAGCCGCCTGCTGGTCTCCAGCCATTCCTGCGATAGGAACTTCCTGACCAAAGAAATGATAGTTTACAGTGTCTCCATACACTTCGGATGAGGCTTTCACTTCCGGTAGCATACTTGAAGGAATTTTTAATATATCCAGTAGTTCTTCATCCCACTTTAAATCGTAAATATTATACATTAACGTTCTTGAAGCATTTGAATAATCCGTGACATGTACTTTACCACCTGTCAGTTTATAGACAAGCCATGTATCCATTGTTCCGAATAAAAGCTCACCGTTCTCTGCCTTTTCTCTTGCACCTTCTACGTGATCAAGGATCCATTTCACTTTTGTACCAGAGAAATAGGGATCAAGTAACAATCCTGTTTTTTCTCGAAAGATATCATTATAGCCGTCTTCTCGTAGTTGATTACATATCTCTTGAGTTTGTCTTGATTGCCAAACAATTGCTTTATGGATCGGCTTACCGGTCTGTTTATCCCAAACTACGGTGGTTTCCCGTTGGTTTGTAATACCAATTCCTGCAATTTGTTCAGGATCTACATCACTTTTTCGGAGTGCTTCTGAAATACAAGATAATATAGAAGTCCAAATTTCGTTTGCATCATGTTCTACCCAACCTGGTTTTGGGAAAAATTGTTCAAACTCTTTCTGTCCTGTTTCTACTATTTCTCCTTTACGGTTAAAGATAATTGCACGTGAACTTGTCGTTCCTTGATCGAGTGCCAACATATATTTATCCATGATATATACTCCTCCTTAATTATAATAACCAGCTTGAAAATTTATTCAGTCCTAGTTACATCGTAGCAGTTTTTAACTCTTTCGTTAATGCTAATCCAAACAAAATAATAATGATACTAGTGAATATCCAAAAAGTTAAAGTAGGTGTAGCTTCAAATAATGCTTGATAAAACAGCCCTCCATATATACCTCCTATTGCTGGCCCTAAAACCGGAACCCAGGAATATTGCCAATTTGAATCCCCTTTTCCTGGTATCGGTAAAAACCAATGTGCAATCCGCGGGCCCAAATCTCTGGCAGGATTGATCGCATATCCAGTTGTTCCGCCCAGCGACATGCCAATTACTACAATAAGTAATCCAACTATTAAAGGGTTCAACCCTTCCGTAAATTCATTCGCTCCAATAAATAATATTCCCATTACAAGGACAAATGTACCAATAATTTCACTGATCAGATTTGCGAGTGGACTGCGTATAGCTGGACCTGTACTAAAAACACCGAGTTTAGTAGCTGCATCCTTTGTAGCTTTCCAATGGGGAAGGTAATGAAAGAACACAATGACTGCGCCCGCTATACCACCGAGCATTTGTGCAGTTATATACATTGGAACCTTCGCCCAAGGAAAGTCACCTACGGCTGCTAGCCCTAAAGTTACTGCCGGATTAATGTGACCACCTGTTATATTTCCAACCGCATATACTCCCATGGCTACTCCAAGCCCCCATGCAAAGGTGACCAATACCCAGCCTGCCCCTTCAGCAAGGGTATTCTTTAAAGAAACACCAGCAACAACACCGGTACCAAAAATAATAAGAATCATTGTTCCTATCAATTCACCGGTAATCTCTGACATCTTTATCACCCCCATCTTGCTAATTTTCCCTGTTAGTTAGTTATTCCACATTATCTTTGCTACTTAACCTGAATACCCAAAGTTTTCCTTATTCAACTTTCTTATTTGCTAACGAACTCTCTTTACTTACACAAAGGTTCAATTGCAAATGTTGGGTTACATTCATAGTTGGAATAAAATCCGAACTAGTGAAAACTTATTTCTCCGTTAATACAAAATAGCTAAATAACATCGCTACGGAAAAACACTGCGCTTTTCGGGGGCGGCTGATGAGCCTCCTCATGCTAACGCATTCCGGGGTCTCACCTATGCCTCATCTCCCCCAGAAGTCTCCGTATTTTTCCTTCGCTAAGAGTTACTCTTTAGCAATAAATGAATTTAGTATTAGGTGTGAAAGCCCGCTTCGCATTTGAGATTTTAAAGCACATACCAATTGATTGGAATGGAAGATGGCAATCTAAAAACGCCACGTCCTGTGGCAACGATTGCATGACCAACGTCCTGTTGGCCCGCGACTCCTGCCGGAATAGCATGAGGCGAAGACCCTGGACGGAGCGTAGCGGAGGAAGCGGCTGAGGTCATTCCGGCGGCAAAGAAGACACTGTGAGGTAACGAGCAGATGTCGCACTTGTACCCGGAAGTGTGAAAGCGTCCGCCTGAAACGCAAATCAATGGGTGCTTCCTCTGTAAAATGAATTGCTCCATCCACCACAAGTTAATTCGCAGTATATCTATACTGCGAATCATTGTGTTACTCCAATAATATATATTAGAATCCAAAAAAGACTGACAGGAAGGGGGATAGTAATCCCCTTTCTGTCAGTCTTTTTGTATATCTACCACAATTCACGATTTGAAGTAGATACTGCATGTGCCCCTGCCTTCAATGCTGCTGAAACATCTTCTTCTGTTTTTATCAGCCCACCGGCTATAACAGGAACTTTGGTTTGTTCATATATTTCCTTAATAATAGAAGGCATGCGCCCTGGTAGTACTTCAACACAATCAGGCTGGATGCGCTTGATTAGTTCCAAACTGTGATCCAATGCAAGACTATCTAATAAAAAAATACGTTGGATCGACAGAAGGTTATGCTTCTTTGCTAGCTTTATAATATTCGCTCTGGTAGATAAAATCCCATCTGGTTTAACTTCTCTTACCAAATACTCCATACCAAACTCATCCGCTTTTAACCCTTGGATCAAATCAAAATGCACTAATGCTTTTTTATTAGCACGTTTCGTGTAAGTGACAAGACTCTTCAACTGTGCAAGCCTTGTTTCCAAGAAAACGAGCGAATCATAGGAGGTGTCTAGTGCCTTATCAAAGTCTTTCATTTTACGAATTGCTGGAATAATCCCAGAAGGTATTTCCATTCTTATCACCTATTCAAAAAGGGTATTTTCTTCACGTTTTTCCATTTCTTCTCTCGTATAGATCAGTCGCATTGGGTTTCCGCCAACGAAAGTACCTGGTGCCACGTCCTTGTGAACGAGTGTACCTGCTGAAACAACAGCTTTATCACCTATCGTAACCCCAGGTAATATCGTTGTATTTGCACCAATCAGCACATTATCACCGATTATGACCTTCCCAACTCGATATTCCTTAATGAGATATTCGTGAGCAAGAATAGTTGTGTTATAACCAATTATACTATTATTCCCTACACTAATTTTTTCAGGAAACATAACATCTGGCACTACCATCAATGCAAATGCTGTTTGCTTGCCGACCTTCATTCGCAAGAAAGTACGGTACAAGCTGTTTTTCACACTCAAAAAAGGTGTATAGCGAGCCAATTGAATAATAATAAAATTTTTAACCACTTTCCAAAAGGATACGGTATTATATATTTGCCATAAGGAGTTGGCATGTTTTACTCGAAAACGCTCCGTTTTACGCATTTGCTACACTCCTGCTATTTTCAGTAAATCTCGCATATCCTCCAGCATATAGGTTGGTTCATACGCTAAGAGACTATCTCTTCCTTTATGCGCCCAAGCAACACCAGCCGTCAGTACTCCTGCATTTTTACCAGCCTCTATATCATGATAATTATCACCAACCATTAATGTAGAAGCGCTTTTCGCTTGCAAAGCCTTCATTGCCTTTATTACTGGCTCTGGATGAGGCTTGGCATGATTAACATCATCATAGGTAATAATAGTTTCAAAAAGTGGTTGTAATTCAGTTAAAGCAAGGCCCATATGCACACTTTTAGACATTTTGGTAGAAACAATACCAACCTTTATTCCACTATCCTTTAACTGTTGAATGGTTTCAACTGCGTAAGGAAAAGCCTTGACATAACGATCATGTTCAGCAAGATTATGTTCACGATAGGTCTTGACCAGAACATCTGCCTTTTCCGGGTCTATATTATGAAACGTATCGAGTAATGGAGGGCCGTTAAATCCCATGATTTCCTCTTTGGTAAAGGATAAATTATGTTTTTTGAATGTGTGTTCAAAAGAGGCGGTAATAAGTTCATTTGTATCAATTAAAGTGCCGTCAAGGTCAAAGAGTATTGTATCTATGTTCATTCCTTGCTTCCTTCCTTTTCTTAGAATAATCTACGCGTTTCCAAATATAAGCGATGGCCAATGTTAAAAGAATAGCTGTGGTTAAGCGAATGAGCAGTAATGGCCAAACGGGAATTCCCAAAGGAATAAATATAACCGTATCTTCCACTACCGCGTGGCAGGAGACCAAGAAGATCAATGCCAGAAGCATATCTTTTTTTGAAACATTGTCCTCTTCAACCGCCTGAATCATTAATCCTGCACCATAGGCTAAACCAATCGTCAATCCTGCAACCATTGTCATGGAAGTATTCTTTTCCATTCCGAGCATTCTTGTAAACGGTGCGAATTTATTTGAAAGAATGGTCAGCCATTCCTTTTCCCTTAAAAACTGCATAATGACCATTAATGGAATAACAATACAAGCCAACTGAACAATAGCTATAATTGCTGTTTGAAGCCCCTGTAGTATAATAGCTCCCCAGCCAGTTGGATCTGTTGCGTCAGAGGAAATAAGTCCATATTGTGCCATCTCTTTTCCGCCATTCCATACCAAATTAATGATAATAGCGGCTAGTAAAGCCAAAGTGACGCGTATACCGGCTATTAACCACCAGCTCACTCCCACTCTTGAGGCGACTGCTGATTCAATAAATAAATTATGAGAAAATGACAACATGACTGCCATGATAAAAACTTCTTTAACGGAAAAATCGAACGAAACAATTGCAGCTATTCCTGCATATAAATTCAGCGCATTTCCTAACACCAGTGGAACGGCTGCCTCACCGGACAGCCCAATTAATCGCATCAACGGGGACAATTTTTCCATAACCCAAGGTAAAACAGGAGTATATTGTAAAATAGTCACTAACAAAGTAATAGGAAAAATTACTTTTCCCAATGTCCATGAAGTTTTCATTCCTTCTTGTAATCCACGTGACATAATCCCAGTCATCCGCACTTCCCTCTTCTCTGCCTATTTTTTCTTTTTATTTTTCTTTTTATAATCTATTTTTTTGTGTTGAGATACTTTTACTTCTGCATATCTGATTTTAGGCCCTTTTATATGGCGATATAAAAGAATAATTATGGCTGTCACAATACCTATGACAGATATAAGCTGTGCTTGCCTTAAGTCGCCAACTGCATATAAACTGTCTGTTCTCATCCCCTCGATGAAAAAACGGCCCACAGAATATGCAATTACATAACTTAAAAATACATCGCCGCGTAATGGATTGAACCTGCGCAATACAAGTAAAAATGCAAATACGATTAAATTCCAAACAGATTCATATAAAAATGTAGGGTGGTACATAACCCCTTCTATGCACATTTGATTCATTATAAAGTCTGGCAAGTATTGATGAAAACTGTTATATGTTTCCTCAGAGATCGCTCCACCATGAGCTTCCTGGTTCATGAAGTTTCCCCAACGCCCAATTGCCTGCCCTAAAATCAGACTTGGTGCTATAATATCTGCTAATTGCCAAAAAGAAATTTTCTTTATTCTCGCAAAAACAATAGCTGTCAAAACACCACCAATAACAGCACCATGTATTGCGATACCACCTTCCCATATGGCAAAGATGTCTGTCCATGGGCCATCTGCATAATTTTCCCATTCAAAGACTACATAATAAATTCTAGCAAATAAAATAGCTATTGGAATTGCAAATACAACAAAATCAACAATGAGATCTTTTTTCATTCCTAAACGATCTGATTCTTTAGTTGCCAGGTACAATCCGAGAAAGGCCCCAGTTGCAATAATCACTCCGTACCAATAAATAGGTAAGGGGCCAATTTCCAAAAATACCCGATCTAACGCTGGTGCTTGACAACTCATATGACTCCTCCTATTCTCTACCTTCTGACTCCTGTTCAATCATCGTTGTTAGGCGTTCTGAAAATTCCTCAGCAGCATTTACGCCCATTCTTTTTAAACGGAAATTCATTGCTGCAACCTCGATAATTACGGCCAGGTTCCTACCTGGTCTAACAGGGATCGTTGCTTTCGGTAATTCAACATCCATTATCTTCATTTTATCTTCATCCAAACCAAGTCTGTCATATTGTTTTTTCTGATCCCATATTTCCAAATTAATGATAAAGGAGATTTTTTTATGGCTTCTAACAGAACCTGCTCCAAATAATGTCATTACATTAATAATCCCTAGACCACGAATTTCTAAAAGATGTTCAATCAATGGTGGCGGATTTCCAATTAAGCTATCATAATCCTCCTGCCTGATTTCCACACTGTCATCTGCCACAAGGCGATGCCCCCGCTTCACTAATTCCAAAGCAGTTTCACTTTTCCCCACACCACTTTGACCCGTAATAAGCACACCGACACCATATATATCAACAAGAACGCCGTGTATTGCTGTAGATGGCGCAAATTTAGCTTCCAGATAATTTGTTAAACGGCTAATAACCCTAGTTGTTTTTCGTGGGGAGTGCAGAATAGGAACTCCAGATTCATTTGCTGCATTTATTAGTATCTCTGGTATTTCCATGCCTCTCGAGACAACGATTCCAGGAGTGATATCTGTACATAGACGGCTGGCACGATCTCTTTTTTCCTCATCTGTTAAATCGAGAAAATAAGCCATTTCAGTTCTGCCAATTAATTGTAATCGCTCCTGTGGATAGTATTTAAAATAACCTGTCATTTCAATTCCAGGACGTGAAATATCACTTGTGATTATTTCTCTATGTATTCCATCTTCCCCTGCTACAAGAGTTAAAGTAAAATTTTTAAGTAAATCCTTTGTACGGACTATAGACATGTACTGTATCCTCCTCGAATTGGTTAAGAAGTTTCACTTTATTGTAGCATATACGAAAAAAAATTCGTAGGCGAATAGCCTACGAAGCTTTTTCTGTTAACGAATGGAGTCTTTCACCAAATTATTCAGTACCAAATTAATAATGGAAATGATAATGGAAGCAAGTATTGCCATACCAAATCCATCAATAACGAAGGACGAATCCATTAACGCCTGTGTAATCATCAGCGTAATTGCATTGATAACAAATAAAAATAAACCAAGTGTGAGTATGGTAATTGGTAATGTAAATAAAATGAGCAATGGTTTAATTATTATATTTAAAATGGCTAAAATGAAACTGGCCAGAAGGGCGGTCCCAAATCCCTCCAGCTGAAATGAATCAAATAGTTGAGCTACTACAATTAAAGCTACTGCGTTTAATATAAGTGATATCAGCCAACGAAGCACCATTTAATGGATCTCCCTTTCATTTGGTATGATGAAAATAGCAATCAGGTATACAAATGCAAAGGTGAAGGCACTAAAAAATAGTAAAATAATAAATATTAATCGTAAGATAGTTACGTCTACGTTAAAATATTCTGCAATACCGCCTAGAATACCTGCAACCATGCGTTGATTTGAAGAACGATATAATTTTTTCATAAATACTCCCTCCTTCTATATAATCAGGTTTCCTCATGGGAATGTAATTTAAACCTTATAGTTGTATATGCAAATCTACACTGAAATAGTTTTATGCTTATTTCTAAATTAAGTTATCTATTACATAATAAGGAGGCGAGTCGTCAAAATAATACTTAAATTTTTAGTCGAAGAGACGTCTCTTACTTTTCAAAGTTCCAAATATAAAATTGCTCATTGCCGAGTCTCTTTTCAGCTTTTTCTTTTAAATCCTTATCTAAGTTCTTATAATCGGTTAGTTGTCCAAGTATTCCACTAGCCTGTGAAGTATGACATAATATGGCTTCCATTTTCTTGTCCAGATATGGGCGAATATCGTTAATTACATGGGGCTTTCCTATGTCTTCCACGTACGTATTTGTGATAGCTTGTGCCCACACTGTTGGGCGTACTTCAGCATCCATTAAGCTGACCGCCTCAATAGCTGCAGCACCCATTGCATTATGATCTGGATGAACAGCATGTGGAGGATAATGCGTAATTACTAGTGACGGCTTTATTTGTTCAAGTCTTTCTTTCAAATCTGCTGCAATCTGGCTACGATCTTCATACTCAATTGTTTTATCACGATAGCCAAGCATTTGTACTTGAATGTCCAGCGCCTTACAAGCATTAAGCAATTCTTGTTTTCTAATCTCGGGTAATGTCTCACGATTTGCGAATGTTGGTGAGCCCATATTTCTACCCATTTCGCCTAATGTGCCACATAAGTAGGTAACTGGGACTCCTTGCTCTCTAAATTTTGCGATGGTGCCTGCTGCACCAAATGACTCATCATCAGGATGTGGATATATAACTACAACATGTTTTTCCATTCTTATCACCTTTATTCTAAAAATTTACCGTTTTAATCTAACTCTTTATTCTACTAGCTTAATAGTTGAATGGAGTCTCACTAATTTGGAGTGCTACCATTAAGCGACCTTCTCGGTCATGGCCGGCCATCAGCATCTTATTGTCTTCATGCATTACCCAATCAGTAAGTCCTTCTGCATAAATCCATCCTTTTTCCATTTTCAAACCGACACGGTAGGCATTTCCATTTCCAACGATCTTAGCTTGGTGAAATGTTACCTCGGCGTTTCTTACATATGCACCTACATTATATGCTTTATCGTCGAAATGACTCGCATATGCTCCGTTTGTTGTTTCTACATGTACATATACCGCCTTATTTGTAAAACGATCTAATTGTTCTTGTACTTTTTCCATATCAATTGATTTCATATTCTGTTCCTCCCAAAAACACTTCTTTGTTTAGCTTATCCAAATGATAGAACTGCGTCAAAACATACGTTTGAAGATATCCTTAAAGAAAAT
Organism: Virgibacillus sp. SK37; assembly: GCF_000725285.1. Taxonomy (GTDB): domain Bacteria; phylum Bacillota; class Bacilli; order Bacillales; family Amphibacillaceae; genus Virgibacillus_Q. The sequence continues at coordinate 2,595,969 of NZ_CP007161.1, forward strand.
TCTATTATAGTACATTTTAATACAATTAATTATACACAGAAGGAGCAAAATACGAACTAGTGGATAGTTGAATTCATTGCTAATCTTGTAATATTCTCTGGCCAACGCAGCTTGGAATATACTCGCTTTTCGGGGGCTCGCCCACCCCTCTTCGATCACTCATTTCTTCGTGGCCTGTGGGGTCTTGGACTCACTGTCCTGCAGGAGTCTTGCATTTTCCAACTGCTAATAGTAGTTTCTTTTTTTTAACAAACAAGCAAAATATTTGGAAAGTGCCTTTTCGAAACATGGTGTAATCAGATTAAATATTTCAGTTGTTTTGCAAGCAAAAATTTCTAACTACTTCAAAGTTTATCTATTGTGAGAACTATAGAACCCCAACTTATATTTTAGATTGTGAAAAATCCGTTAAAAAAAATAGGTAATAAGCCTAAATCAGCTTATTACCTTTTCAATTTATTTTGTACTTATTTTTTCTTTGTTTGAAATCAGCTTGTTCATTCGCTGCTGATCTCGTTCTAAAACTGGTTTTAAATACCGCCCAGTATAAGAAACTTCTTTTTTTGCAATCTCTTCTGGCGTGCCTGTTGCAATAATCTGTCCTCCACGTGCTCCGCCTTCTGGTCCTAAGTCAATGATATGATCTGCAGTTTTGATCACATCAAGATTGTGTTCAATAATTAGTACGGTATCTCCATTATCTACTAGACGCTGAAGCACAGCTAACAAACGCTTGATATCATCAACATGTAAACCAGTGGTTGGTTCGTCTAAAATATAAAAAGATTTTCCATTGGAACGGCGGTGTAATTCACTAGCAAGCTTCACCCGTTGCGCCTCTCCGCCCGACAATGTAGTTGCTGGTTGTCCTAGTTTGATATATCCTAAACCTACATCATAAATAGTTTGCAATTTACGTTTAATTTTAGGGATGTTAGCGAAAAACTCCAAGGACTCTTCAATGGTAAGCCCTAATACATCTGAGATATTCTTTCCTTTATATTTAACCTCCAAGGTTTCCCGATTGTATCGTTTCCCATGACAAACCTCACAAGGAACATATACATCTGGCAAGAAGTGCATTTCAATTTTAATAATGCCATCGCCACGACAAGCTTCACATCTTCCACCTTTAACATTAAAACTGAAACGACCTTTTTTGTAGCCTCGTACCTTTGCTTCGTTAGTTTGAGCAAATACATCACGAATATCATCAAAAACACCAGTATAAGTTGCTGGGTTGGAACGAGGTGTACGCCCAATCGGTGATTGGTCAATATCGATAACCTTCTCGATATGCTCAATCCCTTTTACCGTTTTATGCTTTCCTGCCTTATGTTTACCACGATACAATTCCTTGGCTAGTGATTTATATAAGATTTCATTTACTAAAGTACTTTTACCTGAACCAGAAACCCCGGTAACTACCGTCATTAAACCAATTGGAAACTTAGCATTAACCTTTTTTAAATTATTCTCTTCCGCTCTAACTACTTCAATAAAACGTTTGTCGCTTTTTCTTCTTTGAGATGGTAGTTGAATAAATTTATCTCCAGATAAATATTGACCTGTTAGAGAACGCTCATCTTTCATTACCTCTGATGGCGTGCCACTTGAAACTATTTGACCACCATGCTCCCCAGCTCCTGGCCCAATATCAATTAACCAATCGGCTGCCAGCATGGTATCTTCATCGTGCTCCACAACAATTAAGGTATTATCCAAATCCCTCATACGTTTTAATGTTTCAATAAGGCGATCATTATCCCGTTGATGGAGTCCGATGGATGGCTCATCCAATACGTAAAGGACCCCTGTCAATGCAGACCCAATCTGAGTAGCCAGGCGTATACGCTGGGCTTCCCCGCCCGAGAGTGTACCAGCTGCACGGGATAAAGTAAGATAATCCAATCCGACATTATTTAAAAATTCCAGTCGGTTACAAATTTCCTTGAGGATCATTTGAGCAATTTTTTCTTCCTTCTCACTTAGCTCTAATTGTTCAAAAAAGTTCTGAGCCTCTACGATGGAAAAATCAGTGACTTTGCTTATATGAAGACCATTTACCAGAACTGCTAAAGCTTCTTCTTTTAAACGGTATCCCTTACATGCAGGACAATGTTTCTGGGCCATGTACTTTTCTAAGGTTTCACGAATGAAGTCAGATGAAGTTTCCCGATACCGTCTGGCTACATTTGCTAATACCCCTTCAAAAGCCACATGGTTATCTCTGACTTTGCCAAAATCATTTACGTAATGAAAATGGACTTTTTCATTTCCGCCTCCATATAAAATTTTATCCATTTGTTCTTTTGGAAGGTCTTTTACTGGTGTATCCATATTAATATTAAAATGAATGCAAACACTTTGTAACAACTGAGGATAGTACTGTGAACTAATTGGCTCCCAAGGGGCAATCGCATGCTCGTTTAACGTCTTATCCCAATCAGGAATAACCAGATCCAAGTCTACTTCCAGGTTCGTCCCAAGTCCGTCACATGTCGGGCATGCTCCAAATGGACTATTGAAAGAAAATAATCTTGGTTCCAAGTCATCAATAGAGAATCCACATATTGGACATGCATGATTTTCACTAAACATTAATTCTTCTTCACCTATTACGTCAACAATGATCTTGCCTTCGCCCAAAGCAAGTGCAGTTTCAATAGAATCACTCAAACGGCCAGTAATTCCATCTTTAACTACAATACGGTCTACCACAACTTCAATAGAATGCTTTTTGTTTTTCTCTAATTTAATTTCTTCCGATACTTCTCGCATTTCCTTGTCAACTCTTATTCTTACATAACCTTCCTGACGCAATTTCTCAAACACTTTTACATGCTCACCTTTTCTGCCGGAAACGACAGGCGCAAGTATTTGAAGCTTCGTGCGTTCAGGATATTCCAAAATGCGATCAACCATTTGCTGGACCGTTTGGGAGGAAATTTCAATTCCATGTTTTGGACAAGTGGGATGTCCCACCCTGGCATATAGAAGTCTTAAATAATCATAGATTTCTGTCACTGTTCCTACTGTAGACCTTGGATTCTTACTCGTAGTCTTCTGGTCAATAGAAATAGCAGGGGACAGTCCCTCTATAGCATCTACATCCGGCTTATCCATCTGTCCCAAAAATTGTCGTGCATAAGCAGAAAGAGACTCGACATAGCGCCGCTGCCCTTCTGCATAAATTGTATCAAAAGCGAGTGAAGATTTTCCCGATCCAGACAAACCTGTAAGTACGACTAGGTTATTTTTAGGTATGGTGACATCAATATCTTTTAAATTATGTGCCCTTGCGCCTTGAATTTGTATGCTTTTACTAGGCATTTGTAAATCAACCTCCAGCTTTAAGCTCTAAAATGATATCCCGAAGTTCAGCTGCTTTCTCGAAGTCAAGCCCTTTGGCAGCATCCTTCATTTCTTTTTCCATTTGTTCGATTGCTTTTGTTTTTTCTTTTCCGGTGAGGTTAGCTAGACTCTTCTTATTATCTCCGTATTCTTCCTGCTCTTCTGCTGCTATGGTTGCACGTATGACGTCACGCACATCTTTTTTGATTGTCGTTGGGGTTATGCCATGTTGTTCATTATAAGCCATTTGCTTTTCTCGACGACGGTTGGTTTCATCTATCGCTACCTGCATGGAGTTAGTAATACGGTCTGCATACATTATTACTTCTCCATTTTCATTACGTGCGGCGCGCCCCATTGTTTGGATGAGAGATCTTTCTGAACGAAGGAAGCCCTCTTTATCTGCATCTAGTATTGCCACTAGTGAGACCTCCGGTATATCAAGTCCTTCTCTTAGCAGATTAATGCCAATTAACACATCATACTTACCAACCCTCAGATCTCTTATAATTTCAATTCGTTCCAGTGTTTTAATTTCCGAATGCAGGTAAGCAACCTTCATTCCAATTTCTTTTAAATAATCAGTTAGATCCTCTGACATTTTTTTAGTCAGAGTGGTAACGAGCACTCTCTCTTTTCGCTCTACTCGTTTATTAATTTCACTTATAAGATCGTCAATTTGTCCATTAATTGGTCGCACATCTATTTTAGGATCAAGTAATCCTGTTGGCCTTATAATTTGCTCTGTCATTTCAGGTGAATGTTCCATTTCATAAGGACCAGGAGTTGCTGAAACATAAACGAGCTGGTTTGTTGCTTTCTCAAACTCCTCGAATTTTAATGGTCGATTATCGAGTGCTGATGGCAATCGAAATCCATGATCTACCAGTACTTGTTTTCTAGCCCTGTCCCCATTATACATTCCTCTGATTTGTGGCAGAGTAACATGAGATTCATCCACTACCACAAGGAAATCATCTGGGAAGAAGTCTAACAGGGTATATGGTGTGTCACCTTCATTACGGAATGTTAAATGACGGGAATAGTTTTCAATTCCAGAACAAAAGCCCATTTCATTCATCATCTCAATATCATAATTTGTACGTTGCTCCAAACGCTGTGCCTCCAGCAATTTGTTTTCCGCACGAAGTTCTTTCAGTCGTTCTTCCAACTCTTTTTCGATATTTATAATAGCTTTCTTGAGCTTTTCTTCACGCGTAACAAAGTGGGAAGCAGGGAATATTGCAATATGCTCCCGGTCGCCAATAATTTCGCCTGTCAATGCATCCACTTCACGAATACGATCGATCTCGTCGCCAAAAAATTCAATCCGTATGCAGTGTTCTTCTCGGGAAGCTGGAATTACTTCTACTGAATCTCCACGTACGCGAAAGGTACCACGTTGAAAGTTAATATCGTTTCTTGCATATTGGATATCCACAAGATCACGTAAGAGAGCATCTCGGTCCTTTTCCATCCCCATTCGAAGTGAGAGTACCTGACTTTTATATTCTTCAGGAGAACCCAAGCCGTATATGCAAGAAACACTTGCTACAATTAAAACATCATTTCTTTCAAATAATGAAGATGTAGCAGAATGTCGAAGTTTATCAATCTCGTCGTTTATACTTGCGTCTTTTTCTATAAAAGTATCAGTAGATGGTACGTAAGCTTCCGGTTGATAATAGTCATAATAGCTGACAAAATATTCAACCGCGTTATTTGGAAAAAACTCTTTAAATTCACTATATAACTGTCCAGCTAAAGTTTTATTATGCGCAATGACCAATGTTGGCCGATTTATTTCTTTTACCACGTTAGACATCGTGAACGTCTTCCCTGTTCCAGTTGCTCCAAGTAACGTCTGATGACGCTGACCAGCCAGAATTTTATCAACGATTTCTTGAATTGCTTTAGGCTGGTCGCCACGCGGTTCGTAGTTCGCTATTAATTCAAACGTATTATTCACTAGTCTTGCCCCCGATCTGAATCATCTATAAATAGTTTATCATACGTACAAATAATTTTAACATATTAACGAACAAATATTCGATAAAAATGCTTTAACCCTTCTCTTCTAAAGACATTATACCCTTATAAGCCTACTTAAAATCATACCAGTAATATTTCACCATAAAAAAACACCAGCCTTTTCGCCGATGTTTTCCTTGATAATATTAAATAAAGTAGAGCCTATTATTCACCTTTAGTTACTTTTATTAACCCAACTGCCCCCTTAGTAGCATGGTTAAATTGATGTGTTACAAATGGGTATTCTCCTTCTTCTTTGACAGTAAATTCTACAACTGCACCACCGCTTGCAGGTAGCATAATCGTCTGCATCCCTTTAAAGTGGTTGGTTGGATTACCATCAATATAAACATCATCAAACATAGTACCTACTACATGAAAGCTGCTAACTTCATTTGGACCTACGTTATTTATATAGATACGCACTTTATCACCAACATTTGCTAATAACGGTTCATCCTTCACAGCACTCACAGTTCCATTCGTATTTGGTTGCCCTACATGTAATGCTTTCGCGGAAAATACAACTTGGGAAGGCACATCGTTTGTCATATTTTCAAGATCATTGTATTTATACCATTCGTTCTGAATAACTACATACTCTTTATCCACTTCACTGTCAGTTGGATAACCGTCCTTTGGTTTTACAATAATAACACCATGCATTCCATTTGCAATATGTTGGAGAACAGGCGCAGTACCACAATGGTACATAAACACACCTGGATTAGATGCTTTGTAAGAAAAAGCACCCTCTTCATTTGGAGCCACATCAACAAAGTTTTTATCCGGCGCAGTATGGACAGCATGGAAATCCATACTATGAGGTATTGCTGGGTCCTTATTCTCTAATGTAAAGTGAATGGTATCCCCTTCATTTACTACAACTAACGGTCCTGGAGCCTCTCCGTTAAACGTCCATGCCTTGTAATTATAATTTTTATCAATTTCAATATCTGTAATTTGCGCTGTCATTGTAACAAATACATCTTTTCCATCCCGTTCTAACTCCAAAGGTACAGGCTCTTGATTCAATTCTTTATGTGGAGCTATGACATCTTGTAAATCTTCCGCTGCTCTTGTTTGTTTTACGGAGTCTTCAAGATCCTTAGACACTTCATGTTGAACCTCATTTGTACCATTACCACAAGCAGATAACACGAAAGCACTTACCAATAACACAGCAATTAACGTATACGCAGCTTTTTTCAACATATTATTCACCTCTAGTTAAGATTGAAGATAACCTTAGGCCATCCAACCATATATGTTTTTAGTTATCTGCTCTGAGTGAATGGCTCTATCTTCATTCTTAGTTTATGATTTATGTACCTAGCCACCTGTGATTCGCATCACACTTCATTTGTGTTTATATGAACAATCTATGTCTGACATAAAGACAGTAAATACTGTATAAATAGGATAAATTAGCAACTTTCCGTGTTACTGTTTGTGAATAATTCACATTAATAACGTTTGAAACTAGCTAAGTTGCCAATTAAAAAGGTAATTCCATGGTCAACCATAGAATTACCTTGGGTAAATAATATGTTAGTTACTTAATAGCTTTTTCTTCCTGTAGGGATCTGCGGCAAATACTACCCCTAATTCATGATGGTCCCCTTCATATAAAGCACCTTGTACAAAACGGTTTTCTCCATTGAAATCTATTACTTCCAATTTGAAAAAGGCTCCACTCTGCTGGAGTGAATAGTAAAACTCTTCAAAGCCACTGACTCTGAATCCATTCACTTTGGTAATAATTTCACCAGGTAGAATTTCAAGACGTTCAGCAGGAGTTTCAGGGATAATTGCTAATACTTTAAGCCCTGCCTTTGTACGTTGGAAGAAAGGTTGAGCTAATCGATCAGCAGCTCTGAATCTGTAGTTGATTAATTCTCTTCCAAGAATTGATAAAACTACTGCTCCCAGAGAGAACCAAGCCTGGAATATACTCCCAATAGCCAAGGCCAGGACCAAAACTCCTAAGAGGATCACTTGTTTAGCCAAACGGCGTGCCGCATTTGCAGGAGCATTACCTAATACAACTTGTTCAAATCCGATTAATAAAGGAAAAAGCACAAGGCTATAGGTTGTTTCACCAATAGAAAAATATGGCCAATATGGTGCAAAAGGTGTAATTAATCCCGCTGGAACAAGTGTAAAAAAAGGAATTATACTTAATTTTTTTAAACGGTGCAGACCAATCCAACCACCCCTATTACCTTTTATAAGCTCAGGGTAGGATTCCTGCTTCCTCGTTTTCCATATCAAGACCCCTTCTGCAATTAATCCTATACCCAATAGAATAACGATTACACTAAAACTAATGTCGGAAATTAGTTGAGTTTTCTCCTTTAGAAATGGGAAAAACAATAAAATTACATAGGTTAAGCCAATGGTGTAGCTTGGTGATAGTAACGAAAATTTGCCAGTAATACTTAAAAGTATAATTACAATACTAATAAAAAGCATTACCTCGTAAGACAATACCATTCCTGTTCCTAAAAAGATCAAAGAAAAAATCACACCAAATAATAAAGAGAAAAACAATGTATTCTTCCACTCAGAAAAAGCATCATAGATTTTAATACCGAAATTTTTTCTTTCTTGTTTAATTCGCCTGTAACCTGCTAATAACACAAGGAACAGACTCCAATACAGCAACGGTTGGAGAAAAAGTTTAGCTAAACCCTTCCCTAGTTCAATTGCCCACATGTTCATTGCTTCATCACCTTCTCTGTTAAACTACCTTCTTGTATTATTCGATAGTTATCGACTTTTTTCCTGCAATATTTTGTGTTAAAAAGCCGCGGTTTCAGCCGCGGCTTTTTGCTTATTTATATAAAGCTTTCAGTGCTGTTTCCAACTGGATGTCATCTTCTCCATTACGTATTTTTTCTACAACCTTTGTCTCCAGCAAGCCAGCTGTCTTATCATCAACTTCTCCAGTTACATTTATATCGTTTTCCTGTTGAAATGTTTTCACAGCTTTTGCTGTTTCTTTACTATAGTAGCCATCTTCTCTTCCTGGATCGTAACCTAAACCAGAAAGCATTTTTTGGATATTCCCAATTTTCTCATCTGATTGATCAAATCCAAATGGGTCGTCAATCTGAATAGGATTAGAATAATAGTAATCAGGTTGTTTCTTTTCGATTGTTGGTACTACTCCCTTTTCATTGATCCAATTTCCTTTTGGAGAAAGCCATTTATAGAAAGTAAGCTTAATGGTACTTCCATCTCCTAATGGGACTGCTTGTTGTACTGTTCCTTTACCAAAACTTGTTTGGCCTACTACGTCATAGCCTGCTTCCTTCATTGCCACAGCCAAAATTTCCGAGGCAGATGCACTACCTTCATCTACTAGTACGGTTATTGGATACTCTTTCTTTTCTTTTAACTGAGAATAATAAGGTGTTTTATCACCATTTTGATCTTCAATCTGCAAGTATGGCATATCTTCAGGTATAAATAGTTTTAGCATGTCTTCGACAACATTAAGTAAGCCACCTGGATTCCCTCTCACGTCGATAACTAAGCCTTCAATTCCCTTTTTCTCAAGACTATCCAGTTGTTCTGTAAACTCCTCAGCAGTGTGCTCAGAGAAGTTAGTCACTTCCAGAATTCCAGTTTTTTTACCATTGACTGTTTGCACGTCATTATATACTGTTTCAACCGGAATAGTATCACGTACAATAGTTACATCAAAAGGTTCTGAAGCTGCAGCTCGTTTAACCTCTAAGACAACCTCTGAACCTTTTTCCCCTCGTATCTTTGCAACAGCCTCGTTTAAATCCAAGCCTTCCAAGCTTTTCCCATCTACAGATAAAACTTGGTCATTTGGCCGGAGTCCCGCCTTTTCAGCAGGCGAATCTTTAATTGGGGCCACGATGGTCACTTTCCCTTCAACCATGCTGACCTCCGCTCCAATTCCTTCAAACTCTGCTTCTATTTGTTCATTGAAATCCTTCATGGATTCTGCATCCATATAAGAACTAAAAGGATCCTCAAGGGTTGTTAACATACCTTGAATGGCCCCTTCAATCAACTGTTTGTCATCAACATCTTTTAAATAATTCTGTTTGATTAAGGTATATGCTTGTACAACTTTCTGCATATCTTGCGGAGCTGATGCTGCTTCTTCATCAGATTTTTCTGTGGTTTGATTATTCACACTTTGTTCAATGGTTGACTCTCCTTGATTTGCAAGCTTTACACCCGTATAGGCTCCAGCAAATCCTAGAAACAATGCTGCCAGCAGCAAAAGAACTATTTTCATTTTTCCTAATTTCATATTTCCACCTCAATCATTATGTTGAATGCACATGTACACTAAAAAAGCATATCACTTTCCTCTACATATGACTATGTTTATTACTTAGTTTATGTAATTATATCATAATCTTTCCTATGAAAAAGAGACATCACAATATCGTGATGTCCTTTTCTTTAATCAAATTAATTTAAGTAGTTTAATGGATTGACAGAATTGCTCTTCGAAGCATTCCAACCGCCTTTATGAACTTCAAAATGAAGGTGCGGACCTGTAGAACCACCTGTATTACCAGTAGCACCAATAGTTTGTCCTTGGCTTACTACGGCACCTGCAGAAGTGGAGATTCTGCTAAGGTGTGCATATAACGTGGTGTAGTTCGTTCCATTAATACTATGTGAAATCATAATTGTGTTTCCATACCCATTCATCCATCCTGCACGGATAACTACTCCTGAGGCAGCTGCTTTTAATGTAGTTCCAGTACCAGCTCCTATATCCATACCAGCATGAAGTTTCTTTGTTCCGTAAATTGGATGAATTCGATATCCATAATCAGAAGTCTTGGGACCGGCAGCTGGCCAGATGAAAATACCTCCACCGCTATTTGAGCTTGAACTTGCACTTGAGCTTGTACTGCTTCCTGAATTGGAATTAGAGCTTGAGTTCGAACTAGATTGTGAGCTACTTGATTTTCTTTTAGCAGCAGCTGCCGCCTTTCTTTCTCTCTCTTTTCTAGCGGCTTCTTCTTTAGCAAGTTGTTCCAATTTGCCTTTTTCTGATTCTGCCAGACGTTTTGCTTTTTCAACCGCAGATGCTTGAGCAGCAAGAATTTCCTGTTCATCTTCAAGGCTTACTTTATACTCTTCCAGGTCAGAATGTTCTTCTTCCAGCTTAGCCATCAATGATTCTCTTTCTTTCATTTGGCTATTTAAATCACCTTTTAATGCAACAAGCTCTTTCTTTTGATCTACAAGAGATGCTTTTTTAGCTTCTACTTCTTTTTTGCTGTTTTCTACTTCAGCTTTATTCTTTTCTAAAGAAAGCTTATCTGCTTTTTGTTCTTCCATAATAGATTTATCCTGATCCATAATGGCATTAACCGCAGAAGATCTGCTAATAAAATCACCAAAACTTTGTGAACCTAGAATAACTTCTATGTATTTCATGTTGCCGCCATTTTTTTGAATGGCACGCAAGCGATCTTTAAGTAGTTCATTACGCTTTTTAATTCGCTCTTTTAACACTTTTATTTCTTTTTTTAACTCTACTATTCTATTCTTTAATTCATCAATTCTATTATTTGTTTCGCTTATTTCATTTTCCTTTGTTGAGATTTTACTTTTTGTATCGTTTAACTTTTCATCAATTTTTTGGATTTCCTGTTCTACGGAACTCTGTTCATCCAAGTTTTTATTTATTTTTGATTCCGTACTTTTCTTATCACTGGAAATGTTACCCTGTTTTTCATTCAATTCCTGCTTTTCTTTTTCCAGCTCATTAATCTTATCATTCAATCCATTTATTGATTCCGCTGATACTGAAGTTACCGTTCCAATACTTAGAGATAATACTAAAACCGTGGTCATTCCGAACGAAAAGATCTTCTTCATTACCCGTGTTCCCCTTCCCTGTGTTTAAAAATATTTTATCTTTGATGCTATCAACAACTGTTGTTATTAAACTTTTAAAAACTTACGGACACTCATTACGCTTCCCCATACACCGATCAATGCACCAATACCTAATATGATAAGGGATAACTGCCATGCAAACGGGTTAAATGGCAATAACTCAACAAAGCTATAATTAATTCGTTGGCTAATATTGTTTTCTAAATAGTAATAGCCACCTAAGATAACAGCAATCGGAACTACAGCTCCTAAAATCCCGAGTAAGAGACCTTCAATAAAAAATGGCCATCTGATAAAGCCGTTTGTTGCTCCTACTAGTTTCATAATGCCAATTTCTCTGCTTCGTGCCATAATCGTAATCTTAATTGTGTTGGAAATTAGGAATATTGCTGTAAAAACTAATCCAACGATTAGCACAAGCCCGATCGTTCTGGCATATTTATTAAACTCAAAGAGTCGTTCGACGACCCCTTGTCCATAATTAACTTCCTGAACTCCTTGCAGATCAGAAATTTTATCAGCAACTTTTATTGTATCTTGTGGCTCTTTTGTTTTGATAATGTAAACATGGTTCAATGGGTTGTCCTGTTCAAATAGCTGCCAGGATTTCCCTTCCTCTCCCATGCTGTCAACTAATTCAGACAACTGCTCATCTTTGGAAGAAAAAACGACTGAATCCACGCCATTCATCTGTTTAATTTTATCTCCTATAGTTGTTATCTGATTTTCTTCAAGCGTTAGTTCAAGTAAAGCGTTTATTTCCACATCTTCTTCTATGTTGTCTGCCATCTGGTTTAAGTTAAGCATTAGAGCTAGAAAGGCACCGACCAAGATAAGTGTAGTCGTTACTGCGCCTACGGAAGCTACCGTCATCCATCCATTTCTTGCTATATTTTTAAACCCTTCCCGAAGATGTCGTCTCACTGTTCTAAATTTCATAGCCGTATTCACCTCGGTGCTCATCTCTCACAATAAGTCCATCCTCTATTGCAATGACTCGTTTTTTAATCGTATTAACAATTTCTTTACTATGTGTTGCCATTATTATGGTTGTTCCACTGGAGTTAATCTCTTCCAGTATTTTCATGATTTCCCATGAAGTGTCAGGATCAAGGTTTCCAGTCGGTTCATCTGCAATAACAATTTTAGGTTTGTTGACAATTGCGCGGGCAATGGACACACGCTGTTGCTCACCCCCGGACAGTTCATCTGGGATAAACCGTGCCTTATTTTTCAGACCGACGAGTTCCAGTACATCCATTACTAGTTTGCGGATATTTCGTGGAGATTCTTCAATTACTTCCAGTGCAAAAGCAATATTTTCATATACTGATAGTTTAGGTAAAAGCTTAAAATCTTGAAAGACAACACCAATATCTCTTCTAAGAAAAGGTACTTTTTTTTCCTTTAAATTACTCATATCAATATCATTTATCATAATTGTTCCATTTGTTGCTTTAGCTTCACGATACATTAACCTAATAAACGTTGATTTACCCGCACCACTCGGGCCAACTATGTATACAAATTCGCCTTGATCTATTTCAACATTAATACCATTTAAGGCTGTAACCCCATTTGGATATGTTTTATGAACATCTTTCATTAATATCATATAAAAATCACCTTTAATTTTATTGTCGTGCCAAGTCTTTTCACTGAAAAAGATTGCTCCACTTTTTGAAGGAAGCAATCAAAAGATTTCTTATACATTATAACATCTTTCGCCAGTTTTTTTAGACATAAAATTGTTACATTTGTGTTTCAAAGGTGTCCTTAATTGAAATATAATTGGTTTTTTTGTAAGAAAAAGGAATTAATTGTTAGAGGTTAATACAAACCTGTAACATTAGAAAGTACTAAAAAAGGAGGTAATATGAACTAACGGGGGTGAGGTGATCAACTGTTTAATTATGTCTATAAAAAAGTAAAAGTCTGACTTTGATAAGCCAGACTTTGTTTGGATATTAAAGATTATTTCTTTTCAGCTAACCAGTTAGCTAGTAAATCTACGTCATCACCTGATACCAATCCTGCAGGCATACTTCCTTTACCATTTTTAATAATATCAGCAATTTCATCTGCAGAATATTTAGAACCAACTTGTGTTAGATCTGGTCCTGCTCCACCGGAAAGATCTGCACCATGACATGAAGCACAATTGCTTTCAAATACTTCTTCTGCAGCTGCGGAATCTACAGAACCACCTTCAGAAGATTCTTCTGTTGCATTATCACCAGCGTCTTGTTGTTCGTCTGAACCACCTTCGTCACCGCCGCCACATGCAGCTAGTACGATAGCAGTACCAAATAGAATTGTTAGTAACCATTTTTTCATAACTTAAATCCCCCTAACGCAAAATTTAGTTTAATGACTATCATAATTTATTATAACCCTTTTCCAAAGAAATAAAACCCCTTTTAAAACGTGCCGTTAACGTTATCAGCACTGTAATATAGGCAAATCAATGATATTGCCAGTTTGTGTCAATTCAGTGAAATTATTCTTCATAGTCATTAGTGTGATATATTTCATAGTTTGTGCACAGAAGATTTTTTTATCCATTAATTTTTGAGCGCAAAAATGCATCAATAAATGGGTCAATATCTCCATCCATAACTCCTTGAGCATTCCCAACCTCTACATTCGTACGATGGTCCTTTACCATAGAATATGGGTGAAAGACATAGGAGCGAATTTGACTTCCCCAACCAATTTCTTTCTGCTCTCCTCGTATCTCATCAAGTTCCTTCTGTTGTCGCTCAATTTCCAGCTGATAAAGTTTAGATTTTAACATTTTCATTGCTGCTTCCCTATTTTTAATTTGGGAGCGCTCATTTTGACAAGTAACAATTACATTTGTAGGTATGTGAGTGATGCGTACAGCTGAATCCGTTGTATTCACGTGCTGCCCCCCTGCACCACTCGCCCGATACGTATCTATTTTAATATCTTCTGTTTTTACATCGATATCCACATCATCTGTCAATTCTGGCATAATTTCACAAGATACAAATGACGTATGTCTACGTCCAGATGAATCAAATGGAGAAATACGGACTAAACGATGTACGCCTTTTTCAGCTTTCAGATAACCATACGCATTATGTCCTTTAATAAGTAATGTAACGCTTTTAACCCCTGCTTCATCACCAGGAAGGTAATCAAGCGTTTCTACTTTAAAATCTTTACTTTCTGCCCAACGTTGGTACATACGAAGAAGCATACTTGCCCAATCCTGGGATTCAGTCCCGCCTGCTCCCGGATGCAATTCTAGAATAGCGTTGTTTGCATCATAAGGCTCACTTAATAGCATTTGTAATTCAAAATTATTTATTTCCTTTTTTATAACATTTACATCTTCATTTAATTCATCAAACAATTCCTTGTCATTTTCTTCCTTAACAAGCTCAAAGGTCACTTCCAGATCTTCAAGGCGCTCTTCAAGATCTTCAAAGTTGGTAACATATCCCTTTAGCCCATTTACCTCACTAATAACTTTTTGAGCTTCATCCTGGTTATCCCAGAATGATGGTTCAGACATGTTTAATTCCAGTTCTTTAATTCTTGCTCTCTTTTCATCTAAGTCAAAGAGACCCCCTAAAGTCTTCAATTCGTTTTAACATTTTATCTAACTCACTTCTAATTTCTACCAATTCCATTTTCTCACCTCTTCACTATATTTAAAGCATGAAACACTCCCATCATAAGAGGAGTGTTTCGTGTTTACTTACCATGACAGTTTTTATACTTTTTACCACTGCCACATGGACAAGGATCATTCCGACCAACATTACTTTTTTTCACATAAGGCTTATTGGTTTTTTTCTTATCTTCTTGATCACCGGACACTGCTTGTGTATTTTTAACTACTTCCTGGCGTTGTAAATTATCGCGAATTTGTGCCTTCATAATATATTTGGAAACTTCTTCTTCTATATTCTCAATCATGGCTTCAAACATAGCGAAACCTTCCATTTGGTACTCACGAAGCGGATCATTTTGACCGTATGCTCGTAAATGTATTCCTTGACGAAGCTGATCCATTTGGTCAATATGATCCATCCATTTAGAATCAACAGTGCGTAATAAAATAACTTTTTCAAATTCACGCATTTGTTCCTCGGTAAGTTCTTGCTCTTTCTCATCATAGCGACCACGTACTTTTTCCATGATCAGTTCATTCATTTCCTCTGGATCTTTCCCTTTTAAATCCTCTTCTTTAATATCTTCAGGGTCAAGAAGGCTTCCATGTACAAACTCGATAATAGCCTTATAGTCCCAATTACTGTCATCATCATCGCCTGTATGTGTCGCAACCACCCTAGTAACTGTGGATAAAATCATGTTTTCAATAATATCTCTCAGATTTTCATCTGAATCAATTACGTCAAAACGTTGTTTATAAATAATTTCACGCTGTTCCCTTAATACATCGTCATAAGAGAGAACCGTTTTACGTGCATCAAAGTTATTTCCTTCCACACGTTTTTGAGCAGATTCTACAGCACGGGAAACCATTTTACTTTCAATTGGTTGACTATCGTCCATTCCTAGACGTTCCATCATATTTTTCAAATTATCTGAGCCAAACCGACGCATCAGCTCATCTTCCATTGATAAGTAGAATTGAGTTAATCCAGGGTCACCTTGACGACCTGAACGTCCTCTCAACTGATTATCAATTCGGCGCGATTCATGTCGTTCTGTACCGATTACCGCAAGTCCACCTAATTCTTTCACACCTTCACCAAGCTTAATATCGGTTCCACGACCAGCCATGTTAGTTGCAATCGTTACTGCACCTTTTTGACCAGCATTTTCAATAATTTCAGCCTCACGATAGTGGTTTTTAGCGTTCAAAACATTGTGCTTCACCCCAGCTTTTTTTAACAGCTGCGAAATTAACTCAGATGTTTCAACAGCAACCGTACCTACTAATACTGGCTGACCAGCTTCATACCTTTCTTTAATTTCCTCGACTACTGCCTGGAATTTCCCTTGCATGGATTTATAAATTAAATCCGCACGGTCATCTCTAACTATTGGTTTATTTGTTGGTATTGCCAGAACGTCCATATTATAAATATTCCGGAATTCTTCTTCCTCTGTTTTAGCAGTACCCGTCATACCTGCAAGTTTGTTATACATACGGAAGAAGTTTTGGAAAGTGATGGAAGCCAGGGTCATACTTTCATTCTGTATTTGCAGTCCCTCTTTTGCTTCGATTGCTTGATGAAGACCGTCACTGTAACGGCGACCTTTCATTAAACGGCCTGTAAATTGGTCAACAATTACAACTTCTTCGTCCTGTACCACATAGTCTGTATCTCGGTGCATCGAAACATGTGCCTTTAATGCTTGGTTAATGTGATGAGTAAGCGAAACGTTATTTAAATCAAACAAATTTTCAATAGAAAAATATCGTTCAGCCTTGTTAATACCTTCCTCAGTTAACTGAACTCCCTTTGTTTTTTCATCATACGTATAGTCACCCTCACGGTTTAACGTACCTACAAAGCTATTTGCTTGCTGATAAAGAGATGCAGATTTTTTTGCAGAACCAGAGATAATAAGTGGAGTCCTTGCTTCATCAATTAAAATGGAGTCGACTTCATCAATAATGGCATAATTTAAAGGCCGTTGAACCATTTGCTCCTTGTAAAGCACCATATTATCCCGCAAGTAATCAAAACCATATTCATTATTAGTTCCATAAGTTATATCACACAGGTATGCCTCTTTTTTCTCTTCTTTAGTTAATCCATTTCCATTTAAACCGACAGTCAGACCTAGAAAGTGAAAAAGTTCACCCATTTCCTTTGCGTCACGATCTGCTAAGTATTCATTAACTGTTATAATATGCACACCTTTACCTGAAATCGCATTAAGATATGCAGGCATCGTTGAGGCAAGTGTTTTACCTTCCCCTGTTTTCATTTCCGCAATATTACCTTCATGAAGCGCAATGGCACCCATTAGCTGTGTTTGGAAAGGTCTCATACCTAATACGCGTTTGGCAGCTTCTCGTACCACCGCATATGCTTCAACAAGTAAGCTATCCAAATCTTCCCCATTCTGATACCGTTGTTTAAATTCATTTGTTTTCTCTTGTAATTCTGCATCAGACAACTTACTTATATCGACTTCTAATTCCTCTATTTGATCTACTTTTTTTTGTAGTCGGTTAAGCTGCCTTTGATTTCCATCCCCAAAGATCTTCTTAATTAATCCAGCCATAATAAACGCTCCTCAATCTATATAAAAATATAATTCATCATTTCTACATATTTTATATACGTGCTTGCATATTTAATCGTCCATATATAATAATAACACTATCTAAAGTTGGATGACAACTGCATGTACGTTAGAGGGAGAGAATAACAAAAAGAGCAGTCCGGGGATGAACTACTCCTTTTAATGGAAGGATACAGCGAAGATATGTGTGAAAAGTCATTGACTTTCCTGCGAAGGTTAATAAAGTTGAATCATAAGGAGAAACTTTTTCTTTGTTTCTCATGCAGTTGTGTAATTCTTTGATTAGTAGCAGCTATAATCTCAATGAGCTGCGCAATCGTCTCTTCTTGTTTATGAACCTTTCTTGCTAAATTGTCGAGCGCCTCCCTTTCTTCCCTTTTCATTTATTCACCACCTTGTATCTATTGACCTATTTATAACACATATCTAGGTATAAAGGCTAATTGCCATTTTTGAAATTTAGAGTTCGTTTCGACAAGGAATTCTCTTTATTGCAAGGATTTCGACAAGAAATAAATGAATATATCGAAGAATGCAGCAAAACGATTGTCCAAATATACAAATTGGCTATTCGTTCGACAAATATTGACATGGGTAGTATCAATCATAGTCCTAGCCTCGATGCTAATGTAAAAGTTGTTGTATAAACATTACCTAAAACAACTTTCATTATTACGTAGTAGGAGTAAAATGCGAAGGAAAAATACGAAGACTTCTGGGGGAGATGAGGCATAGGCGAGACCCCGGAATGCGTTATAGTGGTTGGAAGGCTAAAGTCGCGACGTCGTGTCGCAACGCCTTCATGACCAACATCGTGTTGGCCCGAGGCTCATCAGCCGCCCCGGAAAAGCGCAGTATTTTTCCATAGCGGCGTTATATAGTCTTGTTACATTAACAGAGAAATAAGTATACTTTAGTTGGGAGTCTATCTATAATTCGAAATATTCTAATCTTCAAAGTATGTTTTGAAGCCATAGACTAAACGATGAGACTCAAAAAGCGATCCTTTATAAGGATCGCTTTTTGTATCAGCATTATTTTTTATTAAGCATTTGGTTCAATTAGTCCATACTTGCCGTCTTTTCTACGGTAAACCACATTTGTTTCGTTTGTAACAGCATTTGTAAAAACGTAAAATGAGTGACCAAGCATATCCATTTGAAGCACAGCTTCTTCAGAATCCATTGGCTTTAAATCAAACCTCTTTGTTCGCACAATATCAATTTCATCTGATTCTTCTTCAACGGCAACATTATTTGCTTCTCTTTCCAGTTCAGCAAACACGTGCTTTGGAGAACCTTCTTGTCTAAATTTACGATTGACTTTTGTTTTATACTTTCTGATTTGTCTTTCAAGTTTATCAACGACCAAGTCGATGGCAGCGTATAAGTCAACATGTTGCACTTCACCGCGCAACAAGAGATTTGTCATTGGAATAGTAACCTCAATTGTCTGCTCATCATTGTAGACACTTAAATTAACATGCACCTCGGATGTTGGGGGTGTATCAAAGTATCTTTCCAGCTTGCTAATCTTCCTCTCTACGTATTCACGTATAGAATCAGTCACCTCAAGATTTTCACCACGAATGTTAAACTTCATAAACGTGTCCTCCTTTCATCCTTATGTATTTATTATACTATGTTTCCCGCCAGAATTCCTGCTTAAACCACTCATTAATTTCTATTATTTATTTTGTTTGTTCCAAACCTTGAGGTAATGCAATTTACATCCTGTTAACAATTAATTATTTTTTTATAATTCTATCATTTAAATCAATAGATAAAAAATAACTTCATAATAATATGAAGTTATTTTTTACTGTCCAAAAACATAGCATCTGAGGAATTTACTTTTTCATATGGATTGATATATTTTCGGTTTGTTCGCTTTTGCTTCTTCACTTGTTGTATTTCTGCTTTTAATTCTGTAAAAATTTCTTGCATCAATTGTTCTATTTCTGTATTAAGCTGGACCAATTTCTTTCCGAGAAGCTCCTCTTCTTTTGTATACGGAGGCTTAATATCTGTTAGATTCTCATCTCTCTTCTCAATTAATTGGTTCACTTGTTCAATAATTTCCGCTCGATTTTTATGGTTTCTTTCCTGATTAAGCACAGCTTGTAATTGTTCTGTTTGTTGAAATAAAACTTCGAGACGGTTCATTATACTTGGGCGCCTTGCACAGGTTGTGCTTTTCTATTCTTCAAAATAACTTCTTTCCACGTGTCTCTAAACTCTGTAATGAGTTCAAGTGCCTCTAAAAGAAATGAAGGGTCATTCTTAATATTTCCCTCTCTAAGCTGGAATTGCATAAACTCATACAGTGGAAGGATCTGCTTGGAAATTTCAACCTTTTGGTCCAAGGTTAACATTAATTCCTGTATTATATTTTGCGCTTTTTGGATATTGGTATTTTTAGCTTCATAATTTTTTTCTTCTAAATCCTTGACTGCTTGTTTAATAAACTTAATGCACCCATTATAGAGCATTAAGGTTAATTCTCCACCGGTTGCAGTATTTACCGCGTTATTTTGGTAGGTTTGGTACGGTTTGTTAAGTGACAACTTTTTCACTCCTTTAAAATTCTATCCCCTCTGGATAAAGCTTTTAATCAATTGCTAAATTTTCTCATCAATCATAAGCCCCATTAATTCTGCCATATCAGCATACATATCCAGCATTTTTCTTGGTGGAATTTCTTTAATTACTTCATCTGTTAACGGATTCACAACTGTTACATAATATTCATTAAGTTTTTCATGAAAAACAAATTTCAAGTCGGTCTTTAACGGTTCTACAAACTCATTTAGTTTCTCTGTTACACTTTTTAATTTATCTTTCGTTATTGTGTTATCAGTTGGTGGCAACGTTTTCCCTTCAAGCCTTATCTGTTGTTGGGATTTTTCAGTATCTGTTAGCAATTGCGTGTTGTTATCTCCCTGAAGTTTAATTTGCTGCGATCCGTGTGATACTTGATCTAATCGCATAATTACATCTCCTCAAACCATCTCGTTTATTCTTTCTATCGGTTTGTTGAGTGAAAACTTAAAGGGGCAAACAGTTATTTTTTATTTTTATTTAAAAATTGTAAAAGATCTGAGGGTACGTTAGCTGCTTGGTCATTTTCATGTTGGATATCCAAGTATATTTCCTTCCGATAAATATCTGTCTTCCTTGGTGCTTCTATTCCGAGCTTAACTTGGTCGCCTTCGATGGATAATACCTTAATTTCAATTTCTTCACCAATCTGAATAGCTTCATTTATTTTCCTCGCCAGTACCAACATAGTTACCTTCCCCCTATATTTGATTTAATATTTGGGTTCAAAGGTGTTTTAACCTGGTAGATTTCTTCCGTAAGAATATATTGTTTCGCCAATTTTCGCGCAGGGTTTAAAATAATGGGTGCCTTCAAATTTAACGTGCTATCTTGAAATGGGTC
Organism: Virgibacillus sp. SK37; assembly: GCF_000725285.1. Lineage (GTDB taxonomy): Bacteria > Bacillota > Bacilli > Bacillales > Amphibacillaceae > Virgibacillus_Q. The sequence continues at coordinate 2,616,968 of NZ_CP007161.1, forward strand.
TTTAACCGTTACGATAGAAAGTACTACGACTTCCTTTTCACTCTGAATGTTTAACTGCTCTATAATATTCTTATCAAGGTCAAATTCATAGTCTTGATATATATAATAAGGGTTTGTGACGATAAAAGCAGTTGTGGGGGTTTGAACTGACTGAAGAATTTGAAAAACAGGATTATCAGGGAAATCGATAAGCAAAAATTTAGTTTCCCCTGGAAATCCCGGCAACCCTGTGTTAAAAAAGATAATTTCATTTTCGTCAATTTCTAGTTCTCCTGAATATTTTGTATCCACTATCATTTCATTTCCTCCTCTATCACACTGTGATATTTACAAAGTCTATCTCCAGACTTGAGTAATTTTTCATTTGCACATCAACACTACCAGCTTTATATCTATGTATAACTTCATTTGGTTGAACATTTATTTCCGGTTTATTTTCTTTTACATTAATATCTACTTTGGCAGGTTGGTAGGTTGTTTTCACGGAAAAATGCGAGGGAATAAATTTTATTCCTAATGATTTCATCCCATCATGACCGTTTTGTTCTGCCTGATTAGCTATAGGGTCACCCTTATTTTCAATTTGCATTAACTCTCTACCTTGCCCGGCACGTCTCTCAATTCCTTCTAAAAGACCTCGACGCCCTTCTCCTGCAAATTTATCGTTCAACTTGAAAACATGCATACGATTCATTTGTTCCCATGCTTGACTTTGGTTTATCATTAATTTTGAAGGGGTTGTCCTGATTTCCATTTTTGCCTTAGGTTGTTGTATGAATAAATCTGCTTTTGGCTGCTCAATCTCCTGTCGTGCTGGTGTTATATTTAATTGAATAGTAGCTGATTGAGATTGTATTCTTATCTGAGGTATTTGCAAGACGTCCCCTCCTCTCTAAATGTGAAAACCCTGCAGTCAAAAGGGTGCAGGGCAAATTTGTTATCCTATCTTAGAAAATCAACTAAAGACGGTTGAATAATCCGTGAGCCTGTAGATAATGCTGCTCGGTGAATACTTTCCTGTGTAATTAATTCTGTAATCGCCTTTTCATAATCAATGTCTTCATTATCCGACATTGCTTTCGTTGCAATAATATTTTGCTCACTCAACCTATTTTCAACTAATTCAAGTCGGTTCATTCGTGCACCAAGATCTGCACGAGAGTTTATAATTTTATTTATACCTTCATCAATATTGGAAATACTTTCTGATACTGTGTCGGAACCCTTACTTAAAGCTTCTTCAAAATCATTCACACTCTGGAAGATATCACCAAAAACTTCTTCTGCATTTACATTTGCTTTTAGTTTAATCCCTTTTGCTACTTCAATATCTACAGAGGAAGAATCGGCAGTGAATGTTCCGTTCTCTAGATTCACAGTTGGCGGCTGATCAGTTTTAGTCCCGTTAAAAATGTATTTTCCGTTCACTTCGGTTTGGGCTATATCTCTTAGATGCTCTTTTAACTGACTTACCTCAGAGCGAATACTTTCAAGCTCTTGAGATTCATTTGTACCGTTACTGGCTTTCACAGCAAGCTCTCGTAAACGTTGCATCGCTTTTGTAGCCTTATCCAAAGCAGCATCAGAATTATCCATCCAATTATTTACTTCAATTGTATTACGTTCAAACTGCTCCACTTCTATCACACGGTTTCGATAATTAATCCCTTTCATCGCAATAACAGGGTCATCCGATGGACGCGTAATTTTTTTTCCTGTGTTAAGTTGATCCATCAAGTTCCCCATTTTATTATAGCTGGAAGAAAGATTTCTTAACATATTATTGGATAGCATGCCTTGTGTTATACGCATTAGTTACCCCTACCTTCCTACTAATCCCATACTGTTAATAATTTTATCCAGCATTTCATCCATTGCTGTCATGCTTCGTGCGGCTGCACTATAGGCATGTTGAAATTTAATCATGTTGGACATTTCTTCATCCAAAGAAACAGAGCTGATGGACATCCTTTGATTTTCTACCTGTAAGCGCAAAACACCGGTGTTGTTCTCCATCCGTTTAGCTTCCTGTGCCTGAACACCCATTTCTCCAATAAGAGATTGATAGAAACTATTTACAGATGTATTCTCCCCAAACGGGTTATTCCCATCTTCATTTACAATTTTTGTATCGTCAAAGACATTGGCGAGATCAGAAGCATTATCGCCATTTCCGGCATTACCATTTGAACTAGCAGCTATTTTGTCTGGATTATCAAGAATGTCTTTATTCACAGTCAAACCACCAGCACCGCTTGTCCCTGGTTTAAATGTAAAGAAATCAAGTCCTTCACTTCCATCTAAACCAACACCTTGTTGATGGACTTTATTGAACTGCTCAGCAAAATTAGTAGCCATCTTGTCTAAATCGGCAAGCATATCCCGATATAATCCAGAACCATCCTCTGACAAACCATATGTATCAGCAAAGCCTTTTAGTGACCCATTCGATTTGGATATATCCATCGAAATGCTTCCTGCCATTACTTCACCTGCATCGTAATCGATAGATAGCTTTTGAATTGCATCAGATTCATCTGCTTCCGCCCCATTTAATAGTTTTACTGCAGGCTCAAATGACTTTCCTTTATCATCAACAATTTCAATGCTGGCTATACCTTGAGCAATATCTTGCGAACTTGTAGAGCTTTTATCATAATCCACTTTAATGTTAACGATACTGGATAATTCATCAATTAAACGATCACGTTCATCATATAAATCATTCGGAAGGTAACCATGTGGCTCAAGTTCGTTTACCTGTTTATTAATATTATGGATCTGTTTTAATAATGAATTTGCATCCGTAATAGTAATATCCATCTGGTTTTTTAAATCAGTCTGTATAGAAGTTAGGGATTCGGATAAATAATTAAACGTATCCGCAACCGCCTTACCTCGTTGGGCCACAACAGATCTCGCTCCCGAATTTTCCGGATTTGAAGAAAGATCCTGGATTGATTGCCAAAATTGCCCCATTGTTTTTGATAAACCACTGTCAGAAGGTTCATTCATTACGCCTTCCAACCTTGTTAAAGCATCTGACATGGTGGACCAGTAACCTGTTTTACTATTCTCCGCTCGGAATTGAACATCCAGATAAGAATCACGTACCCGCTGAATAGAGCCCGTCTGAACCCCTGTCCCCATTTGGCCTGGTAACTCCGGGCGGTTTCTTGCAGCTGCCGGATATGGATTCATTGTTTCAAAGTTAACTCGCTGTCTTGTATATCCTTTTGTATTTGCATTAGAAATATTATGCCCAGTTGTATATAATGCTGACTGCTGTGCAAAAAGAGCCTGTTTGGCCATTTCCAGACCATGAAATGTACTCATATCGTTTACTCCTTTTTAACGCTTATTAAGCTTTCGAATCAAATATGGAACGTTTTTGTGCTTCCGCTCCATATTGCTTCTGATTTCCATAATTTATATTTTGTATAGACGGATTTAACATATCAAGGGATAGTTGAATAAATTTCATAGATTGATTGATTAGCAATTGATTCAACTGCTCTTGTTGCTTCAATTCAGTAATTAATTTCGTTAAGCGAATAGTAATATTGCCAAGCTTTTCTCTTTCATCCACTTGGTCTATATGGTCAAGCAAAAAGGTAATAGAAATATCTTCTTGTGAAATCCCGTTCTTTGCAAACCAGTCACTTACTTGTTTTTCCCTTATGCTCTCTGCCTGCTCCAGCTGCTTAATTTCTTTACGCTCTTGAACAATTACATTCTGCATATTATCTATAGAGCCTTCTTTAATGGCTTCCGTTTTAAGCTTAGATAACTTCAATAAATGTTCATGCACATTTGCTAATTGATGAAGCGATTGAATGATTTGTTGTACGGACAAAACGTCGTCCTCCCTTAAAATCCACTCCAGAAATCAATCATTTTCCGGGCTGTTTTATCATGGTCCACTTTATATTCTCCATTTTCTACCGCTTGTTTTAATTCTTGTACATATGCTGCCCGTTTTGCATTAGGCTTTTCCTTTTCAAGCATTTCCTTTGCCTTGTTGGAAATTTCTAACTGGTCTTTTTTTGGCTCTGCTTTGGTATTCACCTGTTTTTGGAAGTGATTTTTATATGGGTTCATATTCGTATTGTTCGGCCCATTTATACGCATAGTGGCTCACCTCTTCTTAAAATATTATAATTTAGATCACTTATTTTTATCGAACATATAATAGGTATGTGTATTTTTATTTGCTTCTTTTTCTTGTATTTTTCGTTGTTCTTCATTGTGTTTATCAAGATCTTTTCTCAATTCAGCGGAGCAATCATAGCATAGTTTACCAGTTACTATATTAACTCCGCATGACTCACAGGGATAAGCCAACTTTGGAAAATCAGTTGTTCTCAGTCTTTTTTCTTTAATAAATTTTGTAATCAAGATTTCTTCTACCTTTGTTGCTTCAACAATTTCCAGCATGGTCGCTTCCCTGTTCTTTCGTTCGCGTAGAAATTTATAAACCGTATCAAAAGCTTGCTCCTCTTCCTTATAGCAAGCTTGGCATATATCACGTATATTCTTCACAAAAACCGCATCACAGCGTGAGCAATTTGCTAACTCAGCCATTAAATTTCGCCTCACTTTATTCATTATAGCATATACTTACTAACCACGAATCAATGTATAGGTATAAACATTCGGACATCCATTTCCCTTTAGTAATCTGGCAGCATGTCGTAATGTCGTACCAGTTGTATATATATCATCGACAAGAATAACCGTTTTGTTAATACTTTTTCTTAAAATAAATGGATTCTCCATTGAAATTCTTTCATATCTTGTCTTCTTCGCTTGTTTTTCCCCATGTAACCTCTCTAATACAGGGTCCGTTTTTAGCTGTATGAAATCTGCTAATACCTCGGCTTGGTTAAACCCTCGTTCACTAAATCTTTGTTTGCTAAGAGGAATTGGGACAATAACTGATTTTTTCTTATCTAAAAAAGAGAATCTCTTAATATATTCCTTTTCAAATTCATATTGAAATATTTTTGCTAATTGATAATCTCCGCGGTACTTCCATTTAGCGACAACCTCCTGCATAAACGAATTGTACGTATAGAGTGATGCGTTAAATGTAATGGAGACCTCTTTCTCATAATCCTCCCACTTCAAACAATCTGCACACTTTTTCACACTAGATACACGGGAGCAAACACTGCAGCGATCCCCATTAATTTTTATTAGTTGGCTTTCACAGTTCATACAAAGCCTTTTAGGATTATAAAGATGAACAAAATTACCCCAATGTACTTCGGTGATGATTTCTTCATGACACCATAAGCAATACATCAGATAAACCCTCCCCGTTTATTCATTGACTTAATCGCATCAATTGCGTGAACCATTGCATTGGTTTTGCCATTATGAAAGAAAACCACTTCACCTTTAGGGTCGTCTGGACTTCTCCCTGCCCTGCCTGCAATTTGAACAAGTGCAGCCTCATCAAATACACGATGGCCTGCATCTAAAATAGCTACATCCACGGAAGGGAAAGTGACCCCCCTTTCCAAAGTGGTCGTCGTTATTAATATATCTATTTTTTTATCTCTGAATAACTGGACTTTTTCCTTACGTAGAGGATCTGAAGCATGGACACACATTATTTTATCCTTTGACTCAAGTAATTTTTGTTGGAGAAATTGCGCAATACTGTTCTTATATAATTGTTCAACTAGTTCTATGGTAGGTACAAAAAGAAGCAATTGACGATGTGGGCTGGAACGTTTTTTCATCCAATTTAATAATACGTCAGGAACACGGTTGGCTTGGGTGTCTTTTTTTAGACTTGTACATGTTTTTAGAATGGGGACTGGTAGCGGGTGGCCATGAAATCGTGCAGGTACGAATACGTGTGGAAGTTGCTTCATCCATAAGCGAAACTGTTGATTTCTCCTGGGGGTTGCTGTCAAAAAAACCGTTGTACTTTGAGTTGAATGTAAAGATCTTTTAGCAGCGTAAGGAAGCGAGGGATCATTATGGAAGGGGAAAGCGTCCACTTCGTCAATTATTAAAAGGTGAAAAGCAGCTTTAAACCGCAGCAATTGATGAGTCGTAGATATTATCAGCTGGGCATTGCCCGTTTTTTCTTCACTACCACCATATAATCCCTGTATATTTACATTCTTGAAGGCATTTCTTATTCTCGGTAGCAGTTCTTGGACAACATCTGCTCTAGGTGTGGCTAGACAAACTCGCATTCCTGAACGGAGGGCTTCTGCTATGCCAGGAAAAAGCATTTCCGTCTTTCCTGCGCCGCACACCGCCCATACAAGTAACTCCTCCTCTTTATTTGTAATTGCGGAAACAATACGATCAGAAGCTTTTTGCTGGAGAGCTGTAAGTTCCCCTTCCCAAGTACATGGTTTGTCTATTATGGGCCAAACCACCTTTTTACCATTCCAATAATAGAGTGGTTCGCATTCCATCACCCGGCCCATTTCTATGCATTTTCGGCAATATAAATGAGTTTTATCACATTGTTTACAAGGGAGTATTCCAAATAAATATTTTTTTCGATTACCGCACCGTTGGCAGATAGCTGAAAATAGTTGTTTTTCTATAGAAGGGATTGGCATAAGTGCGCCATCAGCAAGAAATTGTTCAAACTGTTTATCATCTAGTGGCAGTTCGTTTCGAAGTAGAAGCTTACCAGCAAGCTGGTGGGAGAACGCAGATTCTAAAGCACCTTCATGTTTTGTCAATTAAATTATTTCCTCTCTAAATTATTTTTAACACCATTAATATAGAAAACCACCACCCTGTAATCGGATGGTAGCTATAGTATTATTTACTTTTCATACCAACATACTCCAAGAGCACCTTCACCTAAATGGGTTCCTATAACAGGACCAAAATAGCTAATGAATGTTTCCATGCTAGGGTACGCTTTTAGGAAGTCTCGCTGCAGTTCTTCTGCGGCGTGCAGGTTGTTAGCATGAATAAAGACAACTTTTAATTGCTTACCTTTATCTGCTTCTTCCTTCAACATACTCATAATTCTGTTTAGGGCTTTTTTACGTGTACGAATTTTTTCAAATGGCACAATAACTTTATCAACAAAATGCAACACTGGTTTAACCTGCAGTAGACTTCCTACCAAAGCTTGTGCTCCGTTCAAACGGCCTCCCCGCTGTAAATTACTTAGATCATCAACCATAAAGTATGCACGCAAGCTCTTTTTCATTTCATTGAGTCGAGCAATAATTTCTTGTGGTTCTTTCTCGTTTCGCGCCATTTCAGCTGCTTCTAATACGTAAAAGCCTTGAGCCATTGCGCTAATCTCTGAATCATAAGCAAATACTTCAATTCCGTCGACCATCTCTCCAGCACTGACTACAGCTTGATATGTGCCGCTTATCCCACTGGATAGATGAATGGAGATTACTGCGTCATATTCTTTTGCTAATGCTTCTAGTTCAGCTGTAATATAGCCAATGGAAGGCTGGGAAGTCTTGGGTAATTGCTTCGCTTCATTTATTTTCTTATAAAATTCTTCCGTAGTAATATCCATTTCCTCCTGGTAGGAGGTGTCCTCAAATACTACGCTTAATGGGACCATATGTATCGCATACTTATTTCGTATGTTTTCAGGGATATATGCCGTACTATCTGTCATCACAGCAACCTTCATATTACCTTCTCCTCTACTATAAAAACTATCTCTATCTGTAAACTCTATCATTTTTACATATGTATGTTTATTCTACACTAAGATATAAGAAAAATAAACAAACAGAAGGAAGATGAACAACCTGAATCCGTTGCTATGATTAAACTTTAGGTTTGTAAATGAAAATTTCTTAGTTAAGCGACAATGTTGATCAGGACTATAGAAAAAATCAAAAACATATGATGAACGAGGAAGTTCTAAAATACTAAAGCCTAATAGTAAAAGACCGGGCTGATACGAATTATTGCTTGGAATTCGTATCAGCCCGGCTTTTATTTTGTTTAACTAATGTGGGTGATTTTATTTTTGTAGTAATCTACTCAAGTATTGGCTAGAAGGTCAGTAAGTTGACTAGACAACCTCTACCCAGCCTTTACGAATGGCAGATACTACGGCTTGAGTACGGTCATTTACATTCATTTTCTGCAGGATATTACTAACATGGTTCTTTACCGTCTTTTCGCTGATGTACAAGGTTTCGGCTACTGCCCGATTGCTTTTTCCATCTGCGAGTAGCTGTAGAACCTGACATTCCCGTTTTGTAAGTAAGTGAAGCGGCTTACGATATTCCATGCCATTATCTTTTGCACTTGACGCATTCTCTTTAGCCAATCGTCGGTATTCCATGACAAGATTATGGGTCACTTTCGGATGCAGATAAGATCCACCTTCACTAACTACTTTTATTGCTTCAATAAGAGCATCCGAATCCATTTCCTTCAAAAGGTATCCCTGTGCTCCTGTTTTAAGTGCATGTGTAACATAACTTTCATCATCATGTATAGAGAGTATGATAACCCGTGTTTTAGGGAAATAACGAACAAGATCCGCTGTAGCTTGGACTCCATTCATATTCGGCATATTAATATCCATTAATACAACATCAGGATTATTTTCTTTTACGATACGGGATGCTTCGGAACCATCGTCCCCTTCAGCAACAACTTCAAATGTTGGTTCGAACTCCAGAATTCGTTTTACACCTTCTCTGAACAATTTATGATCGTCAATAAGTACAATCTGTGTTTTCTTTTCTTCTGTCTTCATCTTATGTTCCTCCTACATCCATTCCCCTTATTTTTGTGTTTGCCCTATTATAATTATTAAACCTCTTCAAACGAAATCTTTGTCTTTATTTATATCGGTAATTTTATCATAATCTAAAATTTATTATGCTCCGTTTTCCTCTATGCTGGATTATACGGAACTTTAATCAAAATCATCGTGCCTTTACCTGGTTGAGAATTAATAGTTAACGTGCCGTGAAGCATTTCCACTCGCTCTCGCATTCCAATTAATCCAAATGACTTGTCCTTTTTTAATGAAGGATCAAATCCCTTGCCATTATCCTTAATTACCATAATTAAGTTATCTTTTTTAATTTCCAGCTTTACTTGAATTAAGGAAGCTTCAGCATGTTTAACCGCGTTCTGTAAGGCTTCTTGAACAAGACGAAAGAAGGCAATCTCATAATTCTGATTTAATCTGGTTTCTTCGCCAATGGATGTAAACTCAATCTCTATATTGTTATATTCTGCTATAGTAGCAATGTACTTTTTAAGTGTTGGCAAAAGTCCAAGGTCATCTAGTGCCATCGGTCGTAAATCATAAATAATTCTTCTAACTTCATATAGAGAAGAACGAATCATTTTGCGTACATTCTTAATTTCTATTAAACCTTGATTAATATCTTTTTGACGAAAGGTTCTATCCACAAGCTCTGATCTCAATAAGATATTAGCTAGCATTTGTGCAGGCCCATCATGAATCTCTCTGGAAATCTTTCGACGTTCTTCCTCTTGGGCTTCAATAATCTTCAAACCAAATTCCTGCTTTTCTTTTGCTTCTTCAATCATTTCATTCACTTGTTGGAAGTCATCGTGCAAATAATTGAGCACGACAGATATTTTACCGGCTAGTCCTTCAGCCCTGTCAATCGTCTGGCTTAACGCTACCAATCTTCTTTCTAAGTCATCACGCTTTTCACGTAATGATTTCTCCTCCTGCCGCATCATTGCTAGCTTTGTTTGCATTTCATGTGTATATTCATACACTTCTCTTATTTCATTTTCACTGTATCGATCAAAATATTTACTTACCTCAGCTAATCGTTCGCGGGAAAATCTGACCTTTTGTTCAAGTTGATCGCCATCTTCAATGTGTTGCACTACCTTGAACTTTGTTTCGGTTAGTTCTCTAACCAAATGCTCATGTTCCGTTCGTGCTCCTTCACTAATATTAAAAATTTCATCTTTGCTGTTTTCCACTACTTCGACCATTTCTTGAATGATGGAATCTAAAGCAGTCTCACTAATTTTCTGTGCCAACATTTCCCACCAACCTATGCTATAATTATACGTATAACTTTCAATTTTTTATAGGGTCTTTTATCATATATCATGAAACTTCTGCATGCTACTTTTCTCCCGTTTTTTAAAACAAAACCACCTGTTTATTACAAACTAACATACAGCTCTATGTATATATAATGGCTGTTCAGGAGGTGAATTGCAAGATGTTAGAGAAATATTTTACAGTTAAAGAGAATGGAATGGACGAAATTGTTATTCAAAAGTCTAAATTTATCGGCTATGTCCGAAGAGTGGAAACAGAGGAAGCAGCCCAGGCTTTCATTCAGGAAATTAAGAAAAGGCACCATGATGCAACACATAATTGCTCTGCCTACATGATTGGTGAGCATGACCAAATTCAGAAAGCGAACGATGATGGAGAGCCTAGTGGTACAGCAGGTGTGCCCATTTTGGAAGTGTTAAAAAAACAACAATTGAAGGACACTGCGGTAGTTGTAACAAGGTATTTCGGAGGCATTAAGCTTGGAGCTGGAGGCCTAATCCGTGCATATAGCAGCGCAACCTCACAAGCCATTCGTACGACAGGAATTGTCAAACGCCAGCTTATGCAAGGTTTCTCTTTAACTATTGATTATACGTTATTGGGAAAATTGGAAAATGAACTCCGTCAAACTAATTATATCTTGGACACAATCAATTACTTGGATAAAGTGGAAATGATTGTTTATGTAAAAATAAGCGAGGTGGATCACTTTCAAGAATGGATTATCAATTTGACAAGTGACCAAGCTCTAATTGAAAAGAAAAATACCACCTACATAGAAATAGATGTAGAGTCTACCTCAGAAACATAAGCAGGTTCTGACTTTATCATTTTCTAAGCAATAAAAAACCGAACTAATTCGAGGTATAACTTTACGATTTCGGATTAGTTCGGCTAGTATGATTTTCTATCTCAATAACTAGGGCTAAAAAAGTTGGAATAAATTCTTATAGTGAAGACATGGCCTCTTCGTCAGCAATGATGGTTACATTTTCATGTTTTTGCAAAATAGAAGCAGGGAAATCCTCAGTTATCTGGCCATTCATCAATGTTGCCAAAGCATCTGCCTTCTTTTTACCAGAGACGAGTAAAATAATTGCCTTACTCTCCATAATAGAATCAATTCCCATTGTAATTGCTTTTGTAGGAACTTCATCTAAGGAAGAAAAAAATCTGGCATTTGCTTTCCTTGTCGATTCATCCAGTTCTACAACATGCGTTCTGCTTGAGAACGGAGTACCAGGTTCATTAAAACCGATATGTCCATTTAATCCGAGACCGAGCACCTGCAAATCAACTTTGCCCGCTTGATCAATACGACTTTCATATTCCTTGCATTCTTTTTGTAAATCTACAGCATTTCCTTGTGGTAAATGGGCATTCTCAGATGGAATATCAATATGGTCAAATAGCTTTTTATTCATATAGTAATAATAACTATTTGGGTTGTTCTGTCCAAGTCCGACATATTCATCGAGATTAAATGTCTTTACATCAGCAAATGATATTTCTTTAGCTTTATATTTGTTAATAAGGCATTCATAAAGACCTTCAGGTGTAGATCCTGTAGCAAGACCAAACACTGGCTGGTCTGTAGCAGCAAGCTGTTCCACTATAAAATCACAGGCTTTTTCACTCATTTCTTGATAATCTTTCACCTTGATAATTTCCATTTTATTCTCCTCCTTTATAAGCGATGACTCCTCGGCAGATTGTATAATTAATATTCAAATTGTCATCGACCAGTAATACATCCGCGTCCTTTCCTGCTTCAATACTTCCTTTTCTGTCATATAAATTTAATTGTTTAGCAGGATTTTCTGAAGCCATCTGGATGATACTCCTCATTGTGACATCATTTAGCTTTAACATTTGGCGGGCTCCCTGATGCATTTTTAAAATACTTCCAGCCAACGTACCATTTTCAAGTACAGCACGGTCCTCTGTAACAGTTACCGGCTGACCACCAAGCTCATAGTTTCCTGCATTCAGGCATTTCGCACGCATAGCATCCGTAATGAGAATGAGACGTTCACTACCCATATTTTTATAAATTACTTCGAGCATCTCTGGTGAAATATGAATTCCATCTGCAATTAACTCTGCACGCAATTCTTCCAATTGAAAAGCAGCGCCTACGACTCCAATGTCACGGTGATGGATACCAGACATTGCGTTACATAGATGTGTTACTTGACGGACACCATGTGATACAGCTCGCTTCATGCCTGCAAAATCTGTGCCGGTATGGCCTGCTGAGACATTCACACCATTACGATAAAGATGCTTTATAAACTCTCCATCAGCATCATGCTCAGGTGCCATCGTAATTGTTTTAATTTTGTTTCCCGATTTTTCTTGCCACTCATTAAACTGTTCAATGTTAGGCTCCATAATAAAGTCGAGTGGTTGTGCACCAGCTTTTGTCTCCTCAATAAATGGCCCTTCAAGATGCACACCAACCATTTCAGCAAAACCAGCTTTATTATTATAGTATGAGATGTTTTCAAGTGCCCTATCAATATTTTCAGGAGCTTGCGTAATTGTTGTGGCAAGAAAGCTTGTTGTTCCTTCCCTTGGCAATACTGCTGCCATTGTATCCAAAGCAGCCTCCGTCGCATCCATCACATCTGCGCCATCGGCGCCATGAATATGTCCATCAATAAAACCAGGAATAACCTGTAAATCTGTACCGTCAATAATTTGAACATTTGTTGGCAGCTCTTCTTGAATGTTTTCATGCACTGCAACAATCTTGCCATGCTCTATTAAAACCCCGCCTTTATTTATCATTTTATTTCCTTGATATATTTTCGCATTTTTTATATAAATTGGTACTATGCTTTTCATAATCAGCTCTCTCCTTTCACCAAGTAGTCGGTTTCACGCTCTCAATATGTATAATAAGGCTGGTGTTCTCTGTGGTACACCAGCCTTTAACTCCATTTATTTTATCTCAATAACAGGTTTTGTTCCAGTTTTAAGATCACCAGATTGTATTATTGTGACAGATTGGTTTTCAGGTAAATTAGTAAGGATAATCGGCGTAATGGTAGATAACTCGTTCTTACTAATATAGTCCAGATCGGCCTTCACTAACGTTTCACCCTGTTTCACCATATCTCCTTCTTTTACATAAACATCAAAGCCAGAACCTTCAAGCTTCACTGTGTCCAATCCAATATGAACTAAAATTTCCAGTCCTGATTTTGTGCGAATTCCAACAGCATGTTTTGTTGGAAAAACATTTAATATTTCCCCATCGACTGGAGATGTAATAATTCCATCTGTTGGATCAACTGCAAATCCATCCCCCATCATCTTGGTGGAGAATACTTGATCAGGTACTTCTGACAATGGAATGACTTTACCATTCACAGGCATAGCAAATTCCTCATGTGAAGTACTTGCTTGTTCTGTTTGTGACTCCTTTTCAGGTTCCTTTTCAACCTGCCCAGGTGCTTCCATATTATTTGTGTCCATGCGCTTCTTCATAGCTGTTGCAAGAAACTCTACCGTTGTACCTACGATCACTTGAAGGTTTGTCCGATTTACCTTCATAACTCCGTGAGCACCTTGACGGTTTAATTCTTTTTCATTAATTTGTACCATATCATGTATTTGCAGACGAAGCCGTGTTGCACAATAATCAAGTGATTTAATATTTTCAGGGCCACCAAGTGCTTTTAAATAGTGATATGCTTTATGGTCATAGTCTTTTGCACCTTTACCACTTGTTGGAGTTCCAGTTTGTTCTGTTTCTTCCACATAGTCCTCATCCTCATCTTCACGACCTGGTGTTTTTAAGTTCAGCTTCTTAATTAGAAGTGTGAAGAGAAGGAAATATACAATACCAAAGATGATTCCCTGTGCAAGTAACAGTAATGGATGCTGAGCGATCCCAAAGTTTAAAACAAAATCAATGGCTCCTGCTGAAAAGCCAAACCCGTGACGAATATCCAACCAGTAAGCAACCATCATTGATAATCCCGTCAGCAAAGCATGTACACCATAAAGAACAGGAGATAAAAACATAAAGGAATATTCAATTGGCTCTGTAATCCCTGTTAAGAATGCAGTTAAGCCAATACTTGCTAAGAAACCACCAACCGCTGCTTTACGATGTTTTTTCGCAGTTACATACATAGCTAAACAAGCTGCTGGTAAACCAAACATCATTACAGGGAAGAAACCAGCGGTAAAGTGACCTGCTGTTGGATCCCCATTGAGAAAACGGTTGATATCTCCTTTCCAAACATTACCTGCTGCATCAGTGAATGTACCGAAATCAAACCAAATCAAGGTATTGATCACATGGTGAAGGCCTACTGGTATTAGAAGACGGTTAAAGAAGCCATAAGCTCCTACTCCAGCGGCTCCTCCATTTATAAATAAGTCGCCTAAACCATTAATTCCGTCCTGAACCGGTCCCCAAACCAGTCCGACGATACCAGAAATAATAACCATGGTTACTGATGTAATTATCGGCACAAACCGTTTTCCTCCAAAAAAGGCAAGGAAATCCGGTAATTGGATCCCGCTGAACCGGTTGTACAGATGTCCTGCAGTTATACCAGCAATAATACCTGCTAACACTCCCAGATCCAGTTCCTTATTGATAGCAGTGTATCCACCTTCTAAAACAAGAAAACCGACAGCCCCTGCTAATGCAGCTGCCCCATTCCCATCCTTGGAAAAGCCAATGGCAATCCCAATAGCAAAAATCAGTCCTAAATTCTCTAAAATACCATTCCCTGCTGCAGTCACGAATGGGATGTCAAAAATATCCTCTGCGCCCAGACGCACAAGAAGCGCAGCTGCAGGTAACATAGCAATCGGCAACATTAAAGATTTACCGAGACGTTGTAAATAACCAAGCAATATTTTCTCTTCCTTTCAAAAATAAGTATCAAAACACCACTATAACTTATCATTACCCTAAAATCCATAAAAAAACTACATACTCCTAACAGAAGATGTAGTTATATCGTGTTTATTTAATTGCTGTCTGTTGTTGCATTTGCTCTCCAACCAAGCATCCATGCTTTAACTCACTTACAAGGATTTGGATTAACTGCTCTGAATTCTTAATCGTATGGTTCTCTGTCTCATCAATTATCTTTTTAAGCATATGTTTATATTTCTCTTGCTCACCCATTTAATTCCCGCCTTTTATTAAATATTTCTGATTAGTTAATTTGAACTATACCATAAAATCGTAGGAAGTGTTGTCGAAATTTGGCGTCTTTTATACTTTTTTCAATAATATTGTTTACATTTAACATATTCGTCATAACTACTCATTTTCTGTCAGTCCGACGACGCCTTATTCTTCTTAATCCTAAGATGGCAACTATGGCCAGAAAAGCACCAAAACTATCCAAGATTACATCACCAGCATAAGGAGTTCTATTCGGGGTGAAGCCTTGATGAAATTCATCTAAAATAGCATATGCGACCGTAAGTGAAAAGGAGATTATTACCGCTGGGTAAATCGGCAGAGAGCTGCTCTTTCTCCATGCCAGATAGAAAAGAATACATAAAATAAAAAATACTGTTACATGAGCTCCTTTGCGTAGAAAAAACTCAATAAATCCATTGACACCCCTTGTTTCAATACTTACTACAGAGTGGTGGTAGTTAAAAGCAATCCAACCAAACAGAGGTTCAAGAAAAGATAGATTAAATGTATCGGATAAGAATGGTTTTATATCCTGTTTTTCATATGGCTGATGGGAGGAATAGAAAATGATACCCATCCAGCCAATTGGCAAAAGCCAGTATATATATTTCTTCATTAAGAATAACTCCTGTTCTGATCGCTTCCATATTCTTTTTCACTCAATTATAAAAATGAAACCTAGAAATTTTTTATTCTTAGGCTCACCTAAAGGCTGCGTATTTAACACTTGATCTCTAAGAAAGAATGATTCTACCCTAACGGTGCAGTAGAACCGAAAAAAATTAAATGCATTTAAATTAAATATAGCAGAAATCCTTCAAGCAATGTGTGAATTAATACGTTTGTAACGAACGAACATGCTCAGACTTTACTTTCATTTCTAATTACCTTACCTATGATAAAAGGTCACATAAAAAACCGTCAGCTATTTGGCTAAACGGTTTGTTCTACACTATTAATTGTTATTTTTCCTGTTTACTACGCCATTTATTAAACTCTAAGTATTCTTTAAATTGTTCTTTCGTTACTCCGGATTCCATGGCTTCCTGTACAATCTCAAGCCATTCATCATCTAATTCTTCTATATCAGCGGATTGCTTCTCACGGATCAATTCGTTTACCGAAACATCTAAAACAACGCTAACTTTTTCAATAAACTGGATCGATGGATTTGTCTGTATATTACGTTCAATTGAGCTAAGGTAGGACTTAGCAACCCCTGCTTTCTCAGCAAGTTCTGATAGGGACATTTTTTTATCTTTGCGGATTTGTTTGATTTTATCACCGATCAAGTTCTCACCTTCTTTCAAGGAGAATTATATCATATAAAAGGTGAGTGGTTCTATATAAAGCACAAAATAAATCCATTTTTCAACCTTTTTTGTTCCCTGACAAAAACAACTTAATTTCCTTCATTGGAATCCCCAGAGTTTTGGCTTCTTTTATTAATTCAAGCCATTCTTTATCAACTGTGGTAATTTCTACTTTACTTGTCATTTAACCGTCCCCCATTATTTTTCCAGATAGCCCAGCCATCTTAGCTCTTAACACCTTAGATCTGTGGCTTTGCGTCCTCTCTTTTCAGATGAGTTTGCCTTTTTCTGAGGAAACTTATTTTCTATGACTATCATACTATATACCCTGTTATTATTACATAGCTTGTTTTGTCAAAATAAAACTAGTTTTGTTAAATGGAAGTAAACATCTTGTCGAGTTCGGTTGAAACGATTGGTCCGTTCACCTTTAGCAGTTTTTTAACTTTGATTACTAATAATCTTTCTCCATTTTTTGTACAATAGGATAAATAACCCACTTATCAAAAGAACAGCACCAACTAGTAATAGGTTAAAAATGCCTGTTGCTGTATTGGGAAGGAAGGACTGTGTCTGCGAATCCCCACTGCCAATCATTCCATCCACACTAACTTCAGCTAACTGGCTCTTTTTGCCTTCCGCGGTGAACAATATAGAAAACTCAGCATCAAGTCCTTGAAATTCATTTCCTAGATACTCCGGGAAAATAACTGTTAGATCCAATTTCTCTTGCTTTGAAGTACTAAGGTTTCTGGGGGAAAGCTTAGTGAAGTCTGCCAGTTTGCCTTCATATAAAACAGTTTTACTGTCATTGATTTCCAACAGTAATTCATTGAACAGCTTCTCCTCCCCATCATTACGTAAAGACATTTGATAGGTAAAATCCTTTGTTCCATTGTTCTGAACGGTAATTGTTCGTGGTGCCCAGTCTCCTGGCTTCATATTATGAACATTAAATAGAATATCACCAGGTAAAACGTCAATGGCTATCTCCCTTCCCTCCTCCTCTGCTACGACGGATTTACTCCCCATTACTATAACTAAGGTCAAGATACAAAATAGAATAACAACCAATTTCTTGAGCATCATAAGCATCTTCCTTATAGAGAACAGCGGAGGCTACTTTGCCTCGGCTGTTCCAGATTTATTCTTATCCTCCAACTGGCCGAGTGCCCGCCATATGGTAAATGCAGAGTACCCAAGCATGAGAATACCTGGTAATATTAAAAATACAATACTCCCCTTTGGAGATTGGGAAAAATCAATAACATAGCCTACATATGGAATCGTGAAGCCGTCATAGCTGGCAACAACATTTTCAGCAAGTACCGGTTCCGAATCTGCTGCATTGTTGTTATCACCTTTCGTTGTATACATGACACCATTTTCCGTTTTGATAACCTCTGCAATTCTGTGTGTAATCATGATGTCTTTATCAGCCATAAAAGTAATAACATCATCTTTTTTGAATTTGCTTCCATCATCCGTTGGCTTCACCGCGATAATTGATCCTGTCTGAATACCGGGCTCCATAGAACCTGACAGCACTGTTTTCAGTTGATAACCAAATACCTGTGGTTCTCCGCCGTTAAGTTTGCTGAAGATAACTACCCCTGCTACTGTAATTAGAAGTACCATCAAAATGGTAGATACCAGTCTATTTACCCATTTCATTACCATTCGTTTTTTCATTGCTTTTCATCCTCCTGATCTGATTTCACTTCTTCTTGTTTGGTTACTTTTTCTTCTTCCTGCTTCGTTTGTTTTTTCGGATTTGGTTCCTCTTTCTCTACTTTTACCTTTTCTTCCTTTATTGGTTCTGGAGGTTTTTCAGTTTTTTCTTCTTTGGTAGGTTCCGGGTTCTCCTGCTGAGCTTTTTCAGGTTGCTTTTCTTTCGCATTTTCATTCGTCACCTGTTTTTTGGGTTGGTCTGTTTCTTCTGGTTCAACTGGTGGTTCATTTTCTTTCTCTACTGGCTCTGTTTTCTTATCCTTTTCTGTCTTGCAGGTAACGATAATTTTAACGCTCTCTACGGTATCCTTTTCCATATGCGCGTTCGTCTGATAAGCCACAAAAACATAAACTCCTGGTTTGTCTGCTTCATAGGTTAATGTGATGCTTTCTTCTTTTTTGAGCGCTTTAATTTTCCCTTCGTTTTCAGCTAACTTTAGTTTCTCACCCTGATTCTTTGGGTTACCTTTTTTTCCATAATAGACCTCATACCTGCTATCATGTTCCATGTCACTTTTTCCACTATTTTTCAGGTTAACCTTTAATAACTTATCCCCACACGCTTTTATCCGTTGCGTCTTCTTGTCTGTAAATTTTAATCTGCTTTCATCTATTGCTTCTTCGGGCTCATCAGTTTCTTCTATTTCCCATGTCCCCACGGAAAGCAGATTTTCGGTATTAATCGTGTCGGTAAAATGCGCTGAAGTCCCCCCGGTCAGGTAGGAAGCAGACAACAAAATCAAATACCATGCCAGCGCAATTTTGACTGTTAGCAAAAATGTTTTATTTTTTGTTTTAAACTTTTTCAACCGGCTATACCGCAAGTTCATCTCCACCTTTTTTTAAAAAAAGAATTTACATGCATTCACAAACCGGAAATTAGTGCATTACAGGCTTGTGAATATAAATAAACTCAGAAGGAGAAAGGATCCTCCTTCCTTTATTTCACTACTTCTCCATTACCGTCACGTTGGATTGCTTCAAATTTCCATGTGAGATTTAATATGTCTTTTTGAAAATGGTTTTGGTTTTGTCCATTGTTGACAAATTCCATTTCCACAGTAAAGTCTTTTGGGGGGGAGTCTGCTACGAATTCACCTAATATTTCTTCACCCTTTGCTCCTTTAGCCTGTAACTCAGCTAAACTTTTCGGCTTATCAAATACTGGCTTACCATTCTGTTTAAACTGGACCTTAATATGCTCACCAAGATCATCTCCACCATTTGATAATCCGTAATCATTTACCTTATACTCAGAGATTAATCTCACATTCTTTATATCCACATTTCCATCATTTTTAAGCTGAAATTTACCTTCCTCCTGTTGTCCCGGAATGATTTTTTCCACCTTAATAATAGATTTTTTATCAATCCCCAGATCGAGTACTCCCACAGCAAATGTGTTATTTGTCTCTTCTGTATCATTAAAATAGGCATAGGTGCCACTACCGATTAAGCACAGTCCAATTGTAGCCGTCGCGACTGCTGTTAGTATGCTGTTTTTTAGATTCATAGAAATGAACCTCCTTTATAATTATGTAAAGGAAAGAAGGGAGAATTACTTCTCCCTTTACCTGTACTTATCTTCTTTCACCATCTGTTTGCTTGGCATCAAATGTCCATTCGAGGTTTAAAGTTTGTTCCTGTAGAGTATTTTGATCTTCACCATTATCAACAAATTCAAACTGTACATAGAAATTATCCGTTGTTCCTGCTTTCAAACCACTCTTCTCGCCGAAAAATGACCATATTTTCTTTTGAACAGCATCAGGCGCAGTTCCTTTTAAATCGTTTAAATATGTGGAATAGATAATATCATTTGGTTGTATAATTCCACTTTTATCAATATTTTGTAAGAAATTAACTCTAATATGTTTTGCGAGTTCTTCATTGTCATAATCTGTTGTTAATTCTACCTTAGATATATCAAGACTTCCGTTATTTTCCAATTTGAATGTCCGATTCATCCAATCACCCGGTTTTAAGTTATTAACACTAATAATTTCTGAAGGATCTAATGCTAAGTCCAATGTGCCAGTTGCAAATGTATTTGCAGATACTTCCTGATCACTAAAATAAGCAAATGTTCCTCCACCAATAAGTCCTACTCCCAATACTGCTGTTGCGATTCCCATACCTAACTTTTTCTTAATACTCATTTTTACATTCCTCCAAATTTTTAATATTATTTTCTTACAGATAAATAGATTGGATAAAAGCTTCTCGCTGTTGTAAGCAAGCACTTTCTGCATGAGTCACAGCCAATTAACAAAACGATTTCCACTTTTGCACTCTACAGCGAATATCCTCCTTTCTTATGTAACTCGCCCGTTCTTTATGACTGTTATTTTGTTCTTTTTAAAGAACGTCTAACTGAAGTATAGGACATTTATCACAGATTGAAAAATCCCAAAAACGGTCAAATATTCTATATAACAAACAAAATACTCTTATTTTCTAACACTTACGCACATATACTTAGTTTTTTGATTTATTAATTCTTATTAAAGAACAAAGAAAACACTTAAATAACAGAGGTAACTCCTTCCATAACTATAGTAAATCTTATATACTAAGAGAAATGGTGTAAGGAGATTTGTCCTATGAAAAAGCTTGCTTTACTCTTAGTGATCTGTGGAATAGTTTTCTTAAGCTATGGGGGCTATCAATGGTATCAAACAACCCATGCCCAAAAAGAATCCTTGGCAGAGGCGGAGAAGTTACTTGACGAATCTCATGCCACTTCTGCAAAGCAGTCATCTGGAACTAGTTTTTCCCCACAGAATGGTGAAACATCAGGAATTTTACATATCCCGAAACTAGAGGCAGACTTACCAATTGTGGAAGGAACAGACGAAGATGATTTAGAAAAAGGTGTGGGCCATTACAGTGGCACAGCATATCCACAGCAGAACGACCAAATCGTCTTATCAGGACATCGGGATACTGTCTTTCGCCGTATGGGGGAATTGCAGATTGGTGACATTTTAACGGTAAAGCTGCCCTATGGAGACTTTTCCTATGAAATCGTGGATACAAAAGTTGTTCCGGCAGATGATTTATCTGTTATTGCTTCTACTGCACCTAATGAAATCCTAACTGTGACAACCTGTTACCCGTTTTCCTATATTGGAAATGCTCCTGATCGTTACATCATTACAGCAACTCCAACTAAAGTTCAGAATAAATAGACGCTTAAGATGTTTTTCGTTATAATTTAGAAGTAGTTTTAATTTTTGACACTTGCTATAAACTGCATATATTGCTCAAAGGAGAATGAATGTGGAATCACGATTAGATAAAAGAAAAGGTAAGAAGAAACGAAAATGGCCCTTCTGGGTTGGCGGTATTATCCTAGTCTTTCTCTTAATAGGTGGAGGATTTGCATATTATGTATGGGACAAGCTAGGGGATACTGTAGAGACGATGCATACACCTCTTGCCAGGGATAATGATCCGGATCGGCAAAAAGAGCTTGACTCCATTTTAAAAAACAAAAAATCACTTAATATCCTGCTACTTGGAGTGGATGAACGTGAAGGTGATAAGGGGCGCTCGGATACCATGATTTTATTGTCCTTGAATCCTAAAACGAATTCGATGATGATGTTTAGCATACCAAGAGACACCTATGTAAATATTCCAGGTCGTGGTATGGATAAGATCAATCATGCATATGCATTTGGTGATGTAGAACTGTCTATCCAAACAGTTGAAGAAGCGTTTGATCTGCCGGTCCATTATTATGCCAAAGTAAATATGGAAGGCTTCCAACAAGGGATTGATGCTATAGGTGGAATTACAGTGAATAATAACCAGGAATTTTCTCAAGGTGGAGAGCATTTTACAAAGGGGACTCTCCAATTAAATGGAGAAGAAGCTCTGAAATATATCCGTATGCGTAAGAACGATCCACGCGGAGACCTTGGGCGAAACGAAAGACAACGTAATGTAATTACAGCCGCCATGAATAAAGCAGCCAACTTTTCAAGCATAACTAAAGTGGGCGAGATACTTGAAATCCTTGGCGGAAATGTTAAAACAGATATGGATATGGATACAATGCAAAACTTATTCAGTAATTATCGAGATGTTCGTAAAACAACTAAAACACTTGAGATTGATGGAAGTGGTCAAAAGATTAATTCAATTTGGTACTATGTAGTGCCTGATTCCGAATTTGAACGTATTCAACAAGAGATCACCAATCATATGGAAGCAAGATAATTAATCGAAAAAGTCACCTGGGCCTATCATCCTTGTGACTTTTCTTTTCTTACTTTTTAAAAGCACATCCACTTTACGGTCACAGTGGTGAAGGAGGTACTTATGAAAAAATTTATTTTATTATTATCCATGTTGCTTATTACACTTCTCATTTCCTGCTCTAATGATGAAGTCACACCGAATGAACGTTTTGATTCCTATGTAAAACAATGGAATAAACAAAAGTTTGAGGAAATGTATGACATGCTTTCCACAGAAACAAAGGAAACATATTCTCCAGAGAAGTTTGTTGACAGGTACGACAAAATTTATGGCGACTTGAATATTTCCGATTTGAAAATCGAGATGGATAAACTGGGTGAGGAAAAATTGGATACGGCCATGAAGGAAGGTAAAGCAACGATACCTTTTAAAGTAACAATGGAGAGTATTGCTGGACCAATCTCTTTTGATTATGAAGCAAAGCTGGTTCAGGAAGAGAAAGAAGAGGAAAAAGATTGGTTTGTACAATGGAATCCTGGTTTTATCTTTCCAGCAATGAAAGATGGTGGTGAGGTCAACCTTCATACTACTGCTCCACAGCGTGGAGAAATCCTTGATCGAAACCAAATGCAGTTGGCAATTAATGCACCTATATATGAAATTGGCGTCGTTCCGGAGAAAATGGGACCAGATCCTGACAAGACAAAAAAAGAGCTTTCCAGCCTCTTAGGTATGTCGGTCGAAGAGATTGACACAGCATTAAATGCCAACTGGGTAGAACCGAATCTATTTGTACCCTTAACCAAAGTGCCTACAACGAAGGAAGAATTGTTAAACAAACTATTTCAGGTAAATGGTGTAACAAACAGAGAGGTGATTGGGCGTGTTTATCCAGCTGGAAAAGCAACTGCTCACCTCGTGGGCTATGTAGGCAAAGTTACCGCAGAAGATTTGGAAGAAGTGGAACCTGGGACTTATGGGCCGAATGATGTGATTGGTAAACGTGGTTTAGAGCAGTTATATGAAAAGCAACTACGAGGAGAACAAGGCGCCCAGATAACCATTACCGAGGAAGGCGAAGAGGAAACAATTCTTGCTGAAAAGCCGGTAAAAAATGGCGAAAATATTACGGTGACGATTGATGTAAATGTACAAGAGAAAATATTTAAATCCCTTGATGGAGATGCAGGGACTGCAACAGCGATTAACCCAAAAACAGGTGAAACACTTGCACTGGTAAGCAGTCCATCTTTTGACCCTAATGATATACTCTATGGAACCAGTAACTCCTTGTGGAAAAATCTGCAAGAGGATGAAAAAAAACCGTTGCTTAACCGATTCTCTGCTACATTTGCACCTGGCTCTGTAATTAAGCCAATTACTGGTGCAATCGGGTTAGATAATGGAACAATTAAGCCTGGTGAAGGTATTAAAATAGAAGGATTGGATTGGAGTAATGGAGAAGGCTGGGGAGATTATCAAGTCCACCGTGTTTCAGAATCCAATGGGCCTGTTGATCTTACAGATGCACTCGTACGTTCAGATAACATCTTCTTTGCTATGAAGGCAGTAGAAATGGGTAGTGAAGCATATGTTAGTGGCTTGAAGCAATTTGGCCTTGGTGAGAAAATGCCATATGAATATCCGATTGCAGCCTCCACGATATCTTCAAGTGGAAAACTGGAGGATGAAGTTCTTTTAGCCAATTCAAGCTATGGGCAAGGCGAGTTGGAAATGAGCGCCCTTCACCTTGCAACAGCTTATACTACTTTTCTAAATGATGGTGCCATGCTTAAACCAACATTACTTACTAGTGAAGAGAAAGGCCAGGTTTGGAAAAAAGATTTAATTACAAAAGACCAGGCAACCCACATTCAAGAGGCTTTACGCAAAGTTGTAGAAAAAGGTACTGCCTCAAAATACGCAAAAAGCGCTGAATTCCCTGTTTCAGGTAAGACTGGTACTGCAGAGCTAAAGCTTACCAATGAAGGCGGCGGTGAGGAAAACGGTTGGTTTGTTGGCTATCCTACGGAAACTCCTGATATTTTAATAGCTATGATGATACAGCAGACACAGGACCGTGGTGGCAGTGGCTATACCACTAAAAAGGTTATCGAAGCTTTAAATAATATAAAATAAAACAAAAGGCACTTCCAGTAAAAGGAAGTGCCTTTTTATAGCCATTTTACCAACTCATAAAATGATTTTTGGTCTCTAGCGTCCAGTGCTTTGTCGATCAATCTGGAAAGATTAAGCTTCTCCAACTGTTCAATAATGGTATCGCTCTCTTTCATTCTATTCGTTTTCGGGGATTTATTAAAGTATGGATCTGCTAAAGAATTTAATTGATATACAAACTCAGGAATAGCTACAAGATCAGTCATTTTACGAAAGATTACATCTTTACCTCGTTGGAAAGCAAAAGTATCGTGAATGTTCTCTATTTTTTTTGTTTTACGGTGGATGCGAATTTCTTTTGATTCAATTGGTACAAACTGATAAACCTTATTATCGATAATTACAGAAAAATATTGGTATGCAAGCACGATGCGTACATGGTTTGTTTCTGCTTTAATATAATAAGGCTTAAGCATCTTCACAATCATTTTCGTCCACCTCCATTAAAACCATAATGTACAGAAAATATCTTATCTAAATTTTCTGTTAATTTATTTTACTATAAATTTTACTTTTTAACAAGACTATTTCAATCTCATATTCTAAAAAAGGGCAGCTTAAGTATCCCTTCAAGCTGCCCACATCCTTTATTATTGAATCATATTTATGATGAAATCATTTATTTCTTGTACCTCTGCTTTGGTAAAAGTATATTTCTGTTCCTCCTTCTCCATCGCTTCACCAGCTATTTTTAGTTCCTCTATTCCTTTCTTCATATAGGATTTATATCTGTTATTTAGTTTTTGTATACGAGCAGCATGTGTTTCATCTGTCCCTGGAGTGATTAATTTCTCATACATATCAATTATTTTATCGCCTTCTCTATTTGGAAAGAATTCATGAGGATCTGTACTGTCAAATATACAAAAATCCATTTCAGGTACAAACACCATATCTACACTATTGGGATCAAAACTACAGTAATAAAGCTCTACATCGTAACCATGTTCCTCACACGCACTAGCAACTTTCTTCATTAACGTAGACTTTCCAGTACCTGCTCTCCCCTTTATAAAGTAAGCATTGGAGACCTGTTCAAGTAAGTGAGGTACTACATTTACAACTCCATCCTTTGTATTCGTGCCAAAAAGTCTGGTACGTCTACCGGCTTTCCGCTTTATCTTTGGGAACTCTTTTAGCTTCATGTTAATAAAATCATTTGTAAGCTGATTTGCCTTCTCAAAATCCATCTCATTAATGTATACCTCTTCAAGATCATCATGTACGGAAAGTCCTGTTTGAAATGATTGATGTGCTTCTTGAAGCTGATGAATATGTGCTTTGGAAGCTGTCGTGCTTGGTTCACCTTTAATAAATAAATTTAAGTCCAATTCGAATGCACCAGTAACCCCTGAAGCAATATGGTCACTCACTATGGCAAACGACTTATCTCTCACAATTACTCCATCCAAAAATTCCTTACCAAAGGCACTGAGAAAAATCTCGCAGTTATGCTTATGCTGTTGTTTTATAAACTCGTTTATGACCATTGTTTTCAACGTAAGTGACGGGTGTCTTAGAATAACAATTTGATTTATATCTTCCGTATTTGACTTAAGATGATTAACGAGCCCTTTGGCTGTATTTCCCGAAACATAATAGTATTTTTTATTCAATTAAACACACCCTTTATATGTTTCTTCTATATTATGTATATTCTGCAATACTGGTGAATTATGCTAATTGAATTTGGATTCCATGGATGTGACTATAGCAAATGAATGTAGTTAACGAAAATCCGAACTGGATCAACTAACATTGAATCCTAGTTCGGATTTTTTCTTATGGTGATCCTATTTAGAACAAGCTTATTTTTCTTTGTTTCAGCCTTATGTTATCCAGCTATTTCCTTCCTTTCTTCCTCTGTAAAGACACGTGATCGTGTTAAGAAACGTTTCCCCTCAGGCCCTTCAAGAGAGAACATTCCTCCACGGCCCTTAACAGCATCAATAATCAATTGAGTGTGCTTCCAGTAATTATACTGATCTTTTGAGATATAAAAAGGTGTATCTGCAATTTCACCTAATAACAAATCAGATTCACCTACACGGAATTCTCCTCGTTGATAACACATTGGTGAGCTGCCATCACAACAGCCACCAGATTGGTGAAACATTAAATCACCGTGAATCTCTTTTAAACTATTAATCAATTCGATCGCTTCTTCCGTTGCGATTACCCTTTCTACCATAGCCACTCACCTCCTAATACTAACTGTCATCAGTCCTTATACGTGCAGGTAAAAAAGTTTATTTGCTAACAGAGAGACATTGGTTAAATAGGTTGTTGGTGCAGAAAAAGAGCTAATATAAAAATTAGCTCTTTTCCTTTTTAACCAAGTCTCAAACAAAAATTTCTTTTAAAATAGACCTGCTGCCCCTTCACTGTAGCTGATCAGAAGATTTTTTGTTTGCTGATAATGGTCAAGCATCATGCGGTGATTCTCTCTGCCAATACCAGATTTTTTATAACCGCCAAATGCGGCATGTGCTGGATACTGGTGATAACAATTTGTCCATACGCGCCCTGCTTCGATTCCCCGCCCAAAGCGGTATGCTGTATTTATATTTCTTGTCCAAACACCCGCACCCAATCCATACAATGTGTCATTGGCAATTTCCATTGCCTCTTCCTTGCTTTTAAATGTAGTTACGGAAAGAACAGGTCCAAAGATTTCTTCTTGGAAAATACGCATGTTATTTTCCCCTTTAAAAATGGTTGGTTCCACGTAATATCCGCTTTCCAGTTCTCCTTCCAGTTTATTCACATTACCCCCAACTAAGACCTCTGCGTTTTCTTCCTTACCAATATCCAGATATGATTTAATCTTCTCCATTTGTTCTTCGGATGCTTGTGCTCCCATCATGGTATCTGTATCCAATGGATGACCGATTTTAATTTGCTTTACCCTTTCAACCGCTCGTTCCATAAATTTATCATAGATGGACTCATGAACTAACGCTCTTGATGGACATGTACACACTTCACCTTGGTTGAGAGCGAACATAACCATCCCCTCGATTGCCTTGTCCAGAAATCCATCATCATGGTCCATTACATCTTCAAAGAATATATTTGGTGATTTACCACCAAGTTCCAATGTAACAGGAATAATGTTTTCAGAAGCATATTGCATAATTAAGCGTCCGGTAGTTGTTTCGCCAGTAAATGCTATTTTAGAGATTCGACTATTGGAAGCAAGAGGCTTACCAGCTTCTACGCCAAAGCCATTAACAATATTAACTACTCCCGGAGGTAGCAAATCCTGAATAATTTCCATGAGTACATGGATGGATGCTGGTGTCTGTTCAGCCGGTTTTAAAACAACACAGTTTCCTGCAGCCAAGGCAGGTGCCAGTTTCCATGTGGCCATTAGCAATGGGAAGTTCCACGGAATAATTTGCCCCACAACGCCAAGAGGCTCATGGAAATGATAAGCAACCGTATCTTGGTCAATTTGACTGATACCGCCCTCTTGTGCCCGAATTGCTCCGGCAAAATAACGATAATGATCAACGGCTAAAGGGATATCTGCTGCAAGTGTTTCTCTTACGGCTTTGCCATTGTCCCACGTTTCTGCAACTGCCAGTTTTTCCAGGTTTTCTTCCATACGATCTGCTATTTTATTTAAGATGTTAGCACGCTCTGCCACGGAAGTGTTTGCCCAAGCATCTTTTGCTTCGTATGCAGCATCAATGGCTGCTTCTACGTCAGCTTTCGTTGATCTAGCAACCTCGCAAAATACCTCTCCTGTTACAGGACTAACGTTCTCAAAGTACTTCCCGTTAGTTGGCTCACGGTACTCTCCACCAATGAAGTTATCATACCTTTCTTTGAAATTTACTAGAGATCCTTCTGTATTCGGATTTGCATACCTCATAGAATTCCTCCTCTATTGTAATCGTTTACATAATGATGAAGAACTAAAGCTGTTTGTCTATTAATTAGTATACTTATTTATTCTGAATTATTCCAATTATCTGCTTGGTAGTTTCAATTGTATTAGATTCTTTTTGCAAAATGAAAAACCCTGGCAGAAGATCTCCAGGGTTTTCCTTGAAACGAAGCTATAGAAAGACGATGGAAGGAAATCCACCGCCAACACTTGAAATATATAGTAATTAATAATATCAACTAATATAGCTCCGTCTTATTGCAGAGATACTAAACTTTGCTTACTTAACTTCTGGAAGAACGCGTACTTCCTGCTCCATTGTCGAGTGACAAAGTGGGCATTCAGGCTCCTCACTGAAACTGTAAGATTCTCTCATCCAACCTTGGCATTCCTCACTAGTACATGACCAGACGTTAGTCTCCACCTCTGGTACTGGCTCTTTTGGTCCACGAGAAAATGACATCGTAGCATCTCCTTTCCTATACCCCTCTATTATACGCCTTTATTACCAACAAAGGAAGGGCTATAAAATACTTCCTTATTGAACCCAACCTTAACATACTATGTACATGTTTTTAGAAATATTCATCCATAGATTAAGTATTGACATAAAAATAAAGAAATATACTCAGATGTATAGGGCAAAGGGTTAAAGAACAAAGCGCTCGATTGCTTTGGCTACACCGTCATTGTTGTTTGTATCTGTTACAAAATCAGCAGCCTTCTTAATTGCCTCCTGGGCATTCCCCATCGCTACTCCAATTCCTGCTGCTTGAATCATTTTCATATCATTTAGGCTATCCCCCACTGCCATAACCTCTTCCATCGTGAAATCAAGCTTCTTACATACCGTTTCAAGGGCACTTGCTTTACTAACTCCTTTAGGATTTGCTTCTAGATTCGTTGGCAATGAGTTGGTTAATTCAAGACCTTCGATATATGAAAGCTCCTTAACCATTTTATCAAGCTTTTCTTTGTCATAGGAATCACAACCAAATTTCAGCCATTTATAATCCTGGAAGCGTCCTGGCGGTGTTTCACGGAATACACCCTCTGTTGAAACGATCCACATCGACAAACCTATTTCCTTACCAAGTGTCCACATTTTTTCCATTTTATCTGCATCCAATAAATGCTGCTCGATTATCTCTTTCTGAACTGTATAAATTTCTCCTCCGTTGGAAGTTACCAGATAGGAAGGTAATTTTAAGGTAACAGCATAGGGATAACAGGATTGCAGCCACCGGCCCGTGCTTAATACGACGTGAACCCCTTTATCAAGAGCTTTCTCAATTACTTTTTTAGTATAATCAGTTACTTCATGCTCATTTGTTAATAACGTACCATCCATATCTAATGCGACTAACTTAATCTCTTTCTTCATTTTTTCCATAACAAATTCCTCCTTTATTGCGTTTGTTGTTGTTCTTGATTAACCTTATAATCATAAAACCGAGTAGTAATAAACGGAATGAACAATAGAAATAGTAAAGCAAAAAATAGTAATTCAATGTTAAACGTATCTACAATAAAACCACCAAATACAGGACCAATCATTCTTCCAGCTGCTCCAACACTGTTTACCACACCTTGATAAAATCCTGCTCTCCCTTTTGGGGCAAGCGTATTTGCCAAGGATGGTACTGCTGGCCAAAAAAGCATTTCGCCAACAGTTAAAATAACCATTGCAACAGCAAACATAGTAAAATCTTTAGCAAACATTGCTATAACAAACGAAGCTATAAAAATAACCGTTCCAATATAGATATGCTTCTTCTCGGATGTAACTTTGTTCGATACCCATTTAACCAGCGGTTGGCCTAGTACAATTAGAAAACCATTTATCGCCCAAAGTGCACTGTATTGCTCCAATGGAATTCCTATATCCTGGGTGTGTGAAGCAATGGTGGATTGCCATTGACTATAGGAAATCCATGCAATCAAAAACCCTCCACAAAGTATAAACAATCCAGCAAATGCTGATTTATCTCTTATTTTCCCACTCTGTTCGAGCACAGAAGTGTGCATCTGTCTATCACGTTCATTATCCAAAGGTTTAAAAGTGAAAAGGACGATGAGAAAGAACACAATGAACAAAGATGCATTAGCGATAAATATATAATCAAACGATATACTGGCAACATATCCTCCAATGGTAGCACCTAAGGCAACCCCAAGGTTTTGAGCAACATAAATTGCATTGAAAGAACGGCGTCCGCCCTCAGGCCAGAGTGACCCTGCCATGGCAAACATGACCGGCCAGGTAATTCCATTTCCAAAACCAATAATCACAAGTAAAATCGCATAGGCAGTGATTACATTATGTGTAAATACTAAAACAATTGTTGCTGCCATTGCCAAGCCTGTCCCATATAGAATGGTCTTATAGGCGCTAAATCGATCAAAAAGAGCTCCTCCAATCAAATTGCCTACAATAGCTGCCCCTTGGTTAAACATTAAAATCAGCCCTGCAAGCGCAAGGCTTTTTCCAAGTTCATTATGCATATAGATTGTATTTAATGGCCATAAAAAAGACCCGCCAGTGACATTAATTGTTGTTGCTATTACTAATAGCCAAATATACTTTGGCATCCTCATCATCTCGCATTCTCCTGTTAGTATCTAAGATATTCTAATATATTTCGAGTGACTAAGCAATGGATTAATGAGAGAAATATTTTATATGATTAGAAACAATTTTATCTATAGAAAAATAACCGAAAGCATTCTGCTCCCCCCTTCTTCTACTTCCACTGGTCTCGAATGCTAGCGGGAAGGCATATGCTTACGAATCATGCCGAGGCTGACTAATTCTCTTTCAAGTATTATCGCACGCTTCTGAGCCTCTTCCACAGATATAGGATAAAAACTCACCTCACTTTTGGGAGGCAACTGAGCAACCTTAGGCAAGTCTGTGGAGATAACCGTACCAATCCTCGGATATCCCCCTGTTGGCTGACGATCAGCCATAAGAATGATAGGTTGCCCATTTGGCGGGATTTGAATACCTCCAAATGGAACCGCATCAGACCAAATATCCTGGTTTATTGTCTCCACTTTTTTTGAATTAAATAAACGATATCCCATACGGTTCGAATTTGGTTCCACCCGAAAAGTCTTATTAAAGAAACCTTTTCTCTCTTTGCTTGTAAAACTGGACATGTGTGGTCCTTCAATAACTGCCACTTCAATAGAAGTAGCATACGCGGGAATAAGATGCCTTGATAGACCAATTCCCTCTCTTTCGCTTTTTGGAAAGCCTTTAAGCATACCGTATTCATCCAAGGTTCGGCCAATTCCACTCCGTATATCTGTAGACTTACTTTGAAATCGACTTGATACATCAAACCCTCCTGCGACAGATATATATGCGCGTACACCTGAGTGGTATTTGCCAAATGATAACACATCATCTTTCTCTAAACGAAAAGTGGACCACATGGGGCGTGATTGACCATTTACTTCAGGTTCTAAGTTGGCACCCGTGATTGCTATCGTTATCGCAGACGTTGCTTTAAGCTTAGGACCAATTAAAGTGACTTCCAGAGACACCGTATTTCTCGTATTACCTACCAGTATATTCCCAATTTGATATGCATATAGATCCATGGCTCCAGCTACCGGGAGGCCATATTTCTGAAAGCCGATTCTCCCCATGTCTTGAAAAGTTGTATAAATGCCTGGTTTAATTACTTGAAAAATCGGACTGCTATCCATTGTATATCTCCTTTTTCTACTACATCATTATTAAATTTTCATTCATTTTAGTAGCTTAACCCCTTGATATGGGTGCCCTGTTCTTTAAGTACCTGTCTTAGTTTTTTTACGAAGTCTATCGCGTGTGGCCCATCTCCATGAACACATACCGTGTCTGCTTCAATAGGAATTATTTCCCCTGTCACAGCAAAAACTTCTCCCTTATCTATCATCCTTTTCACTTGATCTGCAGCTTTTTCATTGTCTACTATTAAAGCTCCATCATTACTTCTCGGTGTTAGCGTACCATCTGCTTGGTAGGTTCGATCAGCAAATACTTCTGATGCTACCTGTAAGCCAATATGACGACCTGCTTTCACTAATTCACTACCAGCCAGGCCATATAATATGAGCTGTGGATCTACATCATATATTGCCCTTGCAATAGCAACTGCTGCCCCACGATTATTTGCAGCCATATTATAAAGTGCTCCATGTGGTTTTACATGGTTAAGGCTCACTTGATGGACAGTACAAAATGCTTGTATGCTCCCTAGTTGAAATACAACCATTTGATAAATCTCTTTGTTCGTATATGAAATCAGCCTTCTGCCAAATCCCGCCAAATCGGGAAAACCAGGATGGGCACCAATACAAACATTATATGCTTTTGCTAATTCTACCGTTTTATTCATTACATGCGGGTCACCTGCATGGCCGCCACAAGCAATATTAGCTGAACTAATATATTTTATAATTTCCTCATCCCCACCAAATGAATATGCTCCAAACCCCTCTCCCATATCACAATTTAAATCAATATATTTATGCATGATATCCTTCCTCTATTTTTAATTTGTACGTTTCTTCTACAAGCTGTTCCTCTATGTAATAGAATTGCTCAGCAGATACTTCTTCAAAATTAACATAATCACCCGCACGAAATAGAAACTCACTGCCGGTTTTATGTATGTCAAAAAGAGTTATTGGTGTCTTGCCTATAATATTCCAGCCACCTGGTGATTCTAAAGGATAGATTCCAGTTTGTTCATGTGCTATCCCGATTGCACGTGCAGGTGTTTTTTCTCTTGGCTTATCTAAACGTGGAGTAGCAAGACGCTGATCCAACCCACCTAAATATGGAAAACCTGGTAAAAACCCCAGCATATAAACCAAATAGTCCGGCTTTTGATGAAGCTCAATAACTTCAGATACAGACAGACCACTTTGCCTAGCAACACGCTCTAAGTCCGGGCCCCACTCCCCTCCGTAAACAACTGGAATAGTTATTCTTCTAGAAATCACATTTTCTTTTAGGAGGGGTATATCTTTCATTTGATTTAACTGGTTACTGAGTTGCTTGTATGTACTAACATGTGGCTTATAATAAATTGTTATCGAATCAAAAGCAGGGACCAATTCAGTTATAGCCTCACTTCCCATGTTTTCAAGGTAATTACAAAACCTCCGTATTTTATGGATGAGTTTAGATGAAACATTCTCCTGAAAAGAGATTCTTATCCCTGTATCTCCAACCGGATCAATGGTGAAGTTCATATCATTTCAATCCCTTCATTTCTTTAACTAAATGATAGCATACTATGATGAAATACTTCGAGTATCCTAATTTAATAACTAGTAGCAATTTTCTTGCTGATCGGGTGGAAGACTATTATAATAATTGAACAATGATTCATAAGAGGAGGCATCATTATGATAACAGGGGCATGGAATTGGCTATGGGAGAAAAATGATCAAGCGAAGCAGTTGCTATTCTATCGTGCGTCTCCCACCGTACCAAAAGAAAAGGGGAAGAATACTAGCAAGGCTGTTGATACTGGAGCCGATAAAAACAGAAATGGAAACGGGAATGGAAATGGAAAACGTTCCTATAAACCAGCCCAAAGAATTGGTTTAATTGCGGGCCCTGTACTATTTCTTATCATTCTATTATTTTTCTCACCAGCAGATTTATCTAAAGAGGGTATTGCAATTCTTGCTAGCACAGCCTGGATTGCTGTTTGGTGGATGACTGAAGCAATACCTATACCAGCCACTTCTCTACTACCAATTATATTATTCCCGCTAACAGGTGGACTGGATATTGATTCAACTACCTCTTCCTATGGTAGTGATACAATCTTTCTTTTCATGGGTGGTTTTATGATTGCGCTTGCAATGGAGAAATGGAATTTGCACCGCCGGATTGCACTTACTATCATTTCAGTTATTGGTACAAATACGGAACGTATTATATTAGGGTTTATGGTATCCACCGGTTTCCTCTCCATGTGGATTTCAAATACAGCTACAGCTATGATGATGGTTCCCATTGGATTAGCAATTATTTATCAAATATCAGATGCCTTACAGGATGATCCCACCATTGATACCTCAAAAGAAAACTTTGGTTTCGGGAAGGCCATGATGCTAAGTATTGCTTATTCAGCATCACTTGGAGGGATTGCCACTTTGATTGGCACCCCACCAAACGCAGCTTTGGCAGGAGTAATTAAAGAAATGTATGGGATTGAGTTATCCTTTGCATCATGGATGTTATTCGGTGTTCCCATTGCTTGGGGGTTTATTTTCATTGTATGGTTTTACCTTGTAAAGATAGCTTATCCATTAAAAGTGAAACAATTGCCAGGTGGACAAACTGTTATAAAAGAGGAAAAGAAGAAACTTGGTTTACCATCTTTTGAGGAAAAGGCAGTATTCGTAGTATTTACTTTAACTGCTTTTGCATGGATTACGCGTTCATTTATTCTAACGGCAATTAACCCAAATATTAGTGATGCAATTATTGCTATGTCTGCAGCTATCATTCTATTTATTATTCCAGCAAAAAATAATAAAGGAGACTTTTTACTTGATTGGCAAACTGCAATTAAATTGCCTTGGGGTATTCTCTTGCTATTTGGGGGCGGACTTGCTATTGCATCAGGTTTTACAGCTTCTGGGTTATCTGATTGGATCGGTGGGCAATTAAACGCGCTACAAGGAATTAATATATTTATCGTTCTTCTTCTTGTTGCAGCACTTGTTATATTCCTAACGGAGATTACATCCAATACGGCTACTGCCAATATGATGTATCCAATCATGGCCGCACTTGCAGTCGCTCTAGGTATCCACCCTTATGCTGTAATGATCGTAGCTGCGATAGCTGCATCTTGTGCATTTATGCTTCCGGTAGCTACCCCTCCTAATGCTGTCGTATTTGGTTCAGGCTATTTGCGGATACCTGATATGGCAAAGGCAGGGTTTGCATTAAATATTTCAGGCATCCTTTTAGTTACTCTAGCAGTCTATTACTTGCTTCCACTGGTCTGGGGCATCGATCTCACTACCATTCCGGATTTTGTAAATAAATAACTTTTTAAAAAAGAGGTGCAACTTAGATTGCACCTCTTTTTTATTACTTTTTAGCAAAACGCTTGGAAACCATTCTTACTAAGAAAAGATACGTAATTGGCAAACACCCGACGAAGATAATTAGTCCTATCCAATCATTATTTTCCCACAATGGAGCAAGTGCTGTGCTTCCCAGACTCACACCAATATAATAGGCTACAAGATATAGGCTGGAAGCACTTCCTTTATGATGGAGAGCCTCATCAGTAACTGAGGTAGCTGTTAGAGAATGAGCTGTAAAAAAGCCTAGACAGCTGACACATAGACCGATGACAAGAACAACAAGAGAATTACTTAATGTTAAAAATATACCTAAAGAGAGAATAATAATACCTATCATGCGAACCTTTCTTAAGCCAAAGTAACCTGCCACCCAACCAGCAAGCGGTGCTCCTATAACACCTAGCCCATAAGCAAAAAACATATAAGAAATAGCATGTAAAGGTAAAGAGAATGGCTCTTCTTGCAGATGAAACGGCAAAAAAGACCAAACACCTGTAAAAGACAATTGCAAAACAATTCCCATCCCAAAAACTAATAAGAGTGAGGGGTTTTTTAAATGGTATAAGAATCCTGCTAGATCTTTTTGAAATGACAGATTACTTTCTTGGTAAAATCGCGAATCAGGCAACATAATTAAAACAATAAAAAGCACGAATAAGCCTATTACTGCAAGAAAATAAAAAGCAATTTCCCAAGAATAATGATCAGTAATATAACCAGTCATGACTCTGCCAGCCATACCTCCTAAAGCATTACTCGATATATAGAGAGCTGTCGCAACTCCTATACTCTTTTGGTCTATCTCTTCATTAAGATATGCCAATGAAGCTGCTGGTAAACCAGCTAATGCAAAACCTTGCAATAATCTTAATAGAAGCAAAGCTGAAAAGGAATCAAGCATAGGCACTAGCAAAAAAGGCACGACGGATCCTATGAGAGAAAACTTTATGAACATAGTTCGTCCCTTGCGATCGGAAAGAAACCCAAGGATAATTAAACCGGCAATCAATCCTATAATGGTTAGTGAAAGTGTCATACTGGATTGTGAAACAGATACATCAAAAACAGATACAAAAATAGGAAACAAAGGCTGCACTGCATACATGGAAGCAAATACAAAGAAAGAGGCTAAGGCTAGGCTAATAGTAATTTTCCAAAAATATGAATCGCTAACTGTATATTTTTTTTGTTGCATTTTACTATCCATTTTAATTCTGTTTTTCTCCATCTAATACATATATGTCCCGCCCAGCACTTAGCCCAAAACCCATTACCATTATGGCGATGATAATTAAAGTTAGTAAAGGTACTGCCCAAAGATGTGTCAGATCATATAAATAGCCAATAAATATAGGACCAGCTGCAGCCAATACATACCCAAGTGCCTGAGCCATTCCTGATAATTCTGCAGCCTGTTTAGCATTTCTTGCTCGCATTCCCAGAAATGCCAGTGCCAAAGCAAAGGTACCGCTCAATGCAATACCAATTATAATTGTACTGATAACCAACATTACGTAGGAATTTCCTAGCAATAATCCACCATATCCACTCACCGAGCATGCAGCCATTACTACTACTATCGGTCTTTGTGATTTAAATTTACCCGCTATTACCGGGACAAAAAAACTTGCAGGTAAGCCAATAAACTGCATCATGGAGAGCATCCACCCTGCATGAGCTATATCCATACCATAATCATGTAAGATTTCCGGCAACCAAGAAATCGTTACATAAAACAAAAAAGACTGTAAACCCATAAACGCTGCAACATGCCAAGCTAACGGTGATTTCCACATACGATTATTTGATGGACTAATATAATTTATCTCTTCAGTTTGTTCTTGATTATTTTTTTTGTTCAAATAAATCCATATAAAAATACCTGCAATGGCGGGCAGACTCCATATTAATAAAGCTAACTTCCATCCTAAACCCATACCAGAAGCGATTGGAATACTCAATCCGGAAGCTGCAGCAGCAAAGATTCCCATTGCGGTTGAATATAAACTCGTCATCAAAGCTACTTTGGTTGGAAATTTATCTTTTATAACCCCTGGCAAGAGTACGTTACATATTGCAATCCCTAATCCTACAAATAGCGTACCAGCAAACAATAGAAAAATTAATGAGATCGATCGTGTACAAACTCCTATAGCCAAAAGAATTAGGCCAACTAACATAATTCGTTCATTTGAATAGCGATTTGCTAGTTTCGGGACGATAGGTGACATCACAGCAAACGCAATTAACGGGAGACTAGTCAACAATCCTACACTCCAGTTTGATAAACCAATATCATCCCGAATAATACCAATTAAAGGACCAATAGATGTAATAGCAGGCCGTAAATTAAATGCGACAACAATAATTCCGATAAATAATAACACTCGATATGTTTGGTCATATTGCTTTGTTTTCTGATGTAAATCCATTGTTGTAACTCCCTTCCCAAATCCTATTAATTAATATAGCATAAGTATCTAGTATAAGAGAAAGAATTCCTTCAAATATGGACTTATCTATAAAGATTCTGGAATAAGATAAAGAAAATTTTCTTACTGAATTATTTACATAGGGGTGTTAATAGCATGAGCAATAATACATTTGAATAATATTTAATAAGTTACTGGAACAGAAGTAAAGGAAGTTAGTTATTGTGGGGATGAGTTCGGGAAAAGAAAGTGGCTGTAAGGGGCATATACTTAACAATGCCCCCTCCGTTTAGCCAAGAAGTTACAAAATATTTCCTAGGAAATATTTCATGTTTAAATATGTTTTTCTCCAGATGTACATCATACCATAAATGCTAATGCTTCCATTTGCTTAACTTTACTTATAAACATTTGCTCAAAATAAAAGCATGGTTCTTTATGTAAGTCATTTACACATGAATGCGGATAGAGCAAGCTAGTTACAAAGAGCATTTTAGAACTGTTGTGGTAATCTTTTTGTATAATAGGTCTATTTCCTATAAAGCGGACATTCTTATTCGCAGGAATGATTTTCAACATGGCTACATCTCTCCTTGGCATCTATAATCTAATCTATTGATGTATACCTTCTCTGTTTCATTTATATAAAAAATAAATTAGACGGTCTTCTCCTCTCTTAGTTATTTATACCTATTTTTAAGTGGATATGAATCTATTATCCCATAAGGGTCAAGAGAAGCATTATTCGATAAATATGTCGAAAGCAGCCTTGCTATTTCTTTATTTAGCCAATTACTTGTCAGATTTCTTCTGTTTATGTCGAATAAAGACATATAAAATTCTTCATTTACCATTTAAAGTAAATATTTATTGAACATATGTAAATGTTACAATTTTGTGAACATTTTTGTGCTTTTAGATGTATCACTGGGTAGCATGGTGTTTGTAACAGGGAGGGTTTGGGTTGAGGAAGTCTTTATTGTTAATATAAAGAAGTCAACATATATCTTAGCTCTACTTCAACTAAAGGGAAAATTAACTGACCTCAGTACACAGTTGGAGGAAACTTCGAAGTAACTATTCGTGTTTAGATTATGTAAAATAACTGTGTTGCAGAAAAGCTCACTGTAATAGTTGAAGAGGTAAGCCTCATTAATTTCCGCTGCAGGCGGACGCTTTCACACCTCCGGGTACAGGTGCGACATCTGTTCGTTATCTCACAGTGTCTTCTTATTGCTTATAAAGTAAAACTAAGCGGAGGAAAATACGAAGACTTCTGGGGGAGATGAGGCATAGGTGAGACCCCGGAATGCGATACATGAGGAGGCTCATCAGCCGCCCCCGAAAAGCGTAGTATTTTCCGTAGCGATGGTATAACCAGACTCAATATTTTAGGGATCTTCCAGCAACAAAGTTTTTTCAAAGTTAATTTATAGACCAATAGTTACTTCGTAGTTTATCCATTTTATGAATTACATTTTAGCCCAAAATAATATAGATACAAATATTTTAAATACTAAAATAAAAAAAGCACCTCCATAAGAGATGCTTTTTTCATTTATTCTGTTTCTTCCTTCATATCATTTTCATCTTGGTTACGGTTCACTTCATTATCTGTTTTCATTTCCGGTTCTTGCTCAACTACTGGTTCTTCATAATCTTCATCGTATTCTTTACCATAAATATATTCTGTTGGGTCAACTGGCTCCCAATCTTCATTTGGTGTATAGAAACGTAATAGGTCTCCATACAGGACTTCATCTGAAAGCTCGAGTTCATGTAGAACCTCATCTTTCATCTTTTCCATTTCCTCTGTCGGTTCCTCGATGACTTCTTTTGTTTTGCTATCATAAAACTTACCATCAACATAGCTATACTCATCAGTCATAAAGTTTCCATTCCGGAAAGGAACGTACTCTTTATGTCCTTCAGAAAATAAATCTGTACCAAATTGAATATAATCACGTGCGTCGATACCTAATAAGTGAAGCATTGTTGGCATAACATCAATTTGACCACTATATTCATGATTTATTCCTTGTCCTTCTACTCCTGGAACTTTAATCATAAATGGCACACGTTGCAATTCTGCATTTTTCAGAGGAGTAATTTCTTCTCCTGTAATTTCTTTCATAGCGCGATTATGATTATCAGAAATACCATAATGGTCTCCATAAATCATTATAATCGAGTCTTCATACAGACCTTTCTCTTTCAAATCATTAAAGAATTGTTCTAATGATTCATCCAGATATCTAGCAGTTTGGAAATAGCGGTCAACAGATCCGTCTCCAGTTTCTGCAGGATCAATAGTAGCATCTTCCTCATCAATTAAATAAGGGTGGTGGTGAGTCAATGTCATCATGTGTGCGTAAAATGGTTGTTCCATATCCTCAAGTATAGGCATGGACTCCTTGAAGAATGGTTTATCCTTCAATCCATAGTTAATGATGTTTTCTTCACTCA
Organism: Virgibacillus sp. SK37; assembly: GCF_000725285.1. GTDB lineage: Bacteria > Bacillota > Bacilli > Bacillales > Amphibacillaceae > Virgibacillus_Q. The sequence goes on from NZ_CP007161.1 coordinate 2,657,532, forward strand.
TGTCATAGTAGCTTGCATCATAAAACTTATCTATACCTAAATGTTTGTATACTTCATCACGGTTCCAGAAAGACTTGTTATCTCCATGGAAAACAGCACTTGTATAATCCTGCTGTTGGTCTAGTATTGCTGGTAGTGATTGATACGTATTCGTTCCCTTTGTTACAAAGGCTGCTCCCTGTGGAAGTCCATATAAGGAAGTATCCATAATCAATTCAGCATCAGCTGTTTTACCTTGCTCTGTTTGATGGAAAAAGTTATCAAAATAAGTGAAGTTCTCACTTTCATCATGAACAAGTTTATTTAAAAATGGTGTAACCTCTTCACCATGTAATTCATAATCAATCAAAAACGATTGGAAGGATTCAAGGTGAATTTTAATAATATTTTTGCCTTTCCCTTTACCAAAGTACTCGGCATTAGGTTCAGCATATTTATATTTCGTATAGTTTTCTACTTCTGTTATATCGTCACTGTCTGCAAGTACTCTTCGTGTAGAAGTTTTTGCGCTTTGTATCGCATCATGGACCATAAAGTTATATGCCCCAAGATATTTCACAACATAGTTACGATCAAATGTCCGTTCCAACAACTGGGGACGATCTGCCTCAGCTAATCCAAGGTTTACTGTGAATGCTATTGCCCCTGCAGTTAATACTGCTAATGGCTTGCGAATTTTCATCCGAGTTGGCTGCCAATTCTTACGTGAGTAAACAAATAGAGCAATCAACAGAATGATGTCAAACAAGTAGAAGATGTCATGTCCAGCAGTTAGATCAGCAATACTTCCGCCAATACTGCCAAAGTTACTTGTTTGCATTAGGGTTGGAATTGTAATAAAGTCACTGTTGAATCGATAGAAAACAACGTTAGCATACAATATAAAACTTAAAACCGCCTCAAAAGCAATAATCCAAATACCAGCTCTTTTTCCTTTAGCGAATAAGGCAATTCCCAGCATAATTAATGCTGAGCTGAGCGGATTAATAAATAATAGAAATTCTTGCATTGCTCCACTTACACCTAAATTAAATTCAACTTTATATGTTATATACGTTTTAATCCATAATAAAATTACAGCTATCGCGAAGAATCCCATCTTCGAAGAGAATAATTTCTTCACTTTCATTCACCTCATATTTTTTTATACTTAGTTAATACGATACATAAGTATACACCCAATCATCTATGAAAGTCAAAGACTACTTGTAAAAGAATACAAGTTCAGTAGTATACTTTGGTCACTTAAATAAATTATTTATCTTCCCATCATATTATTCCCATTTTAATAAAGTTCGAAACTAAAACTTACTGTTAAATATAATACTAGTTTTATATTTAATTGTATAGGGTCTTTTAACCCAAAAAACGGAAGACCAGTATCAATGGCTTCCGTTTTCATTACATTTCTATAATTCAAAACGCGCTACAAGGCTATTCAGTTCTTCTGCCATGCTTGCTAATTGGGAAGAACTACCTGCGATTTCTTCCATAGATCCGCTAGCCTGTTGAGCAGAGGCTGCTGTTTGTTCTACACCTGCTGCAGCTTCTTCTGATACGGAAGCAATTTCTTCAATTGCTCCATTCATTTTCTGACTGCCTGATGTAATATCTTCTAAGTTTCCAGTAATTGTTCTCATGTTATCTATCATGGTATTTACTGAACTACTAATATTCTGGAACGTTTCTCCCGTTTTCTTCATCTGTGCTGTTCCTTGCTCTACTTCTGTATAACCGTTCTTTAATGACTCTGCAACATTTGTAGATTCTTGTTGAATATCGCTGACAATACCTGTAATGTCCGAAACGGAGTCAGTCACCTGTTCAGCAAGTTTACGGACCTCATCAGCTACTACAGCAAAGCCTCTTCCATGCTCTCCTGCACGCGCTGCCTCTATTGCTGCATTTAATGCCAGCAAATTGGTTTGGTCTGCAATGGCTTTAATTACCCCGACAAGCTTGGATATTTCCTGTGACTGGTTATCTAAATTATTCATTTTTCTGACTGCATCCTGTACCATATCGTCAATTCTTGCCATTTGACTTGCAGATGTTTTCATTAGTTCAGTTCCTTCATCTGTCATTTGCTGAACCTTATTGGATGAATTTGTTACATTCTCACCATTTTTATTAGCTTCTTCGACTTTTAATAAAAATGTATTCATATGTTCAGATAATTCACTTGCGCTATTAGCCTGTGTCTCCGATCCGGTTGCTAATTCTTCCATCGTTATTGCTACCTGTTCAGTTCCTGCTTTTACTTCACTGGCTGCTTGTGTTAATTCTTCACTTTGGGAAGAAACAGAATCGGAAACTATATTTATTTGAGCAAGAAGTTCTTTTGTATTGGCACTCATTTGATTTGTCGCCAGAATCAGGTCGCCAACCTCATCTCTTGTTTTTGCCTCCATGGCTGGGTCTGTCAAATTCCCTTCTGCAATACGGTTCATTCGTTCTTTCACAGCAACAATTGGTTTCTTTATGCTATTGGCTGTCAATAATGCGGCTAGCACTCCAAAAACAAGTGCGACAACGGTAATAATGGTTGTTCCAATTAAATTCAACTTACCATAATTAATAACATGGTTATTTGCGGCACGCGCATTACTCTCTCTTTTTTCAGATAGTGCAGTTAAATCCCCGGTTATTTCATCTTCCAGAGGTCTAACCATGCTCGCCATTAGGTCAAGCGCCCGCTGTTCATTGCCATCTTCATATGCAGCTATTACTTTGTCAGTGAGTGTTCCCCACTCCATTTTTTTATCTAAAATCTGTTGAGCCGCTTTTTTATCGTTACTCACCTCAAGCAGTTTATTTTCAAGTTCAATCGCTTCTTCAACGCCATCACTGAATTCATCTCTCAGGGAAGAATCTCCATACAATAAATATCCCCGAAGGAGAGAAGTTCGGTGTTGCATATTAATAATCATTTCCTTGTCCACGATAAGCGGTTCATATTCTCCGTTTACCATCTCATCGACTTTTCCGTTTGTATTGTTAATTGAATTTATATTTGCTGCCCCCAATAATAGCAATAAAATAAATACAATCGAAAAGCCAAAAAGAATTTTGCCTTTTATACTTTTAAAATTCAATAATTTCTTCAATTGGTTACCCCCTGTTGTTTTAGCTTCTATATGTATTACATACTATTTATCGGGTAATTAATTGAAATATAAAGTCTATATAAAAAGATGTAATATTAAGACAAATAAAACCAATAAAAATGTCTCCCTGTAATAGGAGACGTTTTTATTTATGTATAAGGTTACTGAAGCTCTACCCACTTGTTTTGTACAGCAAGCAAAGCAGCCTTTGTTCGATCTGATACGTGCAATTTTTTTAAGATAGACGATACATGATTATTTACAGTATAAGAAGATATATATAACACTTTAGCTATATCCTGATTTGTTTTTCCACGGGTAATTTCTTCAAGTACCTTCCATTCCTGTTTTGTTAGAATACCAATAGGTCTATCTTTTCCTCCCTTCGTTAAATGGATGTACTCTTCCAATAATAAAGGGGATAGCTCAGGGTGAATATACTGCTTTCCTTTTAAGATAGTTCGTAAAGCTGCAAGTAAGTCATTCATTTCCATTTCCCCAAAAAGATACCCATCCAAATTTTGGCGAAATAATTTTAATAGCATTTGTTTATGTATTTCAACTAACCATACGATTATTTTTGTATCCGTTGAACCAAAATTTGTTAACCAGTATGACAATTGATCTTCATTTGTTCCCACATCGAGAAGAAGTAGATCCGCATCTATAGTATTATCAGGCAGGGATATATGTTGTTTAGCGATAACTTGTATTTGGATATCATTACCCAATAATTCTGCCAGAGTATGGCGAATCCCTTCCCACATTAAACCGTATTCTGTAATTATTACAAGCTTTTTCATGAATAAGCGTCCTCCAACTAACATCTATCATGATGTAATTATATAGATAATATGCTTTTATGGAAAGAACCAATTCTAGCCATCAAAAGAGAAGAGCCATTGTTATAGCAATAGCTCTCTTAAAGGTTAACTTTTTTCTTCAATTTTGTATTGCTTCAGTTCTTCTTGCATATTTTTTGAATATCTATCCAGCTGGCCAGCAAGCTGGTTTAATTGTTCCATAGATGCTGTCTGTTCTTCCACGGAAGCTGATATTTCCTCTGTACCAGCAGCCGTTTCCTGACTTATCGAAGCATTGTTTCGGGTATTATCTGCAATGATTTTTTCTTGCTTCATCATTTCATCCATAAGACTTATCGTAGACAAGAGCATCTCACTGTTGATATGAACTGATTTAGTAATATCTTGAAATGCCTGTTCCGTTTTGTTAACTGCATCTGTTTGGGATTCAATAACTTCACTTGTTTCATTGATTAGACCCACTGTATGCTTTGTCTCTTCCTGCATTTTAGCAATAATTTCTGAAATATCTTTTAGTGCGTGTTCCGATTGTTCAGCCAGTTTTCTTACTTCATCAGCAACAACGGCAAAGCCTCTTCCACTTTCACCGGCTCTAGCTGCTTCAATTGCTGCATTTAATGCTAACAAATTGGTCTGGCTTGCAATTCCCGAAATCTTACCTACTATTTCTGAAACACTTGCTGACCTTTTATCAAGTGAGTGAATTGCCTGCACAACTTCATCCGTTATTTTTTCTGTACGGTTAGATTGCCCCTTTAATATATCTACCGTTTTCAGCCCCTGTTCTGATGCTAAATTCATTGACTTAGACTCTTCCTGAATCTGTATATTTTGTGAACTAAATTGATTTATTATTGTTGATAATTGATCTGTTGCTATCGTGTTTTGTTCCATTAACTCTGATTGATTGGTCGCTCCTGAAGCAATTTCTTCCATTGTTACAGCAACTTCATTAGCAGCAGAGGAGTTTTCTTCAGCACTTTTCACCAAAGTTTGTGATGCCTCGGAAACTTGTACAGAAATAGTAGAAATCTTAGCCATCATTTCTCTCATCTGTTTTACCATCGTTTTAAAGCTAGTAGACAAATGCCCAATCTCATCTTGCCTGTTTATTTCAACATGTGCCAGGAAATTCCCATTCTCGACTTCTTTCATCGTATTTTGCAAGTTTTTAATTGGCTTTGTAATCCGTTTTGTTATAATAAACGAAGCAAAAACTGCTAAAAGAATTATACCTAATAATGTAAGCCCGATGGGTAATAGTAGAGATTGTGACTTCTGTTCAAAATCATGCTTATTAACGGTCCCATTTATGACCCAATCTGTAATCCCATTCTTTACAAACCCTGTGACCATTTCTTTACCGTCTTGTTGATATTCAACTGTCCCGGACTCACCCTTTTTCATCATTTGTTTATAAAAACCTTCTTTTGCAACATTAATTCCGACTAACTTTTTATCAGGATGTACAACAAGGTTGCCATTCGTATCAATTAATGTGGCATAGCCTGTCTCCCCAATTTTTACTTTATCTACCATAGAAACTAGTGTGTCTATGGAGACATCAAGTGCTGCTACACCCATTATTTCATTTTTCGTATTATAGTAAGCTTGGGCAATGGTAACAATCATCTCCCCGGAGGCTGCATCCTCGTATGGCTCTGTCCAGACAGGTGCTCCTTCTTGTTCAACAGCTTGCTTATACCAAGGCCTTTCTCTTGGATCATAATCAGAATCAAATATGGTGTTTGGGTAAATGACAATTTCCCCTGTTTCCTCATCGCCTATATATGTATTTAGAATGGAATTATTCGCATCTCCATTTCTTTTTAAAAACTGTTTTAATTCCTGTGTATCTTCTCGTTCTCCCTCTAATACAACTTCACTTGAAGTGACTCTCCTAATACCTCTTTCCAGATTATCAAAAAACATGTCAAAGGAGTCATTTATCACAAGGATTTGACTTTGCATATTCTTGGTTAATTCTTTTGTAGTCAAATTAACACTGAAAAAGTAACTTACTCCTGCTACAACTAATCCAGCTATCAAAATTAATCCAAGAAAAGGAAGAAGAATTTGTGTCTGAATGGTACGTTTTAAAAAGCCAGCCTGCTTCTTCTTTTGCTTCTTTTTCAATAAAATCGCTTCCTTATCTACTTATATTTAATTTGTTACTTATAAAACTCCAAGGGCTGAGGTTTTCCCAAATAAAACCCTTGCACATATGGCACGCCCAGTAACTTTGCTGTTAAAAGATCTTCCTCTGTCTCCAATCCCTCTAAAACAATTTCCATCGTTCCATCCAATAAATGAATTACTTTCTTAATGTGGTTTTGCTTTCGAATAGACGTAAATAATTTATCTGCATAATAGCGATCAAATTTAGCAAAGTTAGGGATGATTTTCTGCACAGTAGCTATTGTTGCTTCTCCTTTTCCAATATCATCAAAAGCAATTAGAAAACCCTGTTGCTTTAATCGTTCCAAGACCTGGTTTAATGCCGAAAAGTCCGTACCCTTCTCCGCTTCATTTATTTCGAAAACAATTGAATTCGCTTTCACATTTGTTTTCCTCGTGATCTCTTCCAAACTATTAATAAAAGCAGGATGATTTAGTGTAGAAGGATATATATTTAAAAATAAATATACATCCCCCAACACTGTCAAATTCATTTTGCACGCCTTATATATAGACATCATATCCAGTTCAAATAATACATTTTGTTCCCTTGCATGCTTAAAAAACAGTTCCGGGTTTCTATAATGCCTGGAGCGAAGTAATGCTTCATATCCATATACTTTATTTGTTGATGTATTAATAATTGGCTGTAATACATGGTGAAAGTCCATATTTATTATAGTCTCATGGAGACTTTGTGCTGACATACAATCACCTCACCTTATCTGTATATGACTCCTTATTTGGTACTACAAAACCTTGTTAACAGCTTCACCAATTCGTTCTGGAGTGAAAGGTTTTACAATAAAATCCTTTGCTCCTGCCTGAATTGCTTCCACAACCATGCCTTGTTGGCCCATAGCTGAACACATGATTACTTTTGCATGAGGATTAATTTTTTTAATTTCTTTCACTGCTTCTACCCCATTCATTTCGGGCATAGTAATGTCCATTGTCACAAGTTCAGGTTGTAATTCCTTAAACTTTTCAATTGCCACATGGCCGTTTTCAGCTTCACCAATTACCTCATGACCTAATTTTGTTAGTATATCCTTTAGTTGCATACGCATAAATGCAGCATCATCTGTGATTAAAATTTTTGCCATTATACTTCCTCCTGTTTAATCTCTTGGATAACTTCTTTTACTTCAGATGTTTCTGATAGGTCCAAAACACGCTTTAGATCAAGAATAATTAATAAATCCTTTTCCAGTTTCGCTACACCTTGCAGAAAAACATCCTGTACACCACCAATAATTTGTGGTGGAGATTCAATTATTTGTTCATCAATATCAATTACTTCTGTTGCAGCATCCACAATTAACCCAACTTGCATTTCATCCATCATGACAATTAAAAAGCGACTATGTTCGGTTGTTTCAGTTTCGGGTAGCTGTAAACGTTCCTTCAAATCAAGCACTGGAACCGTTTCTCCTTGATAATAAATCACACCTTTTATAAATGCAGAAGTTCTCGGAACCTCTGTTATCTTTTGTAACCGTTCGATAGATCTTATTTGCTGGACATTTACACCATAGGATTGATTATTTAATTTAAAAACGATATATTTTGTAATTTTTTCCATCATTCGATCTCCCTTACTTAATTAGTGCATTCGGATCAATAATTAAAGCAACCTGTCCGTCTCCTAAAATCGTAGAACCGGAAATAGCAAATACATCCTTTAAATAATTTCCTAACGATTTTAAAACAATCTCTCGCTGACCGATAAAGGAATCTACCATCAAACCTGTCATCTTTTCTCCTTTTTTTACGACGACAACTGCATGATGACCACTTCCGTTTTCAGTATTGTCACTGTCAGGTACATTAAATACACTCTTTAGAGATACAAGTGGTACAACGCTCCCCCTAAAGTCCATTACCTTTTTGCCATGTGCTGACATGATCTGTTCCTCTTTCAGTAAAGCAGTTTCAATAATAGAAGATAAAGGTATCGCATAGGTTTCCTCTTCAACTTTCACTAACAAAGAAGAAAGAATGGATAAGGTTAGTGGTAACTGAATGGAAAACTTACTGCCTTGTCCTTTTTCAGATTCAATGGTTATCTTTCCACCAAGGGCTTCAATCTTGCTTTTTACAACGTCTAACCCTACCCCGCGGCCTGAGATATCTGATACGGTGGCTGCAGTACTAAAGCCAGAAGCCAATATAAAGGGATAGATCTCTTCATCTGTAAGCTGTTTAGCCGCTTCCCTTGTAATCAGTCCATTTTCAACTGCCTTTTCCTCTACCTTTTCCCGGTTAATACCGGCTCCATCGTCTTGTATTTCAATAAATACATGGTTGCCACTATGGTAGGCACGGAGTATTAATTCACCCTCTTCTCGTTTTCCTGCTTTCAAGCGCTCTGCTGGCAGCTCGATACCGTGATCAATCGAATTACGAATCAAGTGAACGAGTGGATCACCTATTTCATCAATAACAGTACGATCCAACTCGGTATCTGCACCAATAATTTGGAGATCAATTCTTTTATTTAAGTCCTTGGCAAGTCCGCGAACCATCCGTGGGAAACGGTTAAATACCTGTTCCACAGCAACCATACGCATTGTAAGGATAAGGCTTTGCATATCCTCCGACACTCTCGACATATGTTCAACGGTTTCAGCTAATTCCGGGTTTCCCAGCTTTTCCGCCAAATCTTCCAATCTACTGCGATCAATTACAACCTCTTCAAATAAATTCATTAAATGGTCAATCCGTTCCAGGTTTACGCGGATCGTTGTGGACTTAGTAGCCTGCCCCTGTGTTTTTACTTCTGCTGTCTCACTTGAAGACTCAGCAGAAGTAGCTTCCTCATGCTGTGCTTTTTCAGCCTGTTTTTCCATAGTGGTTGCTAGACCTTGAATATTTACTTGTTCAATTTCAGATACACTATTTACCACAGTCTCTAATGTTTGAACAGATTCATTTGAAAGGAAAATGAGCGTGAAGTCCTGCTTGAAGTCCCCAGCTTCCAATGCTTCCGTTTCAGGCGTTGTTTTGATAATTTCTCCTTTCGCTTCCAAAGCTTCTACCACCATATAAGCTCGGACAGCTTTTAATAGACAATCTTCATTTAAACGTACTTGAATATAATAGGCCTTAAATCCTTGCTCTTCTGCTTGGGCAATGACAGTTGACTGGTATTCATCCAACTCTACTTTTTCCGCTTCAAAACTATTAACTTCCTCTTTTATTTCATTTGTGTCTTGATTTGCCTTCCCATTTTCTATCTGATCCAAAGAATTAACTAAACCTGTGACATCTTTTTTTCCATCATTTCCTTGAGCAATTTCCTCCACCATTTCTTCTAAAGCTTCAATTGCTTGGAAAATAATATCAATAATATGGGTGGTTACCATCAATTCACTGTTCCGGATTTTATCCAATACATTTTCCATCTTATGGGTTAAGGCTGAAATATCTTCATATCCCATAGTTGCGGCCATACCCTTTAATGTATGAGCAGAACGGAAAATTTCGTTGACGATGGAAAGGTCATCTGGTTGCTTTTCTAAATGAAGAAGATTATCATTAACTGCTTGTAAGTGCTCTCGACTTTCATCAAGAAACATATCAATATATTGGCTTGTTTCCATTACGTACATCCTCTCTATGACCAATCAATCTAGTAATAAATATATATCCATTTCTCCACTATGGAGGAACGCCACAGGTAAATGTAGCGCTTTTTCATAGCCTGTTAGTGTCGTATTTCCTTGCATAATGGTAGGAGCGGTAATATCTGTTTTAACCCCATCCTGAATTATATTTGTAGCTATTCCTCCGGCTAACATATTTCCCAACTCTCCACTGAAGGAAGCCAGCATTTCACCTTCCAATGGCATACCAAACATTTTCTCACCAATTGCTCCAAACATGGATTGATCGCCCGCTAAAATTAATTTACCTTTTATATCACCAGTGATACCAATTAGTACACCAAACTGCAGGTGTAATGATTTACCAAGTAATTTGGGCTTGCTCATGGAAACATTGATCGGCACAATAGATGCTAAGGCTTTGTTCGTTCCATTTAATAAACTTGTAACTGTTTTATTTCTTTCCTCTATTGTTATCGGCATAGTTGTATACCCCTTTTAGTTTTTATTTTTTTCTCCTGTTTGAAGGTTGTAATTAGGTAAAATGAGAACTTCGACACGCCGATTAGCTGCTCTATTTGCTTCGGATGTATTCGGGACTGCTGGCTTATATTCTCCAAATCCTTTTGCACTAAATTTTGTTGGATCAAGCTGCTCATTTTCTAAAACAATACGCATAAAGTGGATAGCTCTCATTACACTTAACTCCCAATTTGACGAAAATTCTTCATTATGAATAGGTAAATCATCTGCATGTCCACTTACAATGATCTGATGAGGAGGGTCTGTAAGCAGAAAGCCCGATATCTCCTTCGCTATTTTTTTGCCTTCCCTATTCACATCTGCACTTCCGGAGTGAAATGAGAAATCATTAGATATCGTTATGAGTAACCCCTCATCTGAAAGCTGTGTTTGTAGTACATCTGTCAGATTCCTTTTCTTAATATAAGCATTTATATTTTCTTTTACTGTTTGGAGTTGTTCTTTTTCCATTGCACTATTTTGATTTTGTTCGTCTTCTTTCTTGTTTTTCTCTTTTTCTTGTTCTGGTTGTGGAGCTGGTAAAGGTTGCTCTGTTGGATCTTTTTCTTCAAGAATACCTTGCCCTCCGGAGAATTCATTGTTAAACACCTGGGAAAGTTCTTTATACTTTTGCGTATCTACTTCACTCATTGCAAACAACACAATAAATAGTGCCAATAACAGTGTCAATAAATCTGAGTATGGTAAAAGCCAAGATTCATCCACATGATGTTCATCTTTCTTTTTACGCCTGCTCATTTGCCTGCTCCTCTTTCAATTGAACCAATTCTTTCGTGGATAAATAAGAGCCAAGCTTATCTCGGACCACAATAGCTGAATCCCCTGTTGAAATAGATAGAATACCTTCTATCATAATCTCTTTAATTTCAACTTCTTTTTTCGACTTTTCTCGCAGCTTATTTGCAAACGGATGCCAAAGCACATACCCGGAAAAAATCCCAAATAATGTAGCTATAAATGCTGCTGATATCGCATGCCCAAGTACATCCATATCCTGCATATTTCCTAATGCTGCAATTAATCCTATTACTGCTCCCAGTACACCTAATGTAGGTGCATAGGTTCCTGCTTGGGAAAAGACTGAAATCCCTTCCTGATGTCTGCTCTCCATTGCTTCAATCTTTTCAATTAAAACTTCCTTAATAAATTCTGGCGTTTGACCATCAATCGCAAACTGCAGCCCGGTGTGCAAGAACGGATCTTCAAATTCCTTCATTTGTGTCTCCATTGAAAGTAGCCCTTCTTTGCGTGTTTGTTCAGCTAATTTTGTAAATAGGTGAATCAATTCTTTTTTCTCCGGATTCTTGTCTGCACTAAAAATGATTTTGAATAGTGTTGGTATATTTTTAACCGTGCTCATTGGAAATGCAATAAAAATAGAAGCGGCTGTTCCGACGAATATAATAAGGATTGCTGCCGGATTGCCTAAAGCAGTTACAGGAACACCCTTCATCACCATTCCCACCCCTACCGCGATTACACCTAGAAATAAACCAATTATTGTTGTCTTATCCATATGTGACCCCCTAATTTTAACTGATCCATTTATATAACAACCATCACTCTTTATCTAAAGGTTTATTTATGAAGGGTATAAAGAACCAGTGATTACTACCCATGTTTATCGGCATAATTTGACAAAGAATGAATAGTATTTTTAAAAAAATAATATTGCGACAATACAACTGTCATATGTTAAATATGATGCAAAAACACCCTGCAGGGCAGGGTTACTACCACTACAGGGTGCATGTTACAAGTTGGTATTACATCCCTCCGCCAAATTGCTGCATGAGGTACATCGATTGTTGATTAGCTCTTTGAATTGCTTTTTCCATTGCTGTAAATTGTCTCCAATAACGATCCTCTACTTGCACAAGTCGCTTTTCAAAAGAAGATATACGATCTTTTAGATCATCCAATTGTCTTCCCATTGTATACTGATTCTCCGTCTGGAATGTATTTCCAGCTTTCGTTTTTATTGTATCCATTACTTTGTTCGCTGTATCAGTTAACCTGTCCAAGATTCCTTGCTGACCATAGCCAGTTCCATCATTTTTAAATAGTTTTTCTACGGCTTCCGGGTTTTCTTCAATCGCCTTTTTTAATTTAGACTCATTGATTTCCAGCTTTCCACCTTCCAAATAATTGGCAGTAGTGCTGATTCCTATACTAGCTAATTGTTGCATGGCAGAAGGAATTTCACCATTATTTACCGGGGTATAGAAGTCACGACGCATATCATTTAGTGCACTGGATAATGTGGAATCTCTGCGAAGTAATCCACTTTTTGATTTTTCTTCCCATAATTCCTGCTGTTTGTCGCTCATTTCTTCCCGTTGTTTATCTGTTAATGGTCGGTAATCTTTGTACCTATCTTCTTGCAAACGATCCTGAATACCACCAATTAATTCATTGTATTTTTCTACAAAACCTTTGATATTTTCAAAAACGGTGTTGGAATCATTAGAGATATTTACTGTCACATCTTCGGCAGAAAAGGTTTGTTTAAGATTAAAGGTTACCCCTGAAATAGTAAAAGAGTTGGAGCTTCTAGTTGTAGACAATCCATTAATCGTAAAGTGAGCATCATTACCACCAGTTTCTGTAGCATTGGAAAAATTCAATTGATCCTGGATGAACGAACCTTTTGTAATGATTTCCGAATCTCCTGGATTATCCGGGTCGGTATATTCCGCTCCATTAAAGTTACCCGTCTCCGTCCGATTTAGTGTCATTTTACCTGTAACAGAATCATAAAACATACTTACACCAACATTCGCACTGTTCACCTGACTAATCATAGAATCAAAGGATTGACTTGCTTTTATATTAAAGGCTTCTTCTTTTTCACCGTCTTTTGTATGGGCACCTACACGAAAGCTTGTGTAATCATATTTATATGTTACTTTTACCTCGGTATCTTTAGGAATTGCTTCATTCATGGTAATAATGCCTGTGGCCTTATCTAAAGTGCCCTGTTGAATATCTTTTTTTTGATCATCACCACTTAAATAAATCTTGCTATCATTAACTACATAGCCGACATCCCCTATTTTCATTTCAAACTCGTCTTCAGATATTTCCTGGTTAGAAAGCTTAATTTTGTTTCCATCTGCTGCTGTTTTCATCGTATCGATTTGTAAATCTGTCGTATAATTAACCTTGATATCGCTTCCTTTTGGCAAGTTTTCTTTAAATGTAAGTTCATTAGTAGTGTCATTCAACAAAACTTCATTGGAAGCAAGGTTTTTAGCATCTTTCCCCATAACAACTTTATAATAACTATTTCCAACTTTTACCGACATGTTACCTGTCTCAATCTCTTCACCAACATGAATATCTACAGGATTGGTTAATTTTGTTCCATCCTGCAAATTAAGTTTTACAACTTTCTTAGCTTCATCTAAATTGATTGTCTCTTTTTTAACACTACCATGCTCCCATTCAAATTTAGTAGTTTTCGATTCAGTAGTACTCGATTCAGTAGTACTCGAAAAACTGCTTTTCAATTCTGCTAAACTTTTGCGTGTATCAACTGTTTTTGCATCTTCTGTGTCGGATCCAAACACGCGACCACCATTCACTTTTGTTGCAGCAGTCGCCAGCTTATCTACTTTGGAAATAGTGTACGAAGATAACCCAGCTGCACTTGTAGCTGTTGCAGATACATAGTTTTCATTCGTTGCTGATGTCATTCTTGACCTGAAAGTGGTCGATAATTTCATTTTAGTAAGCTCTGACCGAAAGTTAAGAAATTTTGTATTGACTTCACGAAAAGCATCACGTTGCCATGTCATCCATGTACGATCCTGTTGCATCTTTTGCATAGGAAGTCGTTCAGCTTTCATTAGGTCAGCTACCATGGAATCAATATCCATTCCTGAAGCAAGTCCGCCTATTCTCATTTCATTCACCTCTATAATTTTTCCGTTCTACTTGTTTATAGTATAGCAGTTTCATTGATTTTATAGTTTTCTAATTTATATATCGGCAGCTATTGCGGAAAGTTTAAATGAGAATTGGTCATTATCTTTATTCTGTTGGCAACACTGGAAGAGAATTGCCACTCCTTATTATGAGAGATACTCTTTTTTAGCCATTTCAAAGATACTGGAGTTAGTTGGCTCTTCAGTAGAAAAAAACTGCCAGTTTCTAATTTAGTTTGGCAGTTTTGTTATATATGTATTTTTGTACTATATCCCATAATAACAGTTGCTTTTGGGTTAATGAATGATGGGCTGCATTTGACTTTGCAGCATATCCACTTCTCTTTTCAAATAATTGAGCTGATCATTCAATTCTTGTCTTTCAGAGGCAGAAAGGTCTTCTTCTAAAGCGTAAACTGCGATGAATCTCATTTCTTCTAACTTCTCATTTATTTTTTCAAGGAAATAGTCCTTCTGTTCACACCACTTCATCTGCAATTCCAAACGCTGCTTCTCTTTTTGCTTATCTAAATTCACAGTACCCCTCCTTCTACAACAAATATTCTATATATTGAATTGGTTGTTTTTCTAGAATAGCACGATTCTTTCCCAAGTGAAATAGAGATTGCTTCAAATGGATAAGCAATTAAATACAAGGCTGATGTTTCGCTTTTATATTTCCGTTTCCATTACAGAAAGTTAAATTATAAGTATATTTTGAAACCATTACCTCTTTTTTACGTATTATAAATAGAAAATCACGTAAAGGAGAATTGCTGTATGGGATTTTTAATAGATGTAATAATTATCCTATTTGAAAGCTATGAGTTCAAAAAGGTGACAGAGGAGGAGATAGAAAAAAACATCCAGGAACTAAAGAAAAAGCAATGGTTTCAAGACTTACTTAAAGAAGGAGAAATACGCAATCTCATTATTCATAATGCTGAGGTAAGGAAGAAGATTGGTAAAATAAAAACACATAAGTTGGATCATCCTTTTTATGAGGAGAAAATTCGTAGAAAACTGGAAAGAGTATGTGCAAAGAAAGCCGGAAATCTCCTTGTTACTTAGCTGTAGGAAACCAGAAAGAGAATAGAATATTTTCATGATTATTTTCCTTCTTTGAGCTAATAAAATTCTCTTCCGTTCAGGTTGGCAACAGCTTTGCAAAAATTTTTCCATGTGGCAGGATAATGATTACTACCTAACTTAATGTCACAATGGGTATCCAGTTCAATCTCAATGCGCCAGTAGGTTGTTAATTACCAAAAAAAATAAGCCTGCAAATCGCACGCTTTTACTTCTTTAAAATGCTCTCCGTGCTATTAACTTTTCTGTGCCTGTTTTCATTCTTCTTTCTATCACCATTGCTAACTTTTTATCCAATTGCTTGATATTTTGCTGAAGCCCTTGTAAATGACTCTCCAGGTTAGATGCTTCTGTTTCTAGATTTGAATAAAGTTCATCAATTTTCTGACCGTTTTCCTTTATATCTTTTAATTCATCCAGCCATTGCGTGATAGAATGTAACAGATCTTCCATCATTTCTTTGGTCAACCTGTTCCCTCCTTATCAAGTTATCTTGAATTTAATACAACTTGATCATATCATTTAATATTTAGTGCAACAAGTGTAAATAGGATTATTTTCCAATTCTATATAGGTAATTATAACTGTGTTGGTATAACGCCTAATTTTGCTGATGTTGTCCTGTAGGGTTATTAATTAGGGACTCGAGCTGAAGGAATAGCACATATTACTGAAATAATAAATCCTAAGGTTTCTAGTATCTAAAAAAGCCCCCTTCAAAAAAGGAAGCTTTCTGATTTATCTATTTTTCTCTTCCATTAGTTCACTTAAACGGTCTGCAGATCCCTTAATTGTTACTGCTGATTGCTCAATCCCTCCGATTGCCTCCTCAAACATCTCCAGGTCATCCTGAATACGCTGATTACTTTCTTGTGTTTTTTCCATACGACTATCAATTTTGCCAAAAGCTGCTTCCGTGTTAGCCATATGTGTTTTAATATCTATGAGAAAACCTTGTACTTCCTGTAATGATGCTGAACTATTAAAAACCTGCTCATTCGTTTTGTTCACCAATTCTGTAACATTAGTTACTGAGCTTCCGGTCTGTTCCGCCAGCTTTCTAACTTCTTCAGCAACTACAGCAAAACCACGCCCGTGTTCTCCGGCTCTTGCTGCCTCAATTGAAGCATTTAGTGCAAGTAAATTCGTTTGTTCTGCAATTGTTTTAACAATCTCGATAATTTCCTTAATTTGTGTAGAAGTGGTTTCCAATCCTGCCATATCCTGATTTACTTTTTTTGTACCTGACTCCATGTTTTCAATGGAAACATTCATTTCTGCTAACTTTGTTTGTCCCTCATCCGCTGCTTTTTTCGCTTCTATTGCTAATTCAGTGCCTGTTTTTGAATTGTTAGTGATGACATCTACCTGTCCAGTCATTTCTTTAATTGAAGTAATCGTTTCTTCTCCTAGTAAAGCTAATTCCTCTGCTGTACCCTCCAAGGAGTCAAGTATTCTCATTTTTGATTTTGCTTCTTCATCTTTTACACGGATCACTTCATCATCATAAGCCTCTAACACCACCTGTTGTTCTAAGTTCAATAATTTAGTCACAACTTTAATAGCATGGACTCTGTCATCCTGATTTGGCAAATTTTTTATGATAATATTGAGCAATCCATCAAATATTTTCTGGAAGGATGCGATGTACCATTTTTGTGTCAGACCAATTTTTACATGAATTAGGGCAATACGCTTTCTTCGTTGAATAAATTCTTCACTTATCTCCCCTGAAAACATTTCAACAATATGACGATTTAGAGTTTTTTTCAATCGTTCAATGGAGCTGTTCGCTTCGATGATTTCCATTAAGTTAGGATTATGCTCCAAATTTTGATAGAAATTATCAATGATTTCTATATTTTCTTTTTCCACATAAGGCTTTAATGCCTGTGCAACTGCAAAATCGTCTTCTGTCAAATCAAGCATATTTAACTGTTTTTCCAAATCTGAACCTTTAGCAACTTGAAAAATAGGCTTCATTTTTTTGCTTTGTTTTATAAGAGATTGCTCTTGTACTTTTGTCGGTTTCTTTCTTTTTAATGTTATTGCCATTCTGTTAATACGCCCCTTAATTTACAGATATAGTACTTATATCGGCTGGGACACTGAAAATATGTAGTACAAAAGTCATGTTTTTGAACTAAATATATGGCGTAACGATTCACTCTCTATTTAGGCGCTACAACGGGGCTTTCCCCTCGTATGATAGACATTCACTACCTGTTTCCGTGCCTCAGTGTCCGTCATCAGCTTGATGATAGACATTCGCCCACTATTTCCGTGCCTCAATGTCCGTCATCAGCTTGATGATAGACATTCGCCCCCTATTTCCGTGCCTCAATGTCCGTCATCAGCCTTATGATAGACATTCCAAGTGCTTTTTCGAGACTTAATGTCTATCATTCGACGATTAACTTTTTATAACTCCTGAGTTTACTAAGCAATTAAAAAGACCACCCTAAAATAGAGTGGTCTTCCATTTATTAATCTATCTCTACTTCTTTTGTTCGTGTAAGATGTTCCCAGCAAGCGCATATAATACCGCATATGTTACAAAGTGGGAGGAATTATCATTTGTGTCCTGCTGTGGATAGACTTCTACATAATCCATCCCACGAATACCCAGCTTCGCAAACTCGTGGACAAGCTCCAATAGTTCAAATGAAGTCAGTCCATTACCATCGACAGGTCCGCCTGGATTAAAAGCAAAATCAAGTACATCACTGCAAATACTTAAATAAACTGCTTCTGTCCCCTCGCTTGCAATGTCGTATGCTTTGGCAGCAAGCTCTGCTAAATTTTTTGCTTTTCGTACTTCTCTTACAGAAATTGTTGTTGCGCCAACTTCTTTAGCATATTTCCCTGTTTCCGGTGCGTTTCTTGGACCATGAATTCCCATATGAACAATACTCTCATTCCTTACACTTTCACTTTCATAAATACGATGAAATGGAGTACTTCTAGCATACAGATCACCTTGATAGTCTTTGTAGTTATCGTAGTGTGCATCCAAATGGATGATACCTACCTGCCCATCCACTTCCTCACTTAATGCTTTTACGATTGGATACGTAATACCATGGTCCCCGCCAAATGCTACTGGGAACTTATTTGTTTTCCATACTTCACTGGCAAAATTCTCAATGCGATTCATTGTTTCTATAGTATCTGCTGGCAAGACATCGACATCACCCAAATCGCCAATTTTATAATGATTTAAAACGTCTATCCCATCCAGCTCAGGCAAATATCCAGTATAACGTGCGGAATTTAATCGGATCACCTTCGGGCCAAGTTCACAACCAGTGTAATCTCCCCACGTAACCGCACCTTCCCAGGGGACACCATAAATAAGTACATCCTGATCGTTAGCGGATCCATCTTTTAGGTTTACCTTTTTTCCTTCCAAAAAACATGGTGTATTGCCATATAGTTTATTTTGACTCATCTGCGATCACTCCTAAATTCTTATTTTACACCAGAAACTTTATCATATTCTTCAACTACTTCTTTAGATGGGCCGCCACCAAGCAGACTAAAGATTATTATTGCAATACAAGAAAAGGCAAAGCCTGGAACCATTTCGTATAATGCTGACCCTGTCATTGGCCATATAAATACGGTTAATCCACCAACTATCATTCCTGCAACAATCCCGTTGCGAGACGTTTTCCGCCAAAATAATGAAAAGAGAATTGGCGGGCCAAAGGTGGCACCGAATCCGGCCCATGCATATCCTACTAAGTTAAGTACAGAACTTGTTTCGTTCCATGCTATTAGTACAGCAACAATGGCAATAACGAGAACTGAAATCCTTCCTACCCAAACAAGTTCCTTATCACTAGCCTGTTTTCGGAAATATCTCCGGTAAAAGTCTTCTGATAAAGCACTGGAGGACACAAGAAGTTGAGAATCTACTGTACTCATTATGGCAGCTAAAACTGCTGCTAGTAATATTCCGGCGACCCAAGGATTATAAACAACCTGTACGAGTTGAATAAACACTTGCTCTGAATCTGCAAGTGGTTGATCAAAGGTTACAATCCCCAACATTCCAACAATTAAAGACCCATATAATGGGATAACAAGACCTAAACTGACACTAATCAATCTTGCTTTTCTAATTTCTTTGTGAGAACGGATTGCCATAAAGCGAGCTAATATATGTGGCTGACCAAAATAGCCGAGCCCCCATGCAAGAGCAGAAACTATACCTACAGCGCCAATCGCGCCTGCTGAATCCCAAAACACTCCATTAGGCTGATCGTAAGCAGTATCTGCAAATGCATTTATTAGACTGGGATCAATCGAGCCTAACTGGTTAAATAGTTCTCCAAATCCACCTATGGAAATAAGTCCATAAATAGCAGTAAATGCCAGAGCTGCCGACATAAGTGCACCCTGAATAAAATCAGTAATACTTACAGCCAGGAAACCACCTAAAAATGTGTAGGCAACAATAATAATTGCACCTAAGGTTAAAGCAAAATGATAACTGACATCAAAGGTTCCTTGGAAAAGTTTTGCTCCTGCGACAAGCCCCGATGCTGTGTAAAACAAGAAGAATGCGAGGATAAAAAGAGCGGATACAACCCGTAATAAATGAGATTTATCTCTATAACGATTCTCAAAGAACTGTGGAAGTGTAATCGAATCATTTGAGTACTCCGTATAAATGCGCAATCGCTTGGCAACATATTGCCAGTTAATCATTGCACCAATTGCCAAACCAACTGCAATCCATAGGCTCCAAGTACCGAGACCCGCAGCATAAGCAGCGCCTGGTAAACCGATTAATAGCCACCCACTAAAATCACTGGCTGCTGCTGAAAAAGCGGTTACCCAACTATTTAATTTTCTTCCTCCAAGCACATAGTCTGATAGAGTATGAGTCATTCGATATGTAATGAGACCAATTGCAATCATCACGATGAGGTAAGCAATAAACGTTACTAAGGTTGGATTCATTCTTTTTCACTGCCCTTCTCCGTGAAAAAGGTTATTGTCGCCCACACAATTAACAAAGGCATCGGAACAGCAAACCAAAATAATGTCCAGCCACTGATAGCATATTCCATCTAAACCCCTCCTATTTTTTATAGAACGTCCTTTTTTCCTATTACCTATATTCATTCACTATAAACTAAATATTTCATAAAAACAAAAATTATAAAATTTATTGTTTAGTTAGTCTTATGGTAAGTAGATTGCAGGTATGCTAAAAAATTTCCATGCTGATATGTTGGGTTTTCAAATAAAACATCTATTTACCCACTTCTTTAGTATTATATATTTTAATTATTAGATAAATTCAGAACCTTAAGCCCATATACTTACTACCAACGTTTGAGTTAATCTTATTTTAATGAAAGCATTTACATAATAACCAAAACTATCATGCGGCTTTCAAACACTAAAGGAGGAATCATATGAAAAAAACAGTTTTTTTGTGTATTTCCCTCTTGTTGTCAACCAGTATTATCTTTAGCTCGCATACCAACGTTTACGCTGAAGCTGATAAGCCCCCTGCACCAACGATTGAGAATAAGAATACAAAACAAGTCGTACCTCAAAAGACTCATCCTGTCTTTTCTTGGGGCGCACCGGGTCCTACATCACCAGTCCTTCACCCTGGCTCTGCCCGTGGAGCCGGCATGATTAAAACTCCCTTATTGCGTATTGACCAGATTATGACGGAAATGATTAATAAAGGTACAATGCCTGGTGCCGTTACACTAGTTGCTCGAAGAGGTCATATTGTCCAACACAAAGCATATGGAGATGCATTTCGGTATACCGATGATAAAGGGACAGAAGCGGAGAGCCCTGTATCTATGAGAAAGAACACCATTTTTGATCTTGCTTCCATCAGCAAAATTTTCACTACTACTGCAGCTATGAAGTTGTATGAAGAAGACTATTTTGAATTGGATGATCCAGTAGCCAAATATATTCCTGAATTCGCTGAAAATGGCAAACAAAATGTAACGATTGAGCAACTTATGACACATACATCCGGTTTCAAGGCATGGATTCCCCTCTATACAATAGGTGAAAACCGTGAAGAACGACTGCACTATGTTTTTCAATACCCGCTTAGCAATGAACCTGGCTCCATTTATACCTACAGTGATTTAAATATGATCACATTAGGTGCCTTAATAGAGCGACTTTCCGGACAAAGGTTAGATGAATTTGTAGCCGACCAAATCACTAAACCATTAAAAATGAATGACACGATGTACAATCCCGCCGAGCATTTAAAACAAAGGATTGCCGCAACAGAATTTCAGCCATGGACGGATAGAGGACTGGTTTGGGGCGAAGTACATGATGAAAGCGCCTGGTCACTTGATGGTGTAGCTGGACATGCTGGTGTGTTTTCTACTGCAAAAGATTTAGCAAAACTTGCCCATATGTTCGTAAACGATGGCCATTACGGAGGGAAACAAATACTCCAGCCGGAAACAGTCTCTCTGTTAGTCAATAACCAAATCCCTCAGTTTCCTGGAGATGAACATGGACTTGGTTGGGAGCTTTCACAAAGCTGGTATATGGATGGTTTATCTGAAGCCAACTCCATTGGGCATACTGGCTATACAGGAACCTCACTTGTTATTAACCAAAACAATGACACCATTGCCATATTGTTAACAAACCGAGTACATCCAACAAGGGAAACTGTTTCTACAAACCCAGCGAGGCGCCAGTTTGCCCGGCAAGTTGCTGATGCCATACCAGTCAAGATACCTGGTAAGCAAAAAGCATGGTTTTCAGGATATGGTGATCAATTAAATCGAACACTTACAGCTGAATTAACTAGTAATAAAGCAGCGACTCTTACATTTGATACATGGTATCGAACGGAAGCAAATTACGATATGGGACTAGTTGAGATATCGAGTGACGGTAAGAATTGGTCAACTGTTCACCCTCCTTTCACCGGAAGTAGTGTGGGATGGAAGTCCACAGAGATTCAAATTCCTGCAAATGCAACCCATATTCGCTTCCGCTATAAAACAGATACTTATAATAATGGCAGAGGCTGGTATGTTGCTAATCTGGAATTAGAAACTGAAAATGGAGGGAAACTACCACTTTCCATGAAAAGTGACGAATGGACAAAGCGATCCTACTAAAAATTTTAAAGGAGGGTTATAATTATGTTTTCTAAAAAGAGAAGCTTTCTTCTTATATTGTTTACTATCTTAGTTTTTAGCTCTTTTAGTACTACGCTAGTTTCTGCAGAGACTGACCAACAAATAAATGATTTGATAATCTTACAAAATGTACCTGAAACAGAAATTAATGTAGAAAATAACCATATCGATTTACAGGCATTACACCTTTATAAGGATGGATATTTTACAAATATAAATAAAGATATAACTTGGAGTTCACGTAATAAAAATGTTGCAACTGTGGACCGGAATGGTACGGTTACTTTTACAGGCCAAAATGGTCGATCTTGGATTACCGTATCAGATGGCAAATTTACAGATCGAATCGCCGTCCATCATAAAAAAGGAAAACAACTTGTTCTAAAGCGTAAGGGAGAACGTTATGATCTTATTGAACAAGCAGTTGAGCGTATGACCGTTAAAGAAAAAATTGGACAGATGTTAATGCCTGACTTTCGTAAGTGGAATGGCGATGACGTAACGGAGATGCTTCCTGAAATTGAACAGTTAGTAAAAGATTATCATCTAGGTGGAATCATTCTTTTTAGAGAAAACGTAGTGACAACGGACCAGACCGCAAAACTTGTAGCAGACTATCAGAGAGCCGCTGAAAAATATGGTTTATTGATGACAATAGATCAGGAAGGTGGCATTGTAACACGCTTGCAATCCGGTACTGACATGCCTGGAAACATGGCATTGGGTGCAACCCGTTCTCCTGAAATAGCAGCACAGGTTGGGGAAGTAATTGGCGAAGAGCTTCACGCACTAGGTATCAATATGAATTTAGCGCCTGTATTAGATGTTAATAATAATCCTGATAACCCTGTAATTGGTGTACGTTCTTTTGGCGAAGATCCCGGACTAGTTGCTGACTTAGGTATCGCCTATTCCAAAGGTTTACAAAGCACGGGAGTAGCAGCAACTGCAAAGCATTTCCCTGGGCACGGAGATACAGCGGTCGATTCCCATTTAGGTCTGCCTGAGGTTCCTTATGATTTAGAACGTTTAAAGAAAGTGGAATTGTATCCATTTCAACAAGCAATGAATAATGAAATCGATGCTATTATGACAGCCCATGTAACTTTCCCAAAAATAGATAACACGAAGGTCATTTCTAGAAAAGATGGATCGGAAATATCTTTACCTGCTACACTTTCCTATAAAGTACTAACAGAGCTTATGCGGGAAGAAATGAATTATGATGGAGTAATTATTACTGATGCTTTGAATATGAAAGCAATAGCTGATCATTTCGGCTCTGTTGACGCAGTGATCCGAGCAGTGAATGCTGGTACCGATATTATCCTAATGCCTGTGGGACTGGAAGAAGTAGCAGTGGGATTATACGAGGCTGTAGAAACCGGTGAAATAACAGAAGCACGTGTGAATGCTTCTGTAGAGCGAATACTCAAGTTAAAGATTAATCGTGGGATTATTAAAGAAGATAATCCGTTACCAATCTCTGAGAAAATTAGAAATGCGAAGCAGGTTGTTGGCTCAGCCAAACATAAAGAGGTCGAGCAGGAAGCAGCTGACAACTCAATCACTCTTGTGAAGAATGATGCCATTCTGCCTCTTTCTCTCTCGTCAGACGATAAAGTTGTGGTAGTTGGCAACACATTTATTACAGATCTTTTCAACGCTGTGAAAAGCCACCACTCAAACTCAGAATTGATACGAGCTAGTGGACCATTATCCGATAGCCAGCTTGCTCAATTACAGAAAGCTACAACTGTAATTGTTGGCACATATACGTATAACGTCAACGGTCGATCACCAGAAAGCTCACAAATGCAGTTGGTAGATCAGCTGATAGAACATCTAGAAGTACCTGTCACGGGAGTAGCAATCCGTAACCCATATGACATTATGGCCTACCCGGAAATTGATGCCTTCATTGCTCAATATGGTTTCAGAAATGCAAGCTTCCGGGCTACAGCAGCAACATTGTTTGGCAAAAATAATCCTACTGGCCTTCTCCCTGTCACGATTCCGAATCAACAAGGTAGCATTTTGTATAACTATGGAACAGGACTCTCTTATTAAGAAAAGGTAAATCATTATCATAACCAAAGGAGTGTATTAGAAGATGAAAAGATCGTTTATTATGTTTTTTGCGGCACTTCTGATTTTAAGTTCCCTCACTGCTGCATTTGCTGATAAAGGAAATGGAAAAGGTAAAAAACATCCGAGCAAATTGAAGTTAGGTGTGGAAGTACTACTGGACGAACAAAAAGATCTTATTAAAGGAAAGCGGGTTGGTTTAATTACCAACCCTACCGGAGTCGACCAAGAATTAAATAGTATTGTTGATCGTTTGCACAAGGATCGTGATGTAGACCTTACTGCCCTTTACGGTCCGGAGCATGGTGTGCGTGGTGATGCACAAGCAGGTGAATATGTTGAGTACTACATGGATGAAGAGACCGGCTTACCCGTATACAGTCTATATGGAAAGACTCGTAAACCAACACCTGAAATGCTCGAGGGCATTGATGTATTGCTATTCGATATCCAGGATGTAGGAACACGCTTCTATACCTATATATACACAATGGCTTACGCAATGGAAGCAGCACAGGAAAATGACATTCCATTTATTGTGCTTGACCGCCCAAATCCGCTTGGTGGGCACAAAGTAGAAGGCCCTGTACTTGACCCCGACTATGCATCTTTTGTTGGAAAATATCCAATACCATTACGCCATGGCATGACTGTGGGTGAATTGGCAGAGTTATTCAATGATGAATTTGAAATTGATGCTGATTTAACTGTAGTGAAAATGGATGGTTGGAAAAGAAATATGTATTACGATGATACAGGCCTGGAATTTGTTTTACCATCACCAAATATGCCAACACTGACTACAGCAATTGTGTATCCTGGTGCCGCTTTAATTGAGGGTACCAATGTATCAGAAGGTCGTGGAACAACGAAACCTTTTGAACTCATCGGTGCACCTTTTATAAATGGAACAAAGCTCGCTACAGAACTGACGAAGAAAGATTTACCTGGCGTAAAGTTCCGTGCTGCATCTTTTACACCATCCTTTTCAAAGCATAGCGGCAAGTTAAGTCACGGCATCCAAATTCATATAACAAATAAGAAAGCATATAAGCCTGTGGAGACTGGGCTGCATATTGTGAAAACAATCAATGACATGTACCCTGAAGATTTTGCATTCCGAGCAGAAAATAGTTCAGGTATTTCTTTTTTTGATAATCTGATTGGCAATGGCTGGGTCCGTGAAGCAATTGAGGATGGATCCTCTGTAAAAGAAATACAAAAACAGTGGAAACATGAATTGAAAGACTTTGAGAAACTACGCAAAGACTATCTATTATACTAATATTCTAGAATAAAAAAACAGCATCCCTAAGCGGATGCTGTTTTTATTAATCCTATCCTTTGATTGCCCCTTCTGTCATTCCCTTTGCAATTCGTTGCTGGAAAATGGCATATAATATAATAACAGGAGTGATTGCTATAACCAGACTTGCAAATAACGTGCCCCATGCGTTCGTATATTGCGCCTCACTGCTTATAAAATCAATTGCTAAAGCTAATGTATAATTCTCTTGTGTTTGCAGAAAGATTAATGCCATAAAATATTCATTCCAAAACTGTATCGCATTCATAATAGTCACCGTAATAATCCCTGACATACTTAGAGGAGTAATAATCTTCCATAGCACTCCATATGGAGACAGACCATCCATCGCTGCTGATTCTTCCAAGGATTTAGGTATTGTACTCATAAAACTTGTTAATACAAAAATCGTAAACGGCAACTGACTAACAGCATAAACAATAGATAAACCAATAATATTATCAAGCAGGTTTAGTTTCATTAATAAAAAGAATAATGGGATCCAGCCTAGCACCATAGGAATCATCATGGCAGATACGTACAAGGTAAATAAAAACCGACTTCCTCTAAAATTTAATCGTTCAATCGCATATGCAGTCGGAATGGCAAGTACGAGGGTAATTGCCGCACCCAGCACAGTGACAAATAAACTATTAAATACGCTTGTATCAATATTATAGTTGTTCCACGCATCAATAAAGTTTTGCCAACTAAAGCTTTCCGGAAACCCCCAGGGATTTCTATAGATTTCAGCGTTTGACTTAAACGCACCGAGAAACATCCAAAAAATCGGGTACAACACAGCAATTGTCCATAAAATGAGAGGAATTCGTATCCCGGTTCTTCCCAGGATTTGACCAACACTTCGTTTCACCTTCGCTTCCTCCTTTGTTATTTCTTCTATCTTAGTACTCCACTTTGTCTCTTCGCATAAAGAATTGTAGAATTAACACTGTTAGTAAGGAGAATACAAGAATCATTACTCCAATAGTTGCTCCATATCCGAAATTAAATTGGACAAAAGCTTGTTGATATAAGTAGGACCCCATGACATGTGTAGAGTTATTTGGACCACCGCCAGTCATAACCTGTACAATAATAAAGGAACCGTTTAATGTAGTTATAACGATATAAAGCACTGAAATTTTGATCTGTGGCCAAATCAATGGCAGGGTAACCTTCCAAAACTGCTGCCATTCATTGGCACCATCGATCTCAGCAGCTTCATAATAACTTTTTGAAACATTTGCTATTCCTCCCATCAGCATAAGCATAAATAAGCCGATTCCTGCCCATATGGATGGTAGCACCAAGCTTGGCAAAGCCCATGTTTCACTACCAAGCCAAGGTCTGGTCCAACTCTCAAGTCCAATAAATTCTAAACCTGAATTAATTAAACCAAGATTTGGATTATAGATAAAAGTCCATAATATACCTATAACAACAACTGACATAATGTTAGGGAAGAAAAAAACAATTCGATAAAAAGGGGCTTCCTTAATTTTCAATTGTGTTAAAGCAACAGCGATAAATAATGCCATAACCATAATACCAATCACTTTTGTCGCCACCAGAAAGTAATCATGAATAATTGTTCCTGGAATAATTGCATCATTAAAAAGCTTTATGTAATTGTCGATCCCTATAAAATCCTTATTCTGTGAAGAGCCTGACCAATCAAAAAATGAATAATATAAGCCACTAAACAGTGGGTAAAGGGTAAAAATTGCAAACATGATAAATGTAGGAATCAAACAAAAAGCCAAAAAAGTATACTTTTGTTTTTTTGACTGTACCATTCCATCACTCTTTCCTTTTAAAAATGAACGGTATGGAACATGGAGCAAAGAAGATGCCCTATATTCCATACCAGCCTCATTTCCTTATTTCCGGTAATCCGCCGCAGCTTTTTCAGCTTCCTGAACAAATTCTTCAGCAGTCATATTACCTAACATTAAGGACATTAATGCATTGCCAACCGGCGTCTCTAAATCTGCACTCATTGGATGTGGTTTTTCATAGATTTGTACTTGTTCTGGATCATTAATCATTGCATTAGCTTCTGTTAAGTAGCTAGGGACGTTTTCGTTTTTAGTCAAATCGACACCAGTAATATTCATAATTGCTCCTGTATGCTCAGAGAAGGACATTGCATAATCTCTTGTAAAAGCGAATTCAACAAAGGCCTTAGCTG
Source organism: Virgibacillus sp. SK37 (assembly GCF_000725285.1). Taxonomy (GTDB): domain Bacteria; phylum Bacillota; class Bacilli; order Bacillales; family Amphibacillaceae; genus Virgibacillus_Q. The sequence goes on from NZ_CP007161.1 coordinate 2,685,561, forward strand.
CTTCAGGATTCTCTGCATTTTCAGCAATTGCCAATGGACGTAAATCAGGTACAATAGCGAACGGTTCACCCTTATCTTGCATAGGGGAAGGGATAAAGCCAAATTCCAGGCCTTCAGGAATGTCATTTGCCATCTCATTAGGTAGCCAGAACCCTACTGGGATAAAAGCATTTTCGTGTAGAAGGAAGTTCATTTGAGATTGTGTATGGTTCAACGCTCCTAGCCCTTCATCAAACATGCCTTCCTTTTGCATTTTTTCTACCTTCTTCATTGTTTCGAGAACCACATCACTGGTCCATGCTCCCTCTTTACCAGTAATTAAATCTGCTAATAATTCATCTCCTCCTGCTGCTCCAAATGCTGGATAAAGCATGCCACGAAGGAAATAATAAGGATGCTGTCCTGAAGTTACAAATGGTTCAATATCTGCTTCTTTTTTAATTTCCTGCATGGAGCTCATAAAGCTATCAAAGTCACTTGGAACTTTGAACCCTTCTTCTTCAAACCATGCTTTGTCATACCAAGTTCCCCATGTATCAAAAACTAATGGAAGGGAGTAGATATCTCCATCAAATTTACCTGGCTCCACGATAAAACTATCAACAAGCTTATCGCCATTATCTAGCTCAATATCCTGTACCCAGTCAGTTAAATTCATCAACTGACCATCTTCTACCATTTGAGTTTCACTAGATCCAGCGCCATCAATGTAAACAACATCTGGTGGATCATTGGAAACCCATCTAGAACGCATCTCGTCGTTAATATTAGGGCCTGCATGCTCAATCACGTTCACATCAGGATATTTTTCTTTAAAATCCCCAATAACTTCCTTCCACCACGAATCTCCATACCCACCAACAAAATACTGAATTTCCAGATCTCCGGAGATCTCTCCATCCCCTCCTTCTGATGTATTTTCGGATTTATCGGAACCGCTATCCGTATTGCCTCCATCATCAGAAGAGCATGCAACTACAAATGCAAGCATTAACATGACTGCAAATAGAAACATTGTGCGAACATTGATTATTTTTTTCAATGTATTTACCCCCTTTAATTTTTAATATATATGAAACTCATTAATAGATTATTAATCTATTAATGTTGCTTCCTATGATAGTGATTTAATTGCTTTTCTTACATATCCATTGTTTTCGGCTATTGCCTTTCTTGCAGTAGAGTACGGCACATTACTTTCAATCATGACAATCGCAGGTTTCACTTCATAATTAGTTTGATTTAGTACTTCCTCTGCCTTTTCATATGTAACATTGGTAATCTCCATGATATTTCGCTTTGCTCGTTCTCTTAATTTATAGTTACTTGCATGTACATCGACCATTAAATTTTCATATACCTTGCCAAGTTTAACCATTGTAGCAGTACTAATCATGTTAAGGATCATTTTGTGCGCTGTGGCAGCCTTTAACCTTGTAGAACCAGTCAGTACTTCTGGTCCCACAATCACTTCTATATTACAATCTGCATAATTACTTATGACTGATTCTTTATTGCTTGATAAAGAAATAGTGTAGGCTCCTAATTCTTTAGCATATTTAACAGCGCCTATGGGATATGGAGTTCTTCCGCTTGCTGTTATTCCAATCATCACATCTTTCTTTGAGAACTTTTTAGCCTCTAAGTCGATAACAGCCTGTTTTTCCTCGTCCTCTGACCCTTCGATTGCTTTAAAGAAGGCCTGCTGCCCTCCAGCCATAACAGTTTGAACTAAATCAGGTGAGGTCATAAATGTAGGTGGACATTCAGATGCGTCCATCACACCAAGTCTGCCACTTGTACCTGCTCCAACATAGAACAACCTCCCTCCATGCGAGAGGGCATGAAATACTTTGTTAACAGCAAGATCCACCTGTGGCAAAATTGCTTCTATTGCTAAAGGCACTTTTTTATCTTCCTCATTCATCAATTTTAGTATTTCCAAAGAGGTCATTTGATCCAATTGCAAGCTATTAAGATTTCTTCTTTCTGTCGTCAATCCCGCTAATTCCATTTATATGCCATCCCCCTTTATCTTTATATCTAAGTCTTATTAACCGCTTACATTTCTTTTTAATTTAATTTTTCTTAATTTTCATTAATTATAGTTATACTGAACTATTTTGTCAACACATATAAAAGGTAATAGTAATAATATTTCAAATTTTGCTTCTCTGATTTGTTGCAAAAAGATTCCGAACCATAATTCATTAATAGTACGAATCGGTTCGGATTTTCAATGTATAAATTTTCTTTTATCCCAGCCTCAGTTGCTCATGAACAGCTTAACAAATGAAAAATTATACTTTATTACCCGATAGAAAAGAAACAGCTTTCCTTGTCTCATCCAAATAGGTAATCGTTTGTTGGTACTCTTGTGATGCCAGACACATTAACAAAATATCAATAACATGCAATTGGGCAATTCGAGAAGAAGTTGCTCCACTGCGGAAGGTGGCTTCTTTTGCTGCAGAAGTATGTAGCGGAATATCGGTGAATTGTGTGATTAGCGAACTTCCGTATTTTGTTATACTGATCGTTTTAACGTTATTTTGCTTAGCAAGCTCAAGTAGTTTAGCTATTTCCTTGGTGTTTCCTGAGAAGGAGATTCCGACCACCACATCTTTGGAACCCTTATTGGCAATTGCAGTTGCCGCCATATGCGCATCTGAAAATGCATGCGCATTTTTATTAATCCGAATAAACTTTTGCTCTGCATCTTTTGCAGCTAAATAAGAAGCCCCTACACCGACAAATAGTACTGAATCTGCATTACCTAGCAGAGCAACAGCTTCTTGTATGTTTTTTTCGTTTAAAATATCTACTGTTTCTCTCAATGTTTGAATCGTGTTACTTGTAACCTTATCTATAATGGTTTTTACATCCTCTTTTGGATCTATATCTCGATAGCCGCGTATATCTTCTTCCTGTAAATCACCAGCAACCCGAATCTTAAGTTCTTGAAAGCCACTAAACCCGAGGGATTTACATAGACGCACTACTGCCGCACTACTTGTATTACTCTTTTCACCAAGCATTAGAGCTGTAAGCAGAATAGATTCCTCAGGGTTATTCAAAATATACTCCGCTATCTTTTTTTCCGATGGAGCCAAATGATTAACCATTTCTTTAATTATGGTTAACCCTCCCTTAATATGGGACATCTTAGTCACCTCATTTGTATGATTTTTGCAGATTACTAATAAATTCCCCCTGTACACAATCACTGTGCATGACTGCGGCTCCAATTAGTGAGCCAGCAACTGGAGGGATGGATGGAATGCTTATTTGTAAATAAGGATATGACCTTAATTTTCCTTCAAGTAGAATTGGCATAATGTCTTTATTTTGAAAAATACCACCACATAATATAACTCTAACTATTTCTGTCTTTTGAAATAGCTTTTTATGTAGGGTTATCATTTTTGCTTTCATATCCTCAGCTACATTCATCAAAATACGTTTCGCTTCGGAATCATTCTGTCTATATGCCTGAAATACAATTTTCGATAAAGGCGAAATCGTGTCCTTTGGTATAGGAGCTTGGTAGATGCTTCGGATGAGGTCTTGAGGGTTGCTTACTGAGAAGTGAGAATACAACTCAGAAAGCAATATGGTTGGATGTCCTCGTCCATCGTATGCTTTTAATGCTGCAATAACTCCTTGGCGTCCAATATCAAACCCGCTGCCTTCATCTCCAAATAGGTATCCCCAGCCGCCAACACGTTCTCTTTCTAGTTTATCGTTGATACCAAAGGCAATTGACCCAGTACCGGAAATCAATACAATACCCGGCTTTCCGTATGTACCCGAATAAAGAGCATTTACCGTATCGGCTTCTACATGAATGAGCACATTTGGCAGAAAGCGTTGGATTACACTTTTAATTAACTGTTGGTTTTGTTTATTTCCGGCTCCTGAAATTCCGGCAAATAATGCTGTAATTTGCTGAATAGATGGGGAGAATTGTGCCTGTAAACTGGTAAAAAGTACATCGAATGTATCGACTAATTTCTCTACTGTTATTAGATTTGGATTAGTTGGGCCAGCTAATGCTCTTGCTATAACATTCCCTTTTCTGTCTGCAAGTAAAGCTTCGGTTTTTGTTCCCCCACCATCAATACCAATCATATACCCCATGTATTTACCACCTTACTAATTAATCTTTACATACAACATTAGCTGAGAAGGATTAAAATAACAAGTATTTTCTGAAATTTTATTACAATAAAATACATAGGTTGTAAAATGTTATTTACATGATACAACCTATGTATTGTTGGCTACTCTATTTTGTCTATTAATTTTTGTGTAAATAACTCACAATTCTCTATATCTTTTGCTTTCGGAGTGAGATCTACTTTAATTCTATCATCTAGCAACACAGCCCCGCGGCTTTGCAAGCGATCAGCAAGTAAGTCAATTGCTCCTCCAAATGTATCGTAGAAGGAATCAGCAGATCCAAATACGCCAACAGGTTTACCTGTAAGGTCTACATCTTCCAGCTCTTCGTAAAAATCCTCGACCTCATATGGTAACTCACCATCATCCCATGTGTATGTTCCGATGAGAATCCCATCATAGAGTAGCAGGTCCTCCACATTGATTGGATCATAATCGAATGTTTTACTTACCACCTGATGATCTTTTTTTCGCAAGTATGCCTCTATTGCATCAGCCATTAGTTCCGTATTCCCAGTTGAACTGGCATATATTATTAATAAGTTTCCCATTATCCCACCCACCTTTTAACAATGTCATGTTAACTTAAGTTTAATTGATAATGAGAATTAATTTCAATAATATTTCAATGGGAAGTATGGCAATTTGACAACATTTATTTGGCGACAATAGTCTCATTTTCAATCCTTAATTTTAAAAAGGTGAGATACTATTGTGTAGTCCATTAATTACCTCATTAATAATGGTAAGTTCCTGGGTGATTTCCACTGAAAGGTTTAATTCTTCTACCAGTGGTTCAATTTGATGAAAAGTTTGTGCGTTCATATACAGTATTTCAGGTATTCCTTCAATTGATTGGAATAAATTCACAAGTTGCTGTTGTGCAGTTTCATTTTCTATAGTGGTATCGAGAAGATCTTGATAAATGACTAAACCTTGCGTATGATCTGCAGCAATGGATAAAACAGGAAATCTTGGTCTTTCGTTTGGATCTTCTTGAACAGGCAAATCGACGTACTGGAGACTAAATTCTATTTCAGCCTTTATCCTGTCTGTATTTTTTTTCAGTCTTCTAATGGTAAGCTCAGAAACCCCTAACTCAACTTGAGAATCGGATTGATCATGAATCATATCCTCGATATCCTTTATCTCATTCTGGTATATAATATTTCCAGCCTGCTCGTAGGGAACTTTGACAAAAGAACTTCCCTCAAAAAAATCAGGGAGTTCAAGTCCACTTTTGATCTCCTCTAAAATTTCTAAAGCTTGGGACATCGCTACTACTAATAGTCTTGCTTCCTCAGCATCTATATCCCAAGGGTTATAGCCAGGAACATAGCTTATGAATATTGGCCATGCTTTTTTACCACGAAAATTAGTATTAAATGATTTAATGAATTTGTACTCGCTCCTTGATAAATCTTCCCTATCTTCAAAGCTGAGCAGCAGACTACGTTGTTTAAGCATGATAGAGAATGATTCACTTTCTCTCGTCACCGTTTCAATTAAAGATTGAAGTCCAGCTTGACCAATGTACACCGCAAGACCAAATGTTTCTTCACCTGCTCCTAGTACCGAACAAAACAAATTTTCTTTAGTGACAGGATCCACAACGGTGAAAATCTCATCATCTCGAAGCTTCTTCCATGGCTTTTGTCTGTGAAACTCTTTAGCCGTTTTTAATACTTCTTCCCATATATCTACATGAATCGCATCATTTGCAAAAGCGACTTCTAAATCCTTGTTTACCTTATTTAGCAACTCTTTATTGTCAGCAAATTCTAGATTAATATCGCCTCCCAGCAACTCTCCTCTGCTATCTTCTGGTGGAGCAATATTTTCCGCCTTCATACACTGGGGGTAAGCTTCCCCTTCTTTAGGTTGAATTATTTGTGTCAAGGTAATTTCATGCTGCCAATCATCCCCATAATCATAAACATAGATGATTCGATCCCCAACAACCTGAAACCAATCAGCAATATATTCTTCTTCAATATAATAAGTAGGTGATTGATTTATCCTAGGATTCGAAAAACTTTCATTGGGATCTTTCTTCGATGTCATTCTAATTCGATTCACTTCTTTTCCATTTGTTCTAGCAACAAAGAACCCAAATAAATGAGATGCAGACCATTCAAATGCAATCTGTACTATTTGGTGCAACTCTTCGAATGTAGTTTGTCCATCAAGCTGAATATCCCTATATACTTGAGTTCCTACATCTTTTAGTACTATTTTCAATTCATAGATCATAATCCTCCACCTCACTTTTCTTCTATCTTAACATGTGAAATGGACAATTGACTTCTTATTTCTATCGAGGGGGTGAATTGCTTATAAAATCTCCTAAAAAAATTGTTTTGTTATCTAAAAATACACTTCATGAATATATTGTATGGACTACAATTATAACAGGGAGGCAATCATATGTACCGTGGCATATCTCCTATGCTGTTCAGTTTTCCTTATAGTAAAAAACTAATGCAACATCCATATAATTTAAATCACCCTGAAGGCACCCCTCAAAATATTCAAAGGGAACAGCAGGATCAAATGAAAGGCAATGAAAGACACACACATGCATATTACGGGACTACCACTTGTGAAGGTGGGCATACACATTTACATCCTGGGGTCACTGGACCCGCTATCGACTCAAAGGACGGACATGTCCACAAGGTTTATGGAAATACTACTTTTAATGACGGACACTTTCACTATTATGAAGCATATACAGGACCACCAACTCAATTGCCCGATGGGTCCCACATTCATTATACAGAATTTAAAACAAAAGAAAGTAATGGGCATACCCATGTTATTAAAGGGTTTACTGCAGCTGCAAAAAACTAATTTATTATATAGCGATAGGTTTCTTCTACTGTTGTCTGCTGTTTATTACATCATAAAATGCTCAGCTATCCACTTACACTTTTGGAATTGATTCTACGGAATATGGTAAGGTAAGCTTAAACTAAATTAAAAACGGCAGGTGACAATGATGACAACTCCAAACAAAAACAATCAGTTAATCACTGAAAAATCCCCTTATTTGCTTCAGCATGCTACAAATCCTGTAGATTGGTATCCTTGGGGTGAGGCTGCTTTTGATAAGGCCAAACGAGAAGGAAAGCCAATTTTTCTAAGCATTGGTTATAGCACGTGTCATTGGTGTCATGTCATGGCACATGAATCTTTTGAAGACGAGGAAGTTGCTGCTTTATTGAATAAACATTATGTGGCTATTAAAGTGGACAGGGAAGAGCGCCCAGATGTTGATGCTGTATATATAAAGGTCTGTCAGATGATGGAAGGTCACGGTGGCTGGCCGTTAACTATCTTTATGACACCAGATCAAGTCCCTTTTTATGCAGGGACCTACTTCCCGAAGCAATCTAAATACGGCAGACCAGGACTGATTGAAGCTCTTCAGCAATTATATTTGAAATACACTAATGATCCGAAACACATTACCGAAGTCACGAATAGCGTAGAACGTGCATTAGCTAAAACGGTCTCTTCTAAAAGTAAACAACGATTAAATAATGACTTTGTTCATCAAGCTTTTCAACAGCTAGGAAGAATTTTTGATTTTAATTATGGCGGATTCGGAAGTGCTCCTAAATTCCCTATGCCCCAAAACAGTTTATTTTTACTCAGGCATTATTACTTTACGGATAAAACAGCTGCTTTAAAAATGGTTGAACTGACTTTACAATCCATGGCTTCGGGTGGGATCTATGACCAAATTGGCTTTGGTTTTTCTCGCTACTCAACTGATGAAAAATGGCTTGTTCCTCATTTTGAAAAAATGCTTTACGATAATGCACTTTTACTCACCGTTTTCACCGAAGCCTACCAACTGACAGATCATCCTTTGTATAAAAAAATCTGTGAAGAAGTCATTACATTCATCGAAAGGGAGATGACTAGCAGAGAAGACGCCTTCTATTCAGCCATTGATGCGGACTCCGAAGGCGAAGAAGGAAAGTATTATGTTTGGGAAGAAGAAGAAATATTTGATATCCTCGGCAATTCTGTTGGAGAAATTTTTGCTGAAGTGTATGATATTACACCATACGGCAATTTTGAGGGGAAAAACATTCCAAATTCAATTAAAGTTAGCTTAGGAAAAATACTAAACGATAAGAACCTACTACAACAATTGGAAACAGCAAGGGAGCAGCTACTGGAAGAGCGCGAAAAACGTGTGTACCCACATGTGGATGATAAAATCCTAACTGCTTGGAACAGCATGATGATCGCAGCATTAGCTAAGGCCAGTAAAGTTTTTCAAAACGAAAACTATACTGGGATGGCTGAGAAGGCAATGAACTTTATTGAAAGAAATCTTATCAAACAAAATCGTCTTAAAGCACGGTACCGTGATGGAGAGGCAAAATATAATGCCTACTTGGATGATTATGCATACTTGATTATTGCTTATTTGGAATTATATGAGACAACCTTTTCTCTTTATTATTTGAGTCAGGCAAAGAATTTTAGTGAGCAAATGATTGACTTATTCTGGGACGAACAGGATGGTGGCTTTTTCTTCAGTGGGAAGGACAGTGAAGAATTAATTTCCAGAGATAAAGAAATTTATGATGGAGCGACCCCTTCTGGAAACAGTGTTGCTGCTGTGGCGCTCGTACGTCTTGGGTCCTTAACTGGAGAAATGCAGTTTCTCGAAAGGGTCGAAACGATGTATAACACCTTTTACGATGATATAAACAGACAGGCTTCAGCAGCTCCTTACTTTATGCAAAGCCTACAACTTACAGAGAATCCAACTAAGGAAGTAGTCGTGGTTGGGAAAAGAAATGACCCTGCCCGTATAAAACTATTGAAAAAACTACAAACAACATTTATGCCAAATGTAAGCGTATTGGTTACAGAGAGATCAGAAGACCTTATAACCATTGCACCTTTTGCGGCAGAATACAGACAATTGGAAGATAAGACCACCGTGTATGTATGCGAAAATTTCAGCTGTCAACAACCGACAACGGATATAGATAAAGCAATAGAAAAAATAATTGAAAAGTAAAGTTATTATAGTGGTTGCTACTAACTAGCTGCCACTTATTTTTGTGGTCATTTTCATGTATACTGAAATTATTCATAAATAATAAAGGAGCCTATCAACATGGTTAAAGTAAAAATGAACGTCCAAACAGCTTATCATGGTGAATTACTACGTGCAGGTAAAGTTTACGAAATTGATGAGGAAACAGCTAAGCGCTGGATTGTGAGCAAGCTTGCTGTACCTGTAGAAGATTAAGAAACCCCTTGCTTTAGGTTAAAGGTTTGTTATAAAGCAGCTGCGGGCTATAAGAAATCAGATGCTCTTTTACCAAGGTATTTCACGCAGTCGGAGTAAACTGCGACGTAACTTTATTGATGAAAAGCTCAGTGAAATATTTGAGAAGAAGTGCCCCATTGATTTCCGTTTCAGGCGGACGCTTTCCACCGGCATGGCCTCAGCCGCTTCCTCCGCTACGCTCCGTCCAGGGTCTTCGCCTCATGCTATTCCGGCAGGAGTCGCGGGGCAACAGGACGTTGGTCATGCAATCGTTGCCACAGGACGTGGCGTTCTTAGATTGCCGCCCTCCACTCCAATCAATTCGTACACAGCATATTCTGGATCTTTGTGAACGCAATTTTTCTTCGTAGATTTAATAGGAAATAGTAGCGAAGGGGAAATATGGAGACTACTCGAAAATAAAATACACATTTTCATCGTGCGATGTATTGCTGACGAAGCCTTCCTTGTCCTGCGGGAGGTGAGGCCTCGATGAGACCCCGGAACGCATATAAAGGTTGGAAGGCTAAAGTCGCGACGTCCTGTCGCAACGCCTTCATGACCAACATCGTGTTGGCCCGAGGCTCATCAGCCGCCCGCGGAAAGCGGAATATTTCCCCGCAGCGGTGATTTACGCAGCCTCTATATCTTAGTTATTTCCGAGTTTATCTATACAGCGAATCATGGAATAACCCTATTAGAAACACTAAGAAAAGGCCGTGGCACATCTGTGTGCCACGGCCTTTCCTCTGTATCTATTTATTCGCAAAGAATTCTTCCGCTTTTTCAAGAAAAACTTCTTGATCTGGCGAAAGATCATATTCCTCTTCTATTGCCTCTACTGGGCAAACAGCTTTACATGCTCCACAGTCAATACAAATATCCGGATCTATGTAAAACTGATCTTTTCCTTCTTCTATACAATCAACTGGACACACGCTCACACACTCACCGGATTTCTCAGCACGGCATGGATCCAAAATAACGAAAGCCATATTACTTATACCTCCCTTGGTCCTTAAACAAAGATAGCTTTACCTATCTATTATTTAATGATACATGATAGTGACATTGCAAGTAAACAGCTTAAACAATTTTTCATGTTTAGGAGGAAAAATAAAGATGCTTATGCAATTTACAACCTGGGTTAAACAATGCTTTACATAAAGGACAAGCAGACGCAGCTTCAAAATAATTATTTATAGTCAACTCACCTCCACAACTACCGCATAATATTGCCTTCTCATTAAATTTTCCTCTTGGCCACACTGCAGTTTTCCCACAACCATACTCTTTATGACATTGATAACATGGATAATAACTATTACAACAAAAAAATTTTATAGCAACTCGATCAACCTCAGAATAGTAATGCTTGCAACGAGTTTCAGCATCGATAGCTCCCTTTACTTGAAAACCATGTGTTTCCATTTCTCTCCCCTCCCTCTTTAGGTTCTATTATAACGGTTACGTTTTATATTTTACATGTAGGGTAAATAGTAACTAAACACATAGACAAAAGGAGTTTTGACATATGAAAAAATATAGTGTAGCACCGAATGTAGACGTAACTGGTTGGTTTGTAAAATTGGAAGACGTGGCACCGGAAGAAGTTTACGATGCAAAAGATGATGCGATTGCAGCTGCAGAACAAATGGCGAAGGAAAATAGTCCAAGTTTATTAGAAATTCTAGATAAAAACCACAATGTAGTTGAAGAGAAAAGATATTAATAGCTGTTTTAATTATACAACCAAATAGGAGAGGTGATTTTTTATGAAACAAACAATTAAAGACAATAAAGTAGGTATAGCTGTCGGAGTCGGCGCAGTTGCTGGAATATCTTATTTATTAATTAATTCTAATTCAAGAAATAAAATGAAAGACACAACGAAAAACGCAAAGAATACTGCCGGGGAATATGTAAGCGAAATTAAACAGGACCCAAAAGGAAAAAAGAATGAATATGTAAGCAAAGTTAAAACAGTTGTCGAAAACGCCCAAAAAGCACTGAATAAAGTGCAATATGTATTAGACAATCAAGGCAAGGATATTAAATCTACGACTGAAGATATTGTTGATCACACGAAAGACATTGCCGCCACAGCTGCAGATGCGAAGGATGAATTAAAAGATGCTGGTGATGACATGAAAAAGGCGAAAGAAGAACTAAAACATTCTTCTACTGACACGAATGGTGAAGCATCCAAGAAAACAAAAGAAACAGACCATCATGTTATTAATGATGCTATTGAATAAGAGAAAAGAGCTGCAAACATCTAAGAGAAGATGCATGCAGCTCTTTGTTTTATAAACTACTTTTTCAATTTAGCCAATTGCTCAGCCAGCGCGTTATTTTTAAACCCATCATCCTGTTTCTTTAAATATTTATTAACATCCTTCTTTGATACTTTATGTTTTTTCTCTCGTTGTTTCCGCTCATTAAATGTCGATAATTTCTCTCGATGGCCACACTTGCACATAAACATTTGGCCCTCACCTTCTCCACGGAGCTCTAAACGTTTATGACAATTAGGACAGCGGGCATTGGTGACCTTTGCTACGTTTTTCTTATGTCCACAGGAGCGATCTTGACAGACAAGCATTCTTCCATTTCTATTTTTGATTTCCAACATTAATTTACCACAATCCGGGCATTTTGTTCCCGTCAGATTATCATGCTTAAACTTCTCATCACTGCTCTTTATTTCCTCTACTACTTCTTTTGCATATGTTTTCATTTCACTTATAAATTTATTTTTCTCAAGCGTTCCTTCCGCAATCATGCCTAACTTTTGCTCCCACTCAGCTGTCAATGCTGGTGACCGTAAATCTTCCGGAACGAGGTCAAGCAACTGACGACCTTTTGAAGTAAGAAAAATATACTTACCCCTTTGCTCCATATACATCCCATTAAATAGCTTTTCTATAATATCAGCACGGGTAGCTACAGTACCTAAACCACCAGTTTGGTTCATTGTTTTTACAAGCTTTTTATCTTCCATGTAACGTACAGGATTTTCCATTGCTTGTAAAAGTCCACCTTCTGTGAAATGTTCGGGTGGCTTCGTTTCCCCTTCGGTAAGTTTTAAAGTTAATCCAGTAAACGTAGTTCCTTTTTCTATAGCAGGAAGGGTTTGATTGTCATTTGACTCATCATCTTCATATTTGTTGTCATAAACCTCTTTCCAGCCTTGCTTTTTAACAACTTTTCCTTTAGCGACAAATCTTTCATCACTAATAACTGCTTGTATAGTAGTCTGCTCATATTCATACGGATCAGATAAGACAGCCAGGAACCTTTTAACAACCAAATCATAGATTTTTCGTTCTTTATCATCTAAATCATTCAAGTTAACCTGTTGTTCTGTAGGAATAATAGCATGGTGATCTGAGACTTTAGCATTGTCCACCACTGCTTTGGATAGCTTACATTCCTTGCGGAGCAATTTTGCTGCAGTTTTGGCATATTGGTCCACTCCACACGCCCTTAACCGATCTTTTAATGTCGGTACAATATCACTGGAGATAACACGTGAATCTGTACGTGGATAAGTAAGAACCTTATGTTGTTCATATAGTTTTTGCATGATGGAAAGTGTTTGTTTTCCAGAGAAATTAAAAATTCTGTTCGCATCTCTTTGTAACTCTGTTAAATCATAAAGCTGAGGTGCAAATTTTTTCTTATAAGTCTTTTCTACATGTGTCACCTTGGCAGGTTGTTTTTTTAAATCGTTTAGAAGCTTCTCTGCTTGCTCTTTGGAAAAAATTCTCCGATTATTTTTCGGATCCTGCCAAACCAGTTTAAAGCCTTTATTTGTATTAGCTTCCACTCCGTAAAATTTCTTTGGCTTAAATTGATTTATCTCTTTCTCTCTTGTAGCTACCATAGCTAGTGTTGGTGTCTGAACCCGTCCACTGGAGAGTTGTGCATTAAATTTGGTTGTAAGGGCTCTTGTCGCGTTTAACCCCACATACCAATCGGCTTCAGAGCGAGCTACTGCAGCGTCATAGAGATTTTCATATTTTTTACCAGCTTTAAGATGTTTGAAGCCATCTTTTATTGCTTTATCTGTAACAGAAGAAATCCATAGACGTTTCACAGGCTTTGTTACTCTCGCTTTTTCCAAGATCCAACGAGCAACAAGCTCTCCTTCCCTTCCTGCGTCTGTTGCTATAACTATTTCCTTAACATCCTTTCGATTCAATTGAGTTTTCACTGTGCTAAATTGCTTACCAGTTTTCTTAATCACAACTGTTTTTAACTTGGAAGGCAGCATTGGTAAATCCTCCAACTTCCATGCTTTATATTTATCATCATAGACTTCAGGGTCAGCCAGAGTAACTAAATGCCCAAGTGCCCAAGTTACAATATAATTTGCACCCTCCATAAAGCCATTACCTTTTTTACCACAATTTAGAACACGTGCGATATCCCGGCCAACAGAAGGTTTTTCTGCTAATACGACTGTTTTACTCATTAATATAAAATCCTCTCTATTAAAATGGCGTAAATAATTACACCATAAGACGTTTATACATACTTTACCATATTACACTATATTCTTGCATCGGCCTGCATTCAAATTGCCGTTATTCGAAGCACAAAGCCTTTCTCTTCCCCATAAACTATATTCAGAGTTGAAGTAAAGGATTTGATGCTATGCTATTTTATACAGGACTATTACTACTTGTCATAGCTGTAAGCCTCGATGGTTTTGGAGTCGGCATCACTTATGGCATGAGAAATATTCGTGTTCCATTCCCTGCTTTGTTCATTATTATGCTATGTTCAGGTGTAATTGTCGTAATTTCAATGACCATAGGAAATGTCCTAAGTTCCTGGTTCACACCTACTGCAGCAAAATTTTTAGGAGGTAGTATTTTAATTGCATTAGGGTTATTCTCCTTGTGGAACAGCGTGGGTAGAAAAAGCGATGAGAACGATGCAGAAGGTAAAAATAAAAATATCCTATCTACAGTTTTATCCACACCCGATTCGGCAGACCTTGACCAATCAGGAACTATATCTACCGGTGAAGCTTTCTTACTTGGAGCTGCACTTGCATTAGACGCATTTGGAGCTGGTATAGGTGCTTCGATGCTTGGCTACACACCAGTTATAACCGCCTTTCTGATCGCATGCATGAGCGGTATATTTCTCTTTTCCGGAATCCGTGTAGGAATTATTTTAGCAAAAAATGAAAAATTGCGCCGCATGGCAGTAATTCCCCCCGTGCTTCTTATTACAATCGGAATTCTGAATATCATTGTTTAGATAAGAAAAGCTCCCCCTATCACAAGGTGTAAGGGGAGCTTTGTTAGTTTTAAATTTTATAATATAAGAGAAAAACCACGGTACAGATAAACTGTCCGTGGCTTTTTTTATAGCATGGAAATAATCCAGCCTATTACAACAATTGCTCCAATTATCATTAAAATAGTTCGTAACATATAAATTCATCCTTTCCAGGTTCCTATGGGTTATCTTATTCGTATATCTATTACTTACCCATCATCCCTCCCTGAAAAACATTACAGTTTTATGTCACGATGTTTAATAAAATGGTTAAGCTTAGGATACTGAATATCGTTGCAATAAACGTAATACTGGAAACGAGCTCCGGTTCTGTGTCAAACTCTATTGCATACATTGTCGTAGTAGCTGCAGTTGGCATAGCAGAAATAATTATTAGCACAGTGGCTACGAGTGGATCCACATCCACAAAGGATACGAAAGCAAATGCAATTAAGGGAGCTATTACCATTTTTAAACTAACAGCTGAAATTATTACTTGCCAATTTATACTGATACCTGTAATGGATGCCAGTTGCATACCTAGCATGATCATCATAACCGGTATTGCTGCATCGCCTACCATTGTTAAGGTAGAATGAACAGATTCAGGTACCGAGAATTGCAACTGCTGAAAGATAAAAGCAAGAATAGCAGCATACGTAGTCGGCATTTTTAAAACATTTTTGACTGCCCGTTTAACCCCACTCGTACTTCTCGAAGCATAATACACTCCAAAAAAATTATTTTGCAGTGCCTGTACGACCATGATAAATATTGCGAAAGGCAGAGCCGCGTCCCCAACGCTGAGGAGAACTACAGGCAAACCATAATTTCCAGAATTCATAAATCCTGTAGCAAGTATGGAGGCACTTTCCACTGATGGAGTCCATTTTAAGATTTTGGCTAGCATTTTATTTAAAAATACCATCGCAAAAAATAAGACAAACATGTAAACAACAATGATTGTATAACTATGATCGAATTCTGCTTCATACAGTGAGGTAAAGACTAAAGCTGGGGATAATATGTATAGCGACACTGCAGATACAGATTTCACGTCAAGTAAACGGATTCGCTGCAATATATATCCTGCAGCAAACACAGCCATTATCGGTATAATTACATTTAAAAACAAACCCATGAAACACAACTCCAATTGGTATAAATTCATAATAATTGTAGCATAATTGCTTTTACCCTTCTCTGAAAAAGATTGTTAGTTGCTATACAAACGCTTTTCTCATAATAATTACGTCTTGTAAGTAAGAGGCATGTTTATTGGAGTGAACCTCAGGGAATTGAATTTACACATTAGAAATTTCACAGGAGGTTTTTATAATGAGAAAAGACGGAACTGACTATAAGACAGAAGGTACTGCAGATAAACTAAAAGGAGAAGCCAAAGACCAATTCGGTCAATCAGCTAACGATAAAGGAAAGCAAGCTGAAGGTTTAAAGGATAAAGCAAAAGGTGAAATGAAGGATAAGGCTGGAGAAATGAAGAATAAGTTTGATGAAGAGAAGGCAAAAAGAACAAAAAATGAATAATGGGTTTTCCTCACATTTAACACAAAAGCTTGTTAGGATTTGACAAATCAATGTTTCTGTGAGAATATAGTTAGGTTAACAAAGTGAAGTAGCAAATAAGTGATCTGGCATTCTGCAAAATGTTTTTGATGATGCTTATTCACACTGGCGCGACTAAGGGGTCGCAAGGACGTAAGAGCAGGTAGGGCTTACGTTGCTTAAGTTAGAGAACACCCAGTGGAACACGTACCGCGGTTAAGCGAAATTTTATCTGGAGTATAGACTCCCTAGATGAACATGCTGAATATATAAAAGTTGAGATAGAATTTCCCACCCGAATCATTCGGGATAAAAATAAAATTAAAACTTATGTGTTACTTTAGAAATCAAAGGGGTACTCTTAATAAGGAGTATCCCTTTTCCAATAGAAAGAAGGTTATTAAAATGAATTCATTACAAGTAGGTACCATCCAAACAATGACTGTGGACAGAAAAATCGAAACCGGCTATGTGTTAAAAAGAGAGACGGAGGAAGTTTTACTCCACCACAATGAAAGTGATATGGAACTGGAAGCAGACCAAAAAGTTAATGTCTTTTTATATGTCGATAAAAAAGGGAACAGGATTGCAACAACAAAATTACCAAACGTTCAAATGGATGTATATGACTGGGCTGAAGTTGTAGAAGTAGTTCCAAATCTCGGTGTTTTTGTAGATATTGGCACAACAAAAGAAATACTTGTATCCAAAGACGATCTCCCCCTGTTTGAAAATGTATGGCCACAAACTGGAGACAGACTCTACGTAACGCTCGGAAAAGATCAAAAGGGTCGGCTACTTGCCATTCCGGCAACTGAAGGAATAATCTTCCGTGAATTTGAATTTACGCAGGATGGAGAATTATTAAATCAGCATGTTAGCGGTACTGTTTATCACACAAGCAGAGAGGGTGCCGCAATTATTACGGAGCAGAATTATCGTGGGTTTATTCATCATACAGAGCGTAAAGCAGAGCCGCGTCTTGGTGAATATGTACGTGGGCGCATAATTGAAGTTAAACCTGATGGTACCTTAAACATCTCTCTTCGTCCTTTAAAACAACATAGTATTGGGGAAGATGCTGATGCAATTCTAACACATTTAGAAACCAGTGGAGGTGTTATTCCTTTTAGTGATAAAAGTGAACCTGAGGATATCCTTGGCACCTTTAATATTAGCAAATCTGCGTTTAAACGTGCGCTTGGAAAGCTGATGAAGGAAGGCAAAGTGGAACAAAGAGATGGACAAACATACCTAAAGTAAGTTGCAGTTAACTTTATTTTCCATTTAGCAATAGCTGAAGGAGCTCCTTCAAGCTATTGCTATATCCGTTTTCTACTATTTGATCCCACTCCAACAAAAAAAGAGCGATAATCCCGCTCTTTTTTTCTGTTTATCTTATGCTTTTACGTTAGCATAAGATTCCACAAGTGATGTAATTATAAATCCAAGGGCAGCTGCAAACAGGCAGGCAATTCCCCATCCGCCATAGCCGGCACCCATCATGTCAACTTTTTCAACAATTGGTGCCATGAATAGGAATGCAAAACCAGCCAACGCTACAATTACACTAGGAAAGTAACCTGTGAACTTTTCTTTTGATGTGGCCTTGGAGACAACCAAATTCACAATGATAACTATTGCTGCCAAGATTGCGCCAATAATGATTACTGAACTAACCATACTTTCACCTCATAAATTAATATAGTGCTATATATAGTCTACAATTGAAGCGTCTTAAAGTCAATTGCACAAAGGTATTTTCACACAATAGACGTATTCGTATACACTCTACCTACTTGTCCATCGTCGAGACGTACTTTAATACCGTGCGGATGATAAGACGATTTTGTAAGTAAATCCTTTACAAGCCCGCTTGTCAATTTACCTGTACGTTGATCTTTTTTTAATACGATTTCTACTTCCATGCCTGGATGGATGTTTTCGCGGTATCTTCCATCTACTACCATAAACAAACTCTCTCCTTACTTAACACTGGTCTATATCCTTTTACACTTTTTGAATGGCAAACAGATCATCTAATTTCTCTGTCAAATACGCATGAGAATCCTCTACACCGAGATTATAAAAAACCGGCGCTAATTTATCCATAAAGAAATCAAGAAACATTAGTGCAGCTAAATTCCCTATATCCTCCCCACGCTCTTGTTCAAAATAAGCTTGGATATGACCAGCCATCTCTTCCTTCTTCTCCTTCGTAATTTCAAATTTTGATTTCATATAATCGACCTTTCTTTTAATATAATAATAATCTCAGTTTATCATACATTGTTATTAATCGTTTGGCGAATACGTCTTTTTATTTTTTCATACAATTAAAAGGAGTTACCGCTATGATGTCGAAATATGTTATCAGGTATAAAAGGAGGAAAACGATGGAGACATTTGAAAACTTTGCATATATACGACCTAACATGAAAGAGGAACAGGAGCTTTTTCAGACCTTTCTTGCTAATTTCACCAAAGCCGCTTCCGTTCCAGAAGCAAATAAAGCAATTGAAAAGATAAATGAACAGCGAAATAGACTATCAAGCCTCTTCAATATCGTCTATATACGTTCTTCTATTGATACGAATGATGAATTTTACCAAAAGGAAAGAGATTTTTTTGATGAAGTTGATCCAGAGATAACCGCTTTACAAACTGCTTTTTATAAGAAACTTATTAAATCACCATTTCGTCCTGAATTGGAAAAGCAATGGGGGAAGCAATTATTCCATATTGCCGATTACTCCATTAAAGCCTTTTCGGAAGAGGTTATCCATTTGCTAAAGGAAGAAAATAAATTAACATCCGCATATGCAAAACTGGTTGCATCTGCACAGGTTGAATTTCAAGGCGAAGTTTATACGTTAGCACAACTTGGACCGTTTGCTCAAGATAAGGATCGAGCAACACGGAAGAAAGCTGTTCAAGCAAGTACAGGCTTTTTTGAAAAGCACCAGGAGAAGTTTGATGAACTATACGACAAGCTTGTTAAAATCAGGCATAAAATTGCTACAACGTTAGGATATAAGAATTTCATAGAACTTGGTTATATTCGGATGCTACGGATTGACTATGATGCAACTATGGTTGAGGTGTTTAGAAAACAAGTACGGGAAGTAATCGTTCCGTTAGTAAGCAAGCTCTATGCAAAACAGAAAGAACGGATTGGAGTCGGGACACTAAAATTTCATGATGAAAGCTTCAAATTTAAGAACGGAAATGCTAAGCCTAAAGGTGACCCTCACTGGATCATTGAAAATGGCAAAAGAATGTACGAAGAGCTTTCTCCGGAAACTAAAGATTTCTACCAGTATATGCTTGATCGCCACCTCATGGATTTGGAAGCCAAAAAAGGTAAAGAGGCAGGAGGATATTGTACATTTGTGGAGGACTATCAAGCACCTTTTATTTTTGCCAACTTCAATGGTACCTCGGGAGATGTTGATGTGCTAACACATGAGGCCGGCCATGCATTTCAAGTTTATTCCAGCAGAAATATCGGTATACCAGAATATATTTGGCCAACCTACGAATCTGCAGAGATTCACTCTATGAGTATGGAATTCTTCACATGGCCATGGATGGATCTATTTTTCAAAGAGGAAACAGACAAATACAAATATACTCATCTAGCGGATGGATTGCAGTTTATTCCGTATGGTGTAGCAGTAGATGAATTTCAACATCAAGTTTATGAAAATCCGGAATGGACACCAACTGAGCGTAAAAATGCATGGAAGAAGCTTGAGGAAATCTACCTTCCTCACAGAGAATATGAGAACAATGAATACTTAGCAGCAGGTGGCTTCTGGCAACGCCAAGGTCATATTTACGAAGACCCTTTTTATTATATTGATTATACACTTGCACAAATCTGTGCCTTCCAATTTTGGAAACGATCGCAAGAAAACTATCAGGAAGCTTGGGAAGATTATTTAAAATTATGTAAATTAGGTGGTTCTAAGTCCTTCCTGGGTTTATTGGAATCAGCAAACCTGCAGTCACCTTTTAAAGAAGGCACCCTAGAAACAATTGTTAAGACTATTGAGGAATGGCTCGATCAAGTGGATGATACTTCCTTATAATGGATAGGCAAAGCAGTCACAACTGGGTGGCTGCTTTTTGTTTTACCTGCATTTACTTGCTTATTGTGCTAGACTTTTTCTATAACCAACAGGAAAAGGAGCCACAAGAATGACGTATAAGATACTTTTTTTAGATATAGATGGGACCATACTGAAACCAGATCACACATATGAAACAACTACCAAAAATGCAATTATTCAAGTGAAAGATCAAGGTATTGAGGTATTCCTGGCAACTGGCCGACCACTTCATGAAGTCGAAGAACTGGCAAGTGATTTGGGGATAACTTCCTATATAGGCTATAATGGAGCATTTGCTGTTTATCAAAATGAAACAATTATAAATGAACCAATGCCAAGAAGATCTGTAGAGGAATTTCTTCAAATATCTAAAGAATTTCAGCATGATATGGTACTTTACTCTAGGGATAAGAATTATTTTACTTCCCTGGAAAAAGAAGTCGTACAAAAATTCATCGACACATTCCAACTAGTGAAAAATGATACACTTCATGATGGAGTCTTGAGTGATATATTGGGTGCAACTGTGATTAATGTTAGTGAAGGTCAAGCTCAAAATTATGAAATAGAGGCAGATATAAGGCTTTCTCCTGTCAATGTAGAAGGGGCACAGAATAGCTATGACATAATTCGTAAACAAGTAAATAAAGGCGAAGCAGTAAAAAAATTGCTCGAAAAATTAGAAATACCTAAGGAAGAAGCCATCGCATTTGGTGATGGAATGAATGACAAAGAAATGTTAATGGCAGTTGGGGAAGGTTTTGCAATGAGCGACGGACATCCAGATCTCCTCCAATATGCTAAATATCAAACTACTGCAGTGACTGATTCAGGAATATACAACGGTTTAAAAAAATTGGGCTTAGTAAAATAGTAAATGTGTAAAAAAATGAAAAGGTATTGGACCTGTTGGCTCAATACCTTTTTTTACATTATTTAACTAAACAACTACACACGGCGCTTTCTTAGTAGTTTTATTAATGGGAAAATAAAGGATAAGAAAGCGATGATAAGTAAAGTAAGTGCAATTGGTTCTTGTACGAAAATAGACAGGCTTCCATTAGAAATTGTTAATGATTGTCTGAAGGCTTGCTCCATCATTCCTCCAAGAATAAACGCTAAAATAAATGGTGGAGCCGGAAAAGCATAAAGCCTCATTATAAACCCAACCACCCCAAATAATAATAGCATATACAGATCAAATGTATTAAAACTGATAGCATACACACCTATAATACTAAACATAATCACAAGAGATATCAGCAGCGGGCGCGGAATCTTAAGTACCTTGGCAATATAAGGAATTAAAGGCAAATTTAAGATTAATAGAAACACGTTACCAATGTACATACTTGCAATGATGCCCCAGAATATCTCCGGCCGGTCTGTCATTAGCAAAGGGCCCGGCTGTACACCTAAAACAAGAAAGGCGCCAAGCATTACAGCAGTGGTTCCTGAACCAGGTATACCTAAACTTAATAGGGGAACAAATGCACCACTTGTAGCAGCATTATTTGCTGTTTCTGGTGCTGCCACTCCTTTAATAGATCCTTTGCCAAATTCCTCTGGATGCTTTGCTATTTTCTTTTCAGTTATGTAGGCAATAAATGAAGCTATCGTCGCTCCAGCCCCAGGTAGCACTCCAAGTATAAAACCAAGAAAGGACTGACGCGTCATAGGTCCGCTCATTTCTTCAAACTCTTTTTTGGTTATTCGCAAACTGCCCAGTTTATGCGCGTTTTCCATCGATAAATCTTTTCGATTAATAACTAGTGAGCAAACTTCTGCTAATGCGAATAAACCTAATGCAATGACTAGAAAATCCAACCCTTCTAGTAAATTAACATTTCCAAAGGTAAAACGTTGCGTTCCTGTTTGTGCATCAATACCAATTGTCACAACCATAAACCCAACCACTGCAGATATCAAAGCTTTAATTGTTGATCCTTCAGAAAGACTTGTTATTGCCGTTAGACCCATAAACATTAACGCAAAATAGGCTGGTGGACCAAAGGAAATAGCGACACTTGATAGTACGGGTGCAAGTAACATTAATAATACGACACTCACAGTTCCACCAACGAAGGAGGATATGGCTGCAATTGCTAAAGCTTTTCCAGCTTTTCCCTGCTGTGCCATTGGGTAACCATCAAATGATGTAGCTACCGTTCCAGATACTCCGGGCGCATTTAATAAAATGGATGATGTAGAGCCTCCAAAAATGGCACCATAGTAGACCCCTGCCATCATTACCAATGCTGAGGTGGGATCCATCCCGAAAGTAACTGGGATCATTACTGCAATAGCACTTATTGGTCCCAGTCCTGGCATCATACCAATAAACGTTCCTACAAAGACGCCAATTAATACATATAAAATTCCCTGCATGCTGAATGCAACTTGAAAACCGGTCATAATTCCTTCTATTGAACCCATTTTCTACCTCCTCTAAAATGGTAATATGCCTGGTGGTAAACTGATTTTTAGAAATTGAGTAAATGTGATATACATGAATAAGGGAAATAGAATGGCAACAATCAAATTGGTAACATGTTTTCTATAACCTAAAAATAAAGAACAAAAGAAAATAAATATTGCTGTAGTTACAACAAAACCCAGTATTTCTAATAGAGTAATATAAAGAAAAACGAAGGCAAATACGGCTAATAAAGCACCAATATCTTTTCTGGGAATATTTCTTCTTGCTTTCTGTTCCTGTGTCTCTGAATCCTTTGCAAAAAAGAGACATATTGCTAAACCTACTAATAAGAAACCAAGTCCTTTTGGTATGACATCAGCATCAACCGGAGTATAGGGGTAAGTTGGCAATTGGTATGCAAGCACAAGGTATCCGATAGCTAAGAGAAGAAGCACGCAGCTGACTCGTTTGTTTAATGTATTTAGCATAATGACACCACCTCTTATTTTTTCTTCTTATTAAAAACAAAGGGAAGTTAATGAGGTATCCATTAACTTCTCCTCTTCTACTTATTTAGATAGATTTAATTCATCCAATAATGATTTGATTTCTTCTTTTTGCTTGTCTAAAAATGTGTTATATTCTTCACTACTCATATACATTTCATCCCAGCCATATTGTTTGCGAATTTCAGCGAACTCTTCTGATTCACTTAATTTCTTAAACTTCTCTTCATAATATTTTATTGCGTTTTCATCCATGTTAGGAGGTCCAAAAAAACCTCTCCAATTAACAAACGTTGCGTCTATTCCCTGCTCCTTAGCAGTAGGGAACTCTTCCAACACTTCTCCTTCCAGCCTTTCTTCAGACGTTACGCCCAACACTTTAATTGTTCCTGCCTTTACTTGCTCTACTGTTTCAGAGACCCCTGTTGAAAATACATCCACACTACCATTGAGTAGTTGAGTGAGACCTACACCATCCTGATCGGACACATATTTAATTTTTGAAATATCTACCCCAGCTGCTTTAGCTATTTGAACAAATTGAATATGATCCATACTTCCAGGTGAAGAAGTTCCGACAACGGTAATGCTTTCAGGATCTTTCTTCATATCTTCAAATAACTCATTTAAGTTGTCCCATTTTGCATCTTTAGCAACAGCAAATGCTGCATAATCAGCAATCATATTAGCAAGTGGTGTAAAATCTTCATGTCCATACTCAGATTGTCCATTTAACGGAATAAGTACAATTGGAGGTGAAGCTACGAATAAGTTATAAGGGCTAGCATCATGTCCTGCTACATAGGCCCACCCTACAGCACCTCCGCCTCCGGGCTTATTTACAACTCCAATATCCTGTTCTATGATACCCGTTTCATTGAAGACTTTTGCTGCCATTCTTGCAGTAGTATCCCAACCACCACCAGCTCCAGCCGGCGCAACTAGCTCGATTGGCTTTTCCGGCTCCCAGCTTTTCTGATCTTTTCCGCTTGTTTCTTTCGATTCAGATGCACAGGCTGTCGTAACGATTACAAAACAAAATAGTAGTAATACAAAAAGTATCTTTTTCAAAAATAACTCCCCCTCTTTTCTTAAGTAACATAAATATAATTTAATTTTTCTGATTTGTAACCGTTACCAAAATAAAGTCTACAATGTTTTTTATGTCTATTTTGTTCATTTTGTTCATGAGATCGGATTGAATTATTTAAGAAGTTTTTTATCCTTTATCACAATAAAAACGTATAGAGATTGATTTATCTCTATACGTTTTTATTATTTATTATTTTGTTATAATGATATTTTCGCTCTGGCCTACCAACAATACCGTACTCCAACTCAGCAGTAACGCGGCCTACTGATATTAAATATTCCAGATACCTTCTAGCAGTTGTTCTTGACACACCTATTTTTTTACCGGTTTCTTCTGCGGTTAATCCCTCACCAAACGCTTCCATAATTTCCTCAACCTTTTTTAATGTTAATGGGTCAATACCTTTTGGTGTAACCTCCTCTTCTAACATTAGCTTTTGTTTGCCGAGTAATTCATCAAGGAAGGTTTGGTCAATTTCCTCCTGATTCGCCATTTTTATTTTCATCGTTTTATAGCGTTCTATCGTCTCCATAAATTGATTCAATTTTACTGGCTTTAAAATATAGTCAAACACTCCATTTCGAATAGATTCTTCAACAATGTCTTTTTCTGCGGCAGCGGAAATAATAATAATATCCAGTTCAGGATTTATTTTCCTTAAATCTCGAATGATTTCATTGCCCTGCTGGTCTGGCATAAAAACATCCAACAGTAGCAAGTCTACTTCTTTTTCACTAACAAAATCTAATGTTTCTTGACCGTTTAGTGCCTTCCCGACAACCTGGAAGCCGGTAATTTTTTCTAAGAACTTCTCGTGAATATTCGCAATCCGAAAATCATCTTCAGCTATCAATACGTGAAGCATTGTTTTGCCCTCCCAGTTTAGGTATAAATACTGTAAATATTGCCCCGCCATTCTCCTGATTAGATACTTCTATTTGGCCTCCAAGTTCAGTTATCGCTTTCTTCACAATATAAAGTCCATATCCTCTATCTTCTTTTGTTTTTGTTGTAAAGCCCTGATCAAATATCGTATTGAACACATCTTCTCGTATACCAGTACCACTATCAGCTATTTCAAAGATAATATCTTCTCCAGCATCCGTAGTAAAAAAGGTCACTTCCTTTGTAGATGTTGTTTCAACCGCCTCGAACGCATTGTCTATAAGGTTCCCCAATATAGTAATTAACTTTGACACACTTAACTGTGCTGGCAATGCCTCAAGATAGCTTTCATCATCAATAATAAGATCAATTTTTTTCTCCGAAGCCTTACCAAATTTCCCTAATAAAATCGCTTGGACGGTTCGGTCTCTTATCTGTTGAAGCAATATTCGATTTTTAGTTAAATTCATTTGTGATTCTGTTTGAATGAGCTCGATTGCCTCATCATAATAACCGAGCTGTAATAATCCTGATAATACATATAGCTTGTTTGTATATTCGTGGGTTTGTGCCCTTAAATCCTCAGAGTATTTTTTCACCTCAGACAATGTGTTAATCATTTCATTTAATTCTGTTTTATCACGAAAGCTTGATACCACACCTACTACCCGATTATTCTCATAAATGGGAGTCCGATTTACAATCACAGGCCGATGGTTTAACACCATTTCTTCATTGATCATTACCTGACCAGTTGATAATACATCGTACATTTTTGTATTAGGAAAGACTTCTTCAATTTTTTTCGTACGTAAATCTCCCTGCAGATCTAACAGTTTACGAGCAGAATCATTTAATAAGTTGATTCTTCCTTCTTCATCTATTGCTACTATTCCTTCCTTCACAGATGCAAGAATTGCTTCGCGATCTCGATACAAAGAATATATTTGATGTGGCTCCAAGCCTAACGTATCATTTCGGATATCCTTTGCAAGCAAAATTCCACCAATCCCACCAATTAGAAGAACGATAGAAGATATTCCGCTTATCGTTAGTAGCTTGCTAGCAATAATC
Source organism: Virgibacillus sp. SK37 (assembly GCF_000725285.1). GTDB lineage: Bacteria > Bacillota > Bacilli > Bacillales > Amphibacillaceae > Virgibacillus_Q. The sequence goes on from NZ_CP007161.1 coordinate 2,712,004, forward strand.
GACCTTATATCTTCTACGAGAAAACCTACGGAGACAATTCCAATAATGTCACCAGCATCATTAAATACAGGAGCTTTACCTCTTAATGATGGGCCAAGACTTCCAACTGCCTTAGATATGTAATATTTACCTTCAATTAAAGCCCTATCATTATCTCCCCCTACCATTTTTCTTCCTATTTTTTCGGGGTCGGGATGAGCAACTCTGATACTATCACTATTTCCGACCACCACAAATTCAGCTCCAGTAAACTTTTTCACCTCATCTGCAATGGATTGGACAATTATCTCCGGCTGCTGTCCTTGAAGTGCATTTCTAACTGAAGGCATGAAAGAGATCGTTCGAGCAGCCTGTAAAGCTCTTTCCCCCATTTGTTCCTCTACTTCCTTAGACTCAAGATAGCCATTTATGGCTGTAATAGCAATGATAACAAATAAAATCAGACTAATTATGAGGACTAGTATCTTTGTTTGTAAAGAGATTTTTCTCATTCTACAAAACCTTTCTATAACCTAACCTGGTTATTTTATTTCTCTACATACAGTATAGTTCAAGCTTTTATAGATTTATAGACTAATTTTTTAGTGTAGACAATGAATCTATGTCTATCAAGAAGAACTTCTATTTCTATTTATAATGTTTTCATGTATGCGTTGACATTTTTCAAATAATCATTTATTCTTAATTCTACAAGTTAAGAGGTAGCGGAGACGAGGAGACCATACTATTTATATACCTTCCTTTTGGGATGTATATGTTTTATTATGGATTTTTTGTGTTGGATCCAATCTACTTACCTAATGACTTTAGCTTTAATAACGGAGGAGGGGCAGCTTACCATTATATTAATGGGATTTTTGGGAGTTTGTTTTCTATTTTTATATACACCAAGGAGGAGCTTTTATGTTGAAATTTTTTAAACCTGCTCCAGCCAAAGAAAGATTACCAGAGGATAAAATAGATGCTGAGTATAAAAAACTTAGATTTCAAGTCTTTATGGGAATATTCATTGGTTATGCAGCTTATTATTTAATTCGGAAAAACTTTTCACTTGCTATGCCTTATCTTACAGAAGAAGGTTTCTCAAAGGGGGAGTTAGGTTTAGCTTTATCTGCTATTTCCATTGCCTATGGAATAAGTAAATTTGTTATGGCAACGATCTCAGATCGAAGTAATGCTAGAGTTTTTCTAGTCACTGGTTTAATTTTGTCGGCAATTATAAATTTATTAATGGGATTTATTCCTTTTTTCACATCAACCATTACCATTATGTTTATAATGTTATTCCTTAACGGTTGGGTTCAAGGGATGGGCTGGCCACCTTCTGGACGTGTTCTTGTACATTGGTTTAGTGTGAGTGAACGTGGTGGTAAGACCGCTATTTGGAATGTAGCCCACAATGTGGGTGGAGGACTTATGGCTCCATTGGCTATCGGTGGTGTATCGCTTGCCACAACCTATTTTGGTGCAACCTTTATAGGCTATGAAGGGGTATTTATTTTACCGGCGTTAGTTGCTATCGTAGTTGCGATTATTGCTTTTGCATTGATTCGTGATACTCCACAATCAGAAGGTTTGCCTCCAATTGAAGAACATCGAGATGATTATCCAAGTAAATCTAAAAAAACATTCGAAACCGAATTAACTACAAAAGAAATTCTATTCAAATATGTACTAAATAATAAATGGGTTTGGGCTATTGCTATTGCTAATATTTTTGTTTATTTTGTACGTTATGGCGTGTTGGATTGGGCTCCAACCTATTTAAGTGAAGAAAAAGGTTTTAATATGAGCGAGTCCGGAATTGCCTACTTCCTATATGAGTGGGCAGGTATTCCTGGTACGTTGTTATGTGGTTATATTTCCGATAAAGTCTTTAAAGGCCGTCGCGGACCAGCTGGTGTTGTGTTTATGCTCGGTGTGCTAGTTGCAGTTCTTGTGTACTGGTTCAATCCTGCTGGTAACCCACTTGTAGACAATATTGCATTAATCGCCATTGGTTTCTTAATTTATGGTCCAGTTATGCTAATTGGCTTACAAGCTCTTGATTTTGTACCTAAAAAAGCTGCCGGTACTGCTGCTGGATTAACTGGTTTCTTTGGTTATATCGGTGGTGCTGTATCAGCAAATGCAATTATGGGCTTTGTAGTTCAGCACTTCAGCTGGGATGCTGGGTTTATGTTATTAACAGTTTCCTGTGCGCTTGCAGTGGTATTGTTTGCAATCACTTGGAATGTCCGAGGCCAAGAAGTTGTAAAAAATCATTAATTAAGGCTAATTTTGATGTATCAAGACCCTCAAAATTATATAAAGACAAACTACCTGCCATTCCAAAATGGCAGGTAGTTTTATTTTATGGTTCTAAGGTATGTTGGGAGTCTTCAATGATTCGGAAAATAGATAAACTCCGACTTAACTTGATTGTTTGCAAATGGCAGTCTTTAAAAATATTAAAGTAAAGTTTACATAAATACGATTAAGAGAGCATTTACCACCATTGCTTTCCATTGCAGATGAACGCTTTCCGCCGGCATGGCTTCAGCCGCTTCCTCCGCTGCGCTCCGTGCATTGAATAAGTAGCTCTTATTTTTAATAGCTTTGAGATATACACCTTAGCGAAGGGGAAATATGGAGACTCCTGCGGGAGGAGAGGCCTCGATGAGACCCCGGAACGCGTAGCGTGAGGAGGCTCATCAGCCGCCCGCGGAAAGCGGAATATTTCCCTGAAGCGGTGATTTACGCAGCCTCTATATTCTTAGTTAAGTCGCAGCTTCCTCCAACTATAGATCCACAAGAACGTTTGTATTCCCAAAATTTTATTAGATCCCCTTTTATATTACTTTATAAAGAATGAGGACAAGGTGCTTACATCTACATTTCCTCCCGATAAGACACAAACAATATTTTTATCTCGCACATTTAATTTGTCATTCAGCACAGCAGCAACTGTAGTTGCACTAGATGGCTCTATTATCTGCTTCGTTCGCTCCAGCATAAGAAAGAGTGCCTCCTGGATTTCTTGTTCACTAACTGTAACAATGTCATCAATATATTTCTGTACGATTGGAAATGTGAAGCTTCCTGGCTGGCTTGTCCTTAAGCCATCAGCCATCGTTTTAGTTTGCGGAATAGCAACAATTTCTCCCTTTTTCAAGGACAGTAACGTATCATTTGCAGTTTCCGGTTCCACCCCGATTATTTGAATGGATGGCTTCACTTCTTTGATCGCTGTTAGTATACCTGAGATTAGCCCTCCACCTCCAATCGGTACTACAATTATATCTACGGAATCAAGCTGTTTTAAGATTTCCAATCCGATAGTGCCCTGTCCAGCAATAATAAACGGATCATCATATGGGGGAATAAAAACACCGTCATTTTCATTTGCAAGCTGTTTGGCCCTTGGCAATCTTTCAGCAGAAGTAGTGCCACACGTCTCTATACTCCCATGATACGCTTGAATTGCCTTCACCTTACTTGATGTAGCATCCTCTGGCACAACAATGGTTGCTTTAACTCCAAGCTTATTGGAAATATATGCCACTGACTGTCCATGATTCCCTGAAGAGGCTGCCGTTACAAATGTGGCCCCATTTTCCGCCACCTGCTTTACTTTGTTCGTTGCGCCTCTAATTTTAAAAGATCCTGTACGTTGAAGATGCTCCGCTTTAAAGAAAAGGTTGTTACCAGCCAAATCAGAAAGTAATGTAGATTGAAAGATCGGTGTTTGTTTAACAATATCTTTTATATTGTCTCTGGCTTCGAATATTTTTTGTAGTGTAATCATATGGGGCCCCCCTTCAGAAATCTCGTTACTTCAAAAGAACTTCAAGCAACATTATAAGTCTTCCAAGTTTTTCAATAGGATACTTCAAACTAAAGCCTATTATTTTAAGAGTCAGTTACCACCATATCCCATTCACGAATTTCATAGTTTCTTGCACCTTTCACTACATAAGGATCCAATTTAGCCATTTCTTCTGCTTCTGAAAGGGCATCCGCTTTATAGATGACTAGTCCTCCTGTCCCATCAGTAAAACGTCCCTTGGCAAAGATCTTACCTTCGTTGCTTTTTTCCTCCAAATAACTCAAGTGATCTGGTCGATACTGCTTACTCTTTTCTTCATCCAGCATAGGTAAAAATACAGCAAAATATTTCATTTACACGCTTCCTTTCTTTAAGCCAATTTACTATTTTAGTATAACGTAATTTTCACGGACTGCTCAATTTAAGGTACCAAATTTAATTTCATGCCTTGTGTTTCATTTAATACTGTCTGATGGTAATTCTCATCTACCCAATCATCTATCTGATCGTGATACCACTTACTCTTAAAATGACCAAATTGACCTGGCCCCACAATGTGATAACCTGTCTGCATATCATTTGTGTCGATAACGAATCTCCATGAAGCTCCATGGTCTACTTCACCGTTCTCCGCATCATAAGCTGCAGCCATCGGTGTGACAGAACTGCCATCTACCGGCATAGAATCTGTGTTATTGAAGAAATAGGATAATACAGGATGTACTCCAGATAATGGATGATCAAATTGGACTTTATGATAATCACCCCATGCCCATGTTGTCATACCACTTCCAAATTTATCTTTTAAACCAGTTAGCGTACTTTTCAATGAAACATACAACACTTCTTCCAATCCACCTGCTTCATCTATCCAAATCGAACCATCTCCATTATATGCTTTCCGAAGCAGTTCATCCGTTGTTTGTCCTTTTGCACCAAACATCCCCATCATCGAGTCAGGAATATCTTTTTCATAAATCTGTTTTTCAATTTCCTCCATCCATGTATGGAAAATCAGTGGTTGGCTCAATTCCTTAGCGTCAGCGTACTCCCATTCTTTCAGTATAGCCATCGCTTGTTTTTCTTCTTTATTTAAGTTACTATCTTCTAACACTTCCGAAAAGATAGGTATAAACTCTCGCGCCTGCAGGTTTGTTGCATCCATTTGTAAATCCTGCATATCTTCCACAGTTAATGAATCATTTGTTTCTAATACTTCAGCAATCCGTTCATAACGGTATGGTTGTGCCCACACATTACTAATATGATATGGATATTCGTCTCCAACTACTTTATTATTCGCAGTAGCAATATAACCTTTATCAGGGTTTATTACCGTCGGTAGTTCATCAAATGGTATAAATCCCTTCCATTCCTTCTCTTTTTCCCAGCCTGGAAGAGGCAATAGTGCATCATCTCCAGATTCATAAATAGGAATACTACCATTTGCTTTATATGCTATCGTCCCGTCTTTAGAAGCAAAAACAAAATTCTGGGCAGGTGCGAGGAATTTTTCCAAACCCTTCTCAAATTGCTTCCAGTTTTTTGCCTCATTTATTTCCAATATCGCCTCCAACTCAGTGGTCGGGTCTAATGCTGTCCAGCGTAAAGATAAAACGGTATCCTTTCCACTTTCCTCGGCAAATTCAGATACAACAGGGCCATGACGTGTCTCTATTACTTGAAAGTTTACCGCTGCCTTGTCTGCTACTTCAATCGGTTCGTCAATAACTTCAGCCTTCTCCCATTTCCCTTCAAATAGAAATTCCTCTGGTTGATCCGGATTGCGTTTTTCAAGATAGAGCTGCTGTACATCGGGACCCACATTGGTTACTCCCCAGGCAATATGTTCATTATGACCAAGTATGATTCCTGGGACACCAGCGAAAATAACCCCACTGACATTCAAATCCTCTGTTTCCAAATGCATTTGTAACCATATGGATGGGGTCGCTAACCCCAAATGTGGATCATCAGCCAATAACGGCATACCAGACTTAGTCTTTTTTCCACTTACGACCCAATTATTGCTACCGTTAAATGTGTTTGGAATAATTGCATGTTTAAAGCTGCTGGCAATGTCGATTTCCTCGTTTGGAATAATTGTCGGTTTCTCTTTCGGATAATGAGGGAAAAGCTCCATTGCTTTCTCATTGTCAAACTCATCCAGCAAATAATAATTGAAGGCTTGACGTTCCCAGTGGCCTCCTAAGTCAAAAGCCATGTATTTACCAATTGTTAAGGAATCTAGCGGAATCCAATCTGCTGGCTTCGCTCCCATCAAGGTAAATTCGACGGGCAAGCTATTACTTTCAATTGCTTCATGAATATAAGCATTTACTCCGTCCGCAAAATTCTGAAGAACTTCTCTGGACTCTTCGGAATAGATGGCATAAGATTCCTCAGCAGCTCGACGCAAACCAAGTGTACGAAAATATTTATCTGTATTAATTGCTTTTTCTCCAACAATTTCACTTAATGTACCGGATGCCTGCCTTCTTGACATCTCCATTTGAAACATACGATTCTGTGCTTGCATATACCCTTGAGCAATATAGAGATCATGGTTGTTTGTTGCTTTAATATGAGGAACTCCATTAGAATCTGTAATTACGGTAACTTCTTCCTTCAGAATTGGAAGTTCTATTTGCCCCTCGAGTTGAGGCATAGACCTATTAATGAACGCGTTTACAAAAATAAGTAAACCTATAAAGATTATCAATAGAATCCCGATCGTTAGTAATATAACTTTCTTTTTATTTATTTTTCTTTTTCTCTCATCCTTAAACTCATATGCTTGTTCACCCAAATTAAATTCCCCCTGTTTTCTATTACATTGCTTATTATTTCTCCAAAAAAAGAAGGAATCCTGCTGGAAGTTGATTGATTTCGAAGTAATCCTAAAGTGGTAGTAACTGTCCACTTCCAATCATAAGTGAGGGTTTTGAGTAACCAATAAATAGGTTATTATTTAATTTGCTTAATTAAATTCATTACTTGTTTTGTTTGCTTATATAATAAGTCTCCTGCGTTTTCTATACTATCATTTAGAGACATCGGTGCGTTTATAATTGAAAAACAGCCCGAGAAACTCTTTCTTAATACATCCAGATCTCCCGCTAAACTTCCGGAGAGTAATACGACAGGGGTTTCATGCTGTACACAGATTTCTGCAACATAGCCGGGAGCTTTTCCATAGAGGGTTTGCTCATCACTTTGGCCTTCTCCAGTGAGCACAAGATCTGCTTCCTGAATTATTTTATCAAGTTGAATAGTTTCTGCAACTAATTTTGCCCCGGAAATCAAGTCGGCACCAATCGCCAGTAAAGCAAATGCCAGTCCTCCTGCTGCTCCAGTACCAGGCACCTCAATTATTTGATTACCAGCTTCTTCACCGACTAATACACCATAATTTTTCATTGAATTATCATATTTTTCTACTTGGGAATCAGTCAAGCCTTTTTGAGGTCCATAAATTTTCGTTGCACCTAAGGACCCAATCAATGAATTTTCTACGTCACATGCTACTTTGATTCGAACATTTCGCCATCTTACATCTAAGGTTGACAAGCATACTTTTTTAATTGAATGCAAATCCGCTCCATAACAACCAACTCTATTATCATCCGAATCGTACATTTCAACTCCTAAAGCCTGAAGCAGTCCAATACCACCATCATTTGTAGCACTTCCACCAAGTGCCATAACAAATTCTGTACAGCCTTCATTCAAGGCATGATTCATAACTTCTCCAACACCATAGCTAGTTAAGTGATCTGGATTTCTGTCGCTAGGAGGAACCATTGTCAATCCTACAATTTTAGCAATCTCGATGGTGGCTGTTTCTCCTGAAATAGCATAATAGGTTTCTATTTTGTTACCTTTAGGCCCTGTACAACTCAGATGGACTTTCTTGCCTTTTGTTGAGGAAAGTAATGTCTCCATTGTTCCTTCTCCTCCATCTGCCATTGGTTTCTTTATTGGCTTAGCATCGGGGATTATTTCTAATATCCCTGCAGCCATTGTATTCGCCACTTCTATAGAAGAGAGACTCCCCTTAAATGAATCGGGAGCAAGTACAATTTTCATATCCATTCCCCCCTAGCTCTTCTTTTCGATAACTTTAACACCATCTGTTCTGCCTACAATTACTTTATCTGCCATACCAACAAATAATCCTGTTTCAACTTGTCCAACGATGTTCTGTAGTTGTGATTCCAGTATTGCTGGATCAGCAATATATGGAAAACTACAGTCCAGTATATAGTTGCCATTATCACTCCTATATACATTACCATCTTTTTTTCGAAGTTCAGGTTTGCCCCCAAGCTCAGAAATGTGCTTAGCAGTAACTTCCCAACCAAATGGCAATACTTCTACTGGTAAAGGAAACCGTCCTAATTGTTCCACCATTTTCGTTTCATCTACAATTATGATTAATGTTTTAGCTGCTGCAGCAATTATTTTCTCTCTGAATAGCGCGCCACCACCACCCTTAATAAGTTGAAACCTCTTATCCACTTCGTCTGCCCCATCAATAGTTACATCCAGTTGTGTTACCTTTGAAAAGCTTGTAAGTGGAATACCAGCCTCTTCTGCCCAGCGTTGTGTTTGTTCCGAAGAGGGAATACCTTCTATTCTTCCACCATCTTTAACGTATTGACCAAGCGCCTGAATGAACCAGTAGACAGTAGATCCTGAGCCAAGTCCGATCTTCATTCCATCTTCCACATACTTTATTGATGCCTCACCAGCTGCTTTTTTTAATTCTTCTTGCTTTGTATCCATCTCCCATTCAATCCTTTCGTTATCAAATGCTTATATCAACTATTAACAGCCTTCCAGGTTTGTATTAGCCCCGTTACGATTGGTTGAATGACCTCTTTTTCCGCATCATATTGATTATGGGATAAAGGATTCCAGCTTGTTAATATCCCACCTGCATTCACTGCGACATCTTTTGTTACTGCTTTATTATACCCTTCACTTACCATTTTCAGCGGGAATGCAAGTACATCATCTTTATCGTAGAAATTTAGCCACTCTCCTTGGAGCTGAGGATATTGTTCTATCATCCTTGTTGCAGGAACCTTTACTGGTGAACCAAAATCCATATAGCGTAGTGACCATAACGCCAGCGGGCTTCCCAGTGTATAAAACAATGTCAAAGTTTCACATTGTTCTAGTGGGTTTATACTTGTACAATCAATCGTCTTTTTTCCCATATTCATTCTTCTATATTGTAAATCATAAAAATAATTGCTTGCCACTACTGTCCCCAGGCTATGACTTATTACACATAGCGGGGCGTTTGGGCCGGCTTTTTCCCTTAATCTATTTATTGATTTGGCCACTAAAGCATGCACTCTGTCGTAATTTTGATTTTCTAGCGTTGTAGGTTGATATGCAACAGCATCTCCAAGGAATTCTATTACAAACCTTCTTAACAAGGGGAAATCTAATTCAGAGGATTGTCGCATCTTTTCCCAAAGGCTTTCCTGCTCATTAGCAAAAATCGCGGACCAATATACTGGTTCAAAAATAAGTTGGTCTTTTGCGTTTTGAGCTGGTAATTGCTTAGAAAATTTCTCCAAAATCTGATTAATTAGTTTGCTGGCAAAACTCTTACTTGGAGTACCAGCACCATGTATAATTGCAATAGCTATTTTTTGTGTCATCTTCTCCCTCCATTCCGTTATAACTTATCTTTATATTAATTGAAACCAGTTCGTATTATAAGAGGAAAAATCCCTATCACGAATTGGATGTGATATTTTCTTAAAAAATACACTGTTAAAAATTGGTTCTACTGCAAATGTTGGGGTACAATCGTATTTTGTGCATTCATAGTTGGAGGAAACCGCGAACTAAAGTATATCTCATTTTAATGAAGTGGACGGACCCATTGATTTCCGCTACAGGGGGACGCTTTCCACCGGCATGGCTTCAGCCGCTTCCTCCGCTACGCTCCGTCCAGGGTCTTCAGCTCATGCTATTCCGGTAGGAGTCGCCCCCTTCCGCTCCAATCAATTTGTATCTGCTTTAAACCATAAATAGCGGGTAATTATCTAACCACTTTACCAGTGTAGGAAAAACACGAAGACTCCTGTGGGAAAAGCAACAGGGCTTTTTGATGGGGCGAGGAATCGCAAATGGTCTTCGATGGGACGAGGAAACGCAGTCCCAGCCCCAGCTGAAGATCCCGCAGGAAGTGGTTTTCTTCCGAGGAAGCTGAAGCGTTGCCCACGGAAAGCGAAGTGTTTTTTCCGCAACGGCCGCTTAGAGTACTATCAAGTTACGTCGCAGTTTATCTATTTTCCGAATCATTGAAAAACCCCAAACACATATTTTAAAACCTAAAAATTAAAAGAGAAGCCCTACTTCTGTGGGCTTCTCTTTCCAACCTATTCTGCAGTTATTGCTTCTTCTTGGGTTACAGCAATGTCACTCTTATACAATTTTGTACCATCACCAATGGCATAATTTAATACACGATTATTGACAGGTACTAATTCAGATCTATACAGTGTTGGGAATACTGGAATTTCATCTACCATTAATTGTTGCCATTCATCATAGACTTTCTTGCGGTAATCCTTATCAAAGGCTTCGGCAGAAACTCCTTTTTCCAGCAATTCATCATTCTTCTCACTCGCATAGCGTGTGAAGTTAAACAATGCGTCACGTGCATATAGCCCACGTGGATCCACATCAATGCCTACCCCCCATGCTCCTTGATAAATGTCCACTGCTGGATCATCATCCCCATTTTGTCCTACACGATCGTAGAATGTATTAAATTCTTGCAAACGCCCATCAAGTAATTGTACATTCAATCCTACTTCTTTCCATGATTGTATATAATAATTTGCTAACGGCTCAGCAGTGTCTCCTCCTGACATAGAGGCAAAATTAATGACCAATTCTTCTCCCTCAGGTGTTTCACGGAAGCCGTCCCCATCCTTATCTTCATAGCCTGCTTCATCAAGAATCTTTTTTGCAGCTTCAGGGTCATATGTTACACCTGGATTTGTTTCATCATGAAATTCTGGATGAGATGGAGGAATAAGTGTGGTGGCATTCCAGCGGAGACCATTGTAGAACTTCTCTCCGACTGCATTGTTATCGACGGCATGCCACATTGCTTTACGTAAATTTACATCAGCCATTTTTGCGTCCGGGTTCGGTTTTACCTCTTTCTTTTCTTTATCCCAGGTGCCCAGTTTAAAGCCAATGTACGTATATGCTCGGTCAATCATGCCAAGATATTCTACATTTGACATCTCAGCATTTTTTGGATATTGATCAACAGGGAAGGAACTTACTGTATCTACGCCACCTGTTTCCAGCTCTTGGACAACAACATTTGGATTAATGACTTTTACAGTCACCTCATCCAACTTCGGTTCCCCACGCCAATAATCCTCGTTCTTAGACATCACGACAGATTCTCCTGGTACAATGCTTTCTACTTTAAACGGGCCAAATCCGATTGGCTTTTCCCTTACTTCTGCCGAGGACGAAATGTCTGCTACCTTCATATCTCCAAAGATATGCTTAGCTAAAGGATAAGACCAGATACCACCCGTAACAAGAGAAGGAGTAGATTCAATGTAGGTGATTTCCAATGTCTTGTCATCAATTACTTTAATCCCTGAAATTGTATCCGCTTCGCCATTATGGTATGCTTCCATACCTTCAATGTTGGTAAAGTCGGAGCCATAACGAACCCCATCATATTCCGGATGACCAATTACTTCATGAGCAAATAACCAATCTTCTGCAGTTACAGGATTTCCATCATGCCAATTTACATTATCACGGATTTTAAAAGTAAACACCCGTCCGTCTTCTGAAACTTCATACGTTGCTGCACCGTCATTTGTATATACATAGTTTTCATCCCAATCAAGGAGCCCTTCATCAAACCAATCCAGGATTTGCGCATCAGGGTCACCAGAGTAAAAATTCCAATTCAAGGTCCCTTCAAAAGCACTATCAGACACTAACCCAAAAGTGAATGTTCCCCCATCGATCGCTTCACCTTCATTTGTTTTAATATTGCTGAAATCATCAATAGAGTATAAACCATCCTTCTTTTCCTCTTTTTTCTCTTCTTTACCTTTCTCCTCTGTTTTCTTCTCTTTATCCCCCTCAGCCTCACCCTCTTTTGAAGTAGAAGAATTACAAGCTGCAAGCACAAGTAAAAATACAACCATTAGAGCAAAAAATAACTTTCCTAAGCGCACCTTCTTCATTCGAATGACCTCCCCTGTTTATAAACTGCTTTCGTAACCAACTGACATGCCAATAGCTAACAATGAACTACATTTCCTTAAGCTCCCCCAAGCTTTCACCTCCTTGATGAAAAAAGTTACTTTTGCTGTGTTAGTGATTATCCTCGTCGTTGCCTAGCATCGGTGGCTCGTTTTAATGCTTCACCAACATTTCTCACGCTTAGCATAAGAATAAAGATCAACACTGCTGCCGGCACCCATACCCACCACCTAAACTCCAACGTCTGCGGGTTTCTGGCATACCCTAAGAGTGTCCCCAGACTAGGAGTGGATTCCGGAAAACCAAACCCTAAAAAGGATAATCCTGATTCCAAGCCAATATTTGCAGCCAAATTTAACGTCATTGTTACGATAATTAAAGAGCTTAAATTAGGTAAGACCTGTGTAAACATAATTTTCAAGTGGGAGGATCCTAACGTTCTGGACGCTTGTGCATAATCCAATTCCCTTTCCTGTAGGGCCTTGGATCTTATTAATCTAGCAATCCCCATCCATAAAAATGCGGTCATAATTAAGGAAAAAGAGAGAATTGTATACTTTGGGACAATAGCAACAAACACGATAATTACCATTAAAAAGGGCAGAATCATAAAAAAGTCCACAATACGCATTAACATGTTATCGATGGTTCCTCCATAATAACCGGATACCAACCCATAAATAATCCCTATAAAGCCAGTCATTAAGGTAACAAGAATACCAATCGAGAGCGAATTCCGTGTTCCAATAATAAGCTGTCCAAAAATATCCCTCCCGCCATAATCCGTTCCAAGCCAATACTCCGACGAAGGAGGTTCGTGAATAGCAAATAGATCAACGGTGACAATCTCCTCTTTACTTAAAAAAAGTGAAATACCATATACAAAAGTAGTAATTAATATTAAAAATATAAGCGAGAAAAGTGCTACTTTATCCCTTACCAGCTCTCTCCACATAATACTAATTCCTGAAGGGCTTTTAACTGATCTCATCTGTTCCTGCGTTTCTTCCACATAAGCATGTTTTGAATCCATTATTATCACCTCGGTATTTTTTTCGGATTATTTAATACGAATGCGCGGATCAATTAAGCTAAGGATAATATCCGATAACAACGCGCCCAGAATGGATGCAATACCAAACAACAGAACTACGGATGTCACCACACTGTAGTCCCTTTGTAATATCGAATCCATAAATAACAATCCCATACCTGGGTAACTATATATAAACTCTACAAATACTGTTCCACCTATTAATCCAGTTATTTCATAACCAAAGAACGCTGCGATAGGCAGAAGTGAGTTTCGAAGAATATGCCTGTTATATACTCTTGATTCCGAAGCCCCTTTTGCTCTTGCGGTAATGATAAAATCCTTTTGCTTTGTATCAATTATTTCGCTCCTTAAGTATTGAACGGTATTTACTGTGGTAATTAATGCCATTGAAATAGCTGGTAGTAATAAATGGTGTAATTTACTGATAACATAGCTAAGTGTCCCTGCCTCTGACCCTGGAGCTACACTGCCACTAGTGGGAAACCATTGAAAATGAAATCCGAATAGCCAAAGCATAACCAATGCGAAAATAAACAACGGTGTAGCAAATCCAATATAAGTATATCCTGTAATGATTTGGTCTTTTAGCGTATCGTTAAATCTTCCACTTGTAATTCCTAAAGGGATGGCAATTAAATAGGTGATAATTAATGTGGTGAGTGACAACCAAAAAGTGTTAATCAAACGTTGTTCAACAAGATCTGTAACAGGCATTTTAAACCGAAAAGACTGCCCAAGATCTCCTTGTAAAGCGGAGACAACCCAATCCTTATACTGAACATACCAAGGATTATTCAGCCCCAAATTTTCTCTTTGTTGCTCAATCGCCTGTGGGTCGATATTCGGATCAATTAAACCAGATAGCGCGTCTCCAGGCATCATTTGAGCCATTAAAAATACCAGCACACTTAAAAGCACAATTTGCGGTGCAGTTATAAACAATCTCCTAACAATAAATTTCCACATATTAATCAACCTTCCTATGCGGCAATGCTACTTGATGGGATTCCGATATATGTTGTAAATGATAAGCAAGCCCTTCTTTGTCAAAATACTCATGGTAAGATTGGTCGTACATTTTCTGAACATCTTTTCGAAGGTTTTTCTGGAAATCTCTGTTTCTCGGGTCAATATCCGGAATAGCTGCGATAAGTCGCTTTGTATAAATGTGTTGTGGGTTAGTAAAAATATCCTCTTTTTTTCCTGATTCTACGTACCTCCCTTTATACATAATCCCAATTTGGTCACACATATGTTTAACAATGCCCAAGTCATGACTAATAAATAGATATGTTAAATTTAAATCTTTTTGAATATCCTGCATAAAATTCAATACTTGTGCCTGAACAGAGACATCTAATGCAGATACCGGTTCATCTGCAATAATCAATTTCGGCTTTAAAGCAATAGCTCGTGCTACACCAATTCGCTGTCTTTGTCCACCTGAAAACTCATGTGGGTATTTCAAGATTGCTTCCGCGCTTAAACCTACTCGCTCCATCAGTTCTTGAACCATTTGTTTTTCTTCTTTTCTAGTAAGTGACTCATAATTGCGGATGGGCTCTGCTACGATGTCGAGCACGCGTTTTTTTGGGTTTAAAGAGGAGTAAGGATCCTGAAATATCATTTGAATATCTTTCCGAAGTGACTTATTTTGTGCAGATGCTAAATCCTTCCCTTCAAAAAAAATCTTCCCCGCAGTGATTTTATTTAGCCCCACGATTGCTCTTCCAATGGTAGTTTTGCCCGACCCCGATTCACCCACAAGTCCATATGTTTTCCCTTCTTCCATTTGAAATGACACATCATCTACAGCTTTTACAGCGTCAATTTTTCGATTAAACAGACCTCCACGGATTGGGAAATGCACCTTTAGATTTCTTACTTCAAGAAATTTCATGTTTATGATCCTCCTTGTTCTTTTCAAGAAAGTCAAAATGCTTATAACAAGTACAACGTACGTAGTGAAATGGTTCCACTTCATGCAATTGTGGGTTCTTTTCATGAACTGTCTCGGAAACCCAAGGAATCCGATGAGCAAACCTGCAGCCTTTCCTTGGGAGATTCTGTAACGAAGGGACGACTCCCTGAATAACATGCAAACGTTCTTGTTTCTGCTTCGAATTCGGGACAGAATTCAATAAGGATCGGGTATAGGGATGTAATGGGTTTTCAAATAATGTATGGACATCAGCAATTTCGACCATCTCTCCTGCATACATAACTGCAATACGATCTGCCATTTCAGCAACCACCCCAAGATCATGGGTTATTAATATAATTCCTGCTTGCATCTCGTTCTTCAATTCCCTGATTAAATCCAATATTTGCGCTTGAATCGTAACATCAAGGGCAGTTGTTGGTTCATCTGCTATCAGTAATTCGGGGCTGTTGGAAATGGCAATCGCAATGATGACCCGTTGCCTCATTCCTCCTGATAATTCATGTGGAAATTGGTGATATGTATATTCAGGCCTTACAATCCCGACAAGATTTAATAGTTTAATTACCTGCTCATATCGGCTTTTCTTTGTTATGGCTTTATTATGGAGAAGCAATGCCTCTCCTATTTGTTCTCCTATGGTCATTAATGGATTTAATGCAGTTAGAGGATCCTGAAAAATCATTGCCATATCCTTCCCGCGCAATTTATTTATTTTTGCCGGAGGAAGATTTACAAGATTCTCACCCTTGAAATAAATATTGCCTTCCATTTTCGCGCGTGTATGTAAACCCATGATTGAGAAAGCAAGTGCACTTTTACCTGAACCTGATTCGCCTACAATAGCCAGGACTTCATTTTTATCAACTTGAAGGGAAACATTATCCACAGCGGCATAGTAATGATCTTTGATTCTAAAAGAAGTAGTTAAATTGCTTACATTTAAGATTTGATTATTAATTAGTATCACCCCCAAAAAATTATTTTGGTTACATTTCGTACTGAAATGTTGTCCCTTTACTCTATGCGTGGAGCTAATAAATTATTTTGGTATAAAAGATAGGGTATAGATTTTGCAACTTTATGTGTTGGTCGTAATGCAATACACATAGAAATGTAATCAAAATTTAATGACTTTTTCTGAGTATATTGGAAAGTAATACAAACAGCAATACTTTTTCCAAAAATTCTGATTATTATATCTTTAAGTGTAAATTAAGACAAATTATTTGTTTATTTTTATCAGACACAGTATTGAAACATAACTGTAAGATTATTAATGTTTAAAAAAGGTAATAGAATAGTATAGTTACCATACGCTTGATTGATTGGTGTCTTAAAAGAAGTATTCTCTCGTGAAGGAGTGTTAAACAATGAAAGGTATTATATTAGCTGGAGGAAGCGGAACCAGACTTGCTCCTAGTACGGATAGCATGAACAAGCACCTGCTGGCCGTTTTTGATAAACCTATGATTTATTATCCACTATCTGTCTTAATGCTTGGAGGAATAAAGGAATTTATGATTATAAGTACTCCTGCTGACAGACCACGTTTTGAAGATTTGCTGGGAGATGGTTCTTCCCTCGGCATTTCCATATCTTATAAAGACCAGAGTAATCCAAATGGGATACCTGAAGCACTTACTATTTCAAAAGAGTTTATTGGGGATGATTCAGTTGCATTAATACTTGGAGACAATATTTTTTATGGTCAAGGCTTTACAACACTCCTTCGCAACGCAATCAATAACCATCGCCATGCCACTGTTTTTGGTTATCGTGTGAAAGATCCACAACGTTTTGGGGTAGTTGAATTTGATGCACATCAAAAGGCTATTTCCTTGGAAGAGAAACCGAAAAAACCAAAATCTGACTTTGCCGTTACCGGATTGTACATTTACGATAATCAGGCTGTCGAATTAACTAAAAAACTAAAGCCCTCCGCTAGAGGAGAGTTGGAAATCACGGATTTGAACAAAGAATATTTAAAACGTGGCAAGCTTGATGTTGAACTTTTAGGTAGAGGATTTGCCTGGATGGATGCAGGTACCCACGAATCCTTATTTGAAGCGTCTGAATTTGTAAAAATAACACAGCAACGACAAGGATTCAAACTCGCCTGTTTGGAAGAAATAGCATATTACCTTGGTTATATTTCCAGAGAAGCTCTTTACGAAAAAGGAAAATCAATGGAGAAAAATGATTACGGGCAGTACCTTCTGGAAATTGCAGACCGAAAGCATACAGAACAATACTGGGATCGCATTGAGAAAAACCCAATGTTAGGATTGGTAAAATGATAAAACACAATAAAACACTACTTGTTACAGGAGGAGCCGGTTTTATCGGTTCCAATTTCGTTGCATACATGATCGATAAATATCCAGACTACCAGATTATTAATATAGACAAATTAACCTATGCGGGTAACCTCGAAAACGTATCGGGTTTAGAAAATCACCCAAACTATGAATTTATACAAGGAGATATTGCAGACCAAGAGCTAATAGAATCTATTTTTACGATGTATGACGTTTGGGGTGTGGTTCATTTTGCTGCCGAGTCACATGTGGATCGTTCTATTGAAGATGCTGCAGCATTTATCCATACAAACATCCTAGGTACACAAGTCCTTCTCCAAACAGCGAAAATGGACTGGGAGCGTAAAGGTGAGCTATCACAGAGGCGGTTCCATCACATTTCCACAGATGAAGTGTATGGCTCGCTTGGCGAAGACGGAATGTTTAGCGAGAATACACCTTATGATCCACGTAACCCATATAGCGCATCAAAAGCTGGAGCCAATTTGCTAGTTAAAAGCTTTGGGTATACCTATGGAATGAACATTGTTATAACTAGTTCATCCAATAATTATGGACCAAGACAGCATGAAGAGAAGCTTATACCTACCATTATTTTCAATGCGTTAGCCGGTAATCCTATTCCTATTTATGGGGACGGAAAAAATATTAGAGATTGGCTTTATGTTATGGATCATTGCAAAGCAATCGATCTTATCTTTCACCAGGCTGAGGCAGGAGAAATTTTCAATATTGGTGGCAGAAGCGAAAAGATGAATATAGAAGTTGTAAAAACAATATGCGGTATCCTTGATGAGATGGAAAGCGGACGCTTAGCTGAAATTAACAAGAATAGTTTCACTGAATTGATCAGCTTTACAAAAGATAGGCTGGGACATGACCGAAGATACGCAGTAGATGATAGTAAGCTTAGACAAAAGCTCGGCTGGAGAGCGGAGGAAGAATTAAAGAATGGATTAATAAAAACTGTTGAATGGTATGTGAAAAGATGGAAATCTCTTGCCGAAAGCCATTAATATCTATTGTCATACCAGTATATGGATGCAGAACATGTTTACATGAACTCTGTGAACGTATCTCAACCTCCGTATTACCTATCCCAGCAGATTACGAGATTATCTTAGTTAATGATGCCAGCCCTGATAATGCCTGGGAAAGCATTCAACAACTCAAGGAAAAAGATGAGAATATTAAAGGAATTGATCTAGCACGAAATTTTGGACAGCACCATGCCATAACTGCAGGAATTGACTATACAACAGGTGATTGGGTTGTCGTGATGGACTGTGATTTACAAGATCAGCCAGAGGAAATACCCAAGCTTTATGAAAAAGCGTTAGAGGGTTATGAGGTAGTTTTCGGGAAAAGGATAGAACGAAAAGACTCATGGCTGAAAAAGAAATCTTCCCAGCTATTTTATCGGATTTATGATTACTTTACGGGAGAATCATCCGATCATACCATAGCAAATTTCAGTATCAGTAGTAAAAAAGTAGTCGATGGTTTTCGACAAATGAAAGAACAGACACGCTTTTTCCCTCTTTTTCTACAATGGATGGGATATAAAGCAACCTCTATTCCAATTAACCATCATCCAAGAAGCGAAGGGAAATCTTCCTATAATCTAAAAAAATTAATTACACTTGCAACTGATGGGATCATTGCACAGTCTAATAAGCCATTGCGTTTATCCATTCAATTCGGATTTCTCATTTCAGCTTTGTCCCTATTATATGGCTTATTTTTATTCTTTCGTTACTTCTTTCTTAAAGTTCCTGTCCAAGGTTGGACGAGTGTAATGGTTTCCATTTATTTCATAGGTGGATTAATTTTTTCTAATTTGGGAATCCTCGGTCTTTACATTGGAAAGATATTTAATGAAACAAAAGCTCGACCAATTTACCTTATAAGAGATACAACAGACAATTTGAAAACTAATAATAAACGGAGTTGATCATTTTGGAAAACTTTTTGCGCCCTACTCCCTGGGATCAACGTAATTTTCATATTCCAACATATGAGCTTACTTCCATTTCTGAAGAAGCTTTACATCAAAGTAATGAAAAAGAAGGCCATTTCACATTAAAAATTGATCCACATACAAACACAGAGTTACTCAATAAATACGGATTTTATTATGTGGATACACTTATTGAGCCCGTTTGCCACAAAACTGGTTTGATACACAATAAAAAAGAAGGAATAGAGTTAAGCTATAATTATGATAAAAACGAAATTCTGCGGATAACAGCTGTAGCTTTTCAAGGAGGACGCTTTCACCGAGATTATAATATCCCGGATTTTATGGCAGATAATCGATATGTAAATTGGGTAAAAGACCTGATAGAAAAGGATCAGATTATGGCACTGAAATACGAAGGAAACACCGCAGGGTTTTATGCTTATGAAGGTAATAAAATCCTATTACTGGGAATGGATGCTTCTTACCGTGGTAAAGGACTTGCAAAACCTTTTTTAAGTAAAGGAGCTTCTGAGCATTTCTCATTGATAGATGAAGATGAGCTTGTAACATCCATTTCTCCTTCCAATCTACCATCATTAAACTTATTTATCTCAACTGGATTTAAGTTGAGAAATACGGTGGATGTGTATCATAAATTAAATGGCTCACTGCCGGTTGGAGGATAAGAGATGGGATACTTGTACATATTCAGTACTATTTTCTTTACGGTATATGGCCAGCTAATTCTGAAATGGAAAATGAATCAGTTTGGAAGTCTGCCAGATACATGGATAGCTAAATTCACAGTATTACTTCAATTATTGCTTAATCCGTGGGTGCTATCCGGCTTCTTTGCAGCTTTTCTGGCTGCTTTAAGCTGGATGGCTGCCATGACGAAGTTTGATATTAGTTATGCATACCCATTTATGAGCCTTTCCTTCGTTTTAGTTTTTATTCTATCTGCCCTGCTATTCGGTGAACCAGTTTCTATGCAAAAGGTAATTGGATTTTCGTTAATTATTCTAGGGATTATTGTGATGAGGTGATGATGTTGATACCATTTAACAAACCATGTGTTACAGGAAAAGAATCTGTCGCTGTCCAACAAGCAATCACAAGTGGCAAACTATCCGGTAATGGGGCTTTTGGAAAGAAAAGTGCGCAATGGCTGGAAGAAAAATTGGATTGTAAGAAAGCATTACTTACTCCCTCTTGTACTGCTGCATTGGAAATGACAGCCATATTAACAAACGTAGGTCCCGGCGACGAGGTTATCATGCCATCCTACACGTTTGTTTCCACAGCAAATGCCTTTGCTTTGCGAGGTGCCTCCATTCGTTTTGTTGATGTACTTCCAGATACGATGAATATTGATCCAGAAGCAATCGAAAAAGCAATCACAAAACGAACGAAAGCGATTGTTGTAGTACATTATGCTGGGGTGAGTTGCGAAATGGACTCCATAATGAAATTAGCAGATCAATATAATTTATTTGTTGTGGAGGATGCCGCACAAGGCTTAATGAGTACATATAAAGGGAAAGCACTAGGTACGATTGGGCATTTTGGTACGATCAGCTTTCATGAAACAAAAAATTACCAATGTGGAGAGGGTGGCGCGTTGCTCATCAATGATAAAGATGCTTGTAAGCGCGCAGAAATTATTCAGGAAAAAGGCACCAACCGATCTCAATTTATCCGTGGAGAAGTGGATAAATATACATGGCGAGACGTCGGTTCCTCCTATCTTCTTAGTGAATTAAATGCAGCATTTTTATCTGTACAACTTGATAACGCAGAAGAAATTTATGAGGAAAGAATGAAGGCTTGGCTCTGGTATAAAACAGGATTACAGCAACTGGAAGCTCAGCGTTTTATAACACTGCCAGAAATTCCAAAAGACTGTACGCACAATGCGCATATGTTTTATATTAAAGTACAAAGTCTTGCGGAACGAAGTGAACTTATGGATTATCTGAAGGAGAATAACATAATGGCTGTAAGCCATTATGTGCCGCTTCACAATTCACAAGCCGGGTTGAGATTTGGTACTTACGTGGGAAAAGATCATTATACCACCTCAGAGAGTGAAAAAATAATTCGCCTACCACTTTATTATGGAATTGAGAAAGAGGAAATAAACCATGTGGTCAACCATATCCAAAAATTTTACCAAGAATAAAGTATTATTAGGTATCGCCTGCCTAATAATATTCGCATATCTTCTCCCCTATTATATATTAGGAGAGGATACACATATTAGGGTTCATGATAATATGGACTCGAATATTGTTTGGTATAAGCTGCTAGCTGAAAGTGGCCAGATTTTTTCTCTCTCTGATGCTATGCTCCCTTATGCGATTAATGGACTGCCAAGGAGTGCGCTTTCTTCTCCATTTGATGCAATGGTTTGGATTTATTACCTGTTTGAACCAATGACAGCATATACGATTGGTCAGACAATCATGCGTTTTACAGCCTTTTTTGGAATGTATTTACTATTAACCTATACATTTGGAAAAGAGAGAGCAAACTATAGATTAATTAGCACAGGAGTTTCCCTTTGTTTTGCCTTATTACCTTTTTGGCCTTCAGGAATGCTTTCCATTGCTGGTCTGCCATTAGCTTTATATATCTTTTTAACTATTCGTGAAAAGGGTTGGAACAGTTCGTGGTACCATTGGATAGCCCTTTTATGTATTACATTTTTTTCAAATTTCGTTTTAAGCTTCGTATTTTTTCTTGGTTTATTGGGAGTAGTATGGATAGTTGATTGGATCAAATTGCGAGAAAGTAATTGGCCTTTCTTCACAGCAATAGCTGGAATGACTGCCATATATTTAGCTAAAAATTACATGCTAATTCATTCTATGTTTTTTGACGCTGGTTTCACGTCCCATCGCGATGCTTTAGATCTCGGACATAATTCCTTCGGTAGAACAATGGAGCTATCCCTGGAAAATTTCCTTTATGGACATACCCATGATCTGGCTCTGCAATATAAAGTAATCATACCGGTAATTGGATTAGCACTACTTATATCAGGCATTCGTAACGCCAAAGCAGCAAAATTATTGTTAAGTCTTTTCATCTTTAATATGCTTTTATCTATTTGGTATGCACTTTGGTACTGGGAAGGAATGCGTTTAATAAAGGACCACTTCATGATTGCCAATACATTTAATTTCTCAAGAATCCATTTTCTTGATCCAATGATATGGTACATCTGTTTCGCTATTGCGTTGGGAATTATCTGTAAAAACATTGGATGGAAGATTGGGAAAATCATTGCAGTTATATTAATCGTCTATCAATGCACAATTGCCTTTCCTTTAAATGAAGAAAATAAATACAGTCAATTTGATACACCGACATTTCAGGAATTTTACGCGGTGAATCTCTTTGAAGAAATAGAAAATTATATTGGCAAAAAGCAATCTGCCTATCGGGTCGTAAGTATTGGCATGCACCCAACAATTGCTCAATATAATGGTTTTTATACTCTGGATACGTATAACAATAGCTTCCCACTAAAGTATAAAAAGCAATTTAGGGAAATTATTGCAGGTGAACTGGATAAAAATCCTTCTCTTAAGAATTATTTTGATACTTGGGGTGGCAGACTCTATATGTACGTTGCCGAGCATGGAGAAGATTACTTGTTTACTAAAGAAAAAGACGGAGCAATTGAGGATCTTCAAATAAATGTAAAAGCTTTAAGGAACATGGGTGGAGAATATATCTTTTCTGCTGTTACCATTGAAAATTATGAAGAGCTTGGTTTAGAATTTGAAAAAACCTTTAAAACGAAAACATCTGCCTGGAAAATCTGGTTATATAAAGTACCTGACCAAAGCGCAAGTGAAAACTGATTAGAGTAAGCCAGATTGCGAGTTTCTTCTACAACAAGGGGCAGATCCTCTGAGCTGCCCCTTTGGTATAAATTAAATTAACAAAACTAGTATTTCTCTTTAGTTTTTATTTGAAACATGTGTTGTAAAATCTGCAAGTAATCTGGCCCCAAATCCAGTAGCTGATTTAGCATAGTACCCTTTATCTTCTCCTTGCATAACACCAGCCATGTCTATATGTAGCCATTTACTGTTTTCAGGCACGAATTTACGAAGAAATAGTGCTGCAACAATGGAGCCGGCTTCTCCTTTTCCACTTGTATTATTAAAGTCAGCGTAATCACTGTGTAGGTAACTGAAATATTCATCCACCAGAGGCATTGGCCAGACATGATCTCCGTTTTTCAGACCTATTGTTTTTAACTCATTTGCTAATATATCATCACCAAACACACCAGCAAGCTTTGAACCAAGTGCATGAACAATTGCACCTGTTAATGTAGCGATATCTATTACATAGTTAGCTTCAAGCTCCCCTGCCCTTAATAACCCATCAGCCAAAATTAACCTTCCTTCAGCATCTGTATTTCCAACCTGTACGTGCATTCCATTCTTATAATGAATAACATCTCCAGGGATAACAGCAGTATTGTCAGGAATATTTTCCACAACTGGAATTAAAGCTACAACGTTTACCTCCCACTCGGAAGCAGCTATAAGCTTCATGGCACCAGCTACAGCAGCTGAACCTCCCATGTCCATTCGCATGTCACTAATATCTTTTCCTTTTTTTAAACTAATCCCTCCTGTATCGAAAGTTACACCTTTTCCAACCAAAGCCACAAGTGGTTTTGACTCATCCCCACGATATCTTAGTTCTACAAACGCAGGTTCATGGATACTTCCTCGTCCGACAGTTAGAACGCCATGCATCTCTCTTTCTTCCAGTTCGGCTTTATCAAATACCTTTACCTCTACACCTGTGTTAGCAAATTCCTTTTTTAATATTTCCGGATAGGTTGAAGGATTTAATACACTTGGAATTTCATTCATTAGATCACGGGAAAATGCCATTGCTTCTGCGCGGATTTTTCCCTTCTCTAGTAATGCTTGAAATTGCTCCCCTCCTGTGATCCGCAGCTCTGTTTGTACTTTTTCCTTGCTCGATTTATATGTAGAAAAAGTATAACCTCCAAGATACCAGCCTTCCACAAATGCCGTAATAGCATCGCTTTCTTCTAGGGAAGGAAAAGCTTCTATTATTTGTTTACCATGTACTTCAGCGAAAGCAAACTCACCCTTTTGTATTTCTTTAGCCATGCTTCCAGCAAGCATACGAATGTCTTCAAAAGTGGGTGCCTTTCTCCCCGTTTTTCCAATAATTATACATTCTCCATTCAGGAATGTTGAAAATACTTCAGAGGGATATCTCTCTGTAAATTGCTTAAAAGCAGAATTATTTTGTACTTGGGTATCTGTTGTAAATAAAATCTTTGTACTGTTTAACATATATACACTCTCCTTTATATTTCACTACTTATTTCGACATACGAAGGATTAATCCCTCTTTTTTGCAAATTTATGCTACTATATATTGTCAGGAGACCAGCAACCAAGATATCATTAGAAGGAAGAAAGACTATCCTCGCACAAGGAAAAATAAAATAAAATTAGATTCTAAAACGATAACCCTCTCCATATAATAAGCAATGTGTGCAGAAATACTTTCGATAAATACATACAAGGAGGAACAAATGTGCCTAGTGGAATTCATCAGTTATGCATGAAAGTACCAATTGAAACTACATGGAATTTTATCAGTGACATGGATAATTGGGCTCCCTTAGTCCCAGGTTATCTGAGCCATAAAATTTTGAATAAAAAACAGTCGATATGGAAGTTAAAAGGTGAATCAGGATTCATTCAGAAAACAGTAACGTTAAGGATAGATATCGAGGAATGGAAAGAACCTAGTAGTGTTACATTTAACCTAACTGGACTAAGTGAAAATGTATCCGGGAAAGGTTATTTTATAGCTAAAGAAGTTGATTCGATTACAACGGAGATGACCGGGCATTTATCAATAGCTGCAAAAGGAGTTATGGCGCCGATGATTAATTCCATATTAAAAAGCATTGTTCCCAAAACAACCAAAGGGTTAACAGAATCTGTAGCAAAACGGATGATGGCCCGTCAACCTATGCCTGCCCTTAAATAACTAACGTTTTTACTGCACAATTTGCCGAGGCAATTGTGCTTTTTATTTTTCAAATCATTTTAACTATGTAACTAATTCATTACGTTTTGTATGTGCTGAAGTTTACTAGCTCCCTTCCTAGTGTTAGAATATAGCAGGTACTAGTTTTACAAGGAAAGGAAAAAAACATATGAACAAAAATAAAACCGCCTTGGAATATTTTCAAATTATTGTAGGCGCCACATTGGTTGGCCTATCATATAACTTGTTCCTTCTCCCCTCTAAGCTGGCTGCTGGTGGGATCTCAGGAATTAGCACTATCCTTTATGAACTATATAATTTAAGTCCTGCATATACGCAGTTTCTGATTAATATACCTATCTTCGTTATTGGTTGGCTCGCTTTAGGAAAAGACTTTAGTTGGAAAACGTTGCTCGGAACATTTTGGGTGCCCTTTGTTATTTGGCTCAGCGCGGATATACCATACACCATTACGAATCCCTTATTAGGGGCACTTTATGGAGGAATTATTCTCGGAACCGGTCTTGGTATTGTATATAAGGGAAACGGCTCCACCGGAGGAACTGCTGCAATTGCACAAATTGTGAAAAAGGTTACCGGCTTATCTAGTGGATACTCTCAACTAATTGTTGATGGATTTGTAGTAATTTCATCTATTATTGTCTTTAATTTAGAATTAACTTTATTTGCTTTAATGTGTATCTATATAACAAGTAAGACAATTGATATCGTACAGCTTCGAACCTCTGCAACGAAATTAATTATGATTATTACAGAAGAAGAAGAGAAAACTCAATCATTGATTAGGGAAAATATCGACCGTGGGCTTACTAAGGTTCGCTCAGTCGGAGGGTATTCTAATATGGATAAGACAATGATTCTCTGTGTAGCTGAACAACAGGAAGCGATTCAATTAAAGAAGATTCTACAAAAACAGATACCCACATCATTTGTTATTTTCCTTAATGCTTCTGAAATACTCGGGCGTGGATTCACCTTAGACAAATATTATGGACAAAAGCTATAAAACATAGGAATCGGTGTTAAAAGATAAACATGTGCGGAGTTGGAGAAAACTGCGAACTAAAGTATATCTAATTTTAAGGAAGCAGATGGACCCATTGATTTCCGCTGCAGGGGGACGCTTTCACACCTCCGGGTACAAGTGCGACATCTGCTCGCTACCTCGCAGTGTCTTCTTTGCCGCCGGCATGGCTTCAGCCGCTTCCTCCGCTACGCTCCGTGCAGGGTCTTCAGCTCATGCTATTCCGGCAGGAGTCGCCCCCTTCCGCTCCAATCAATTTGCATCTGCTTTAAACCATAAATAGCGGGTTAATATCTAACCACTTTACCAGTGGAGGAAAAACACGAAGACTCCTGTGGGAAAAGCAACAGGGCTTTTTGATGGGGCGAGGAGTCGCAGCCCCAGCTGAAGATCCCGCAGGAAGTGGTTTTCTTCCGAGGAAGCTGAAGCGTTGCCCACGGAAAGCGGAGTGTGTTTTCCGCAACGGCCGCTTAGAGTACTAAAGTTACGTCGCAGTTTATCTACATTGTGAACTAGTTGGGGTACAATTAATACCATATTGCCTTATAGAAAAAGGATTCACCTTTTATTATATAAAGATGAATCCTTTTTCTATTACCCTAAGCGGGCTGGTGTAACTTTTTAGCAAGGTTCTGGATCTTGGCCATTGTGTTGATATCCATATTTCCACCACTGACTACAACACCAAGATGCCTTGAGCTTATCTTATCATTATGTGCGAACAATGCAGCAAGGGTAGCAGCACCTGCTCCTTCCATTAACGTCTTATTCCTCTCCAACATATAAACAATTGCAGAAGCAATTTCTTCATCCGTTACTGTAACAATATCATCTACGTATTCCTGAATAATTGGAAAAGTATGCTCTCCAGGTTGCTTTACTGCAATTCCCTCAGCAATTGTGGATACTGTCTTATCTTTTTTTAACTTACCGCTATGATAACTATTATGCATGGCCGAGGCTCCTTCTGCTTGTACGCCGATCACCTTTATATTCCGATTGACGTGCTTTGCAGCTACAGCAATCCCCGATATTAATCCTCCACCACCAATTGGAGCAAGGATCGTATCTATTCGATCCTCTTGTTTAAGCATTTCCATAGCAATTGTTCCTTGGCCTGCCATTACATCATAATCATCAAACGGATGAATATACACAGCTCCACTCTGCATCTGTTTTTGCACAGAAGCCTCATACGCTTCCTGGAAGGTCTCGCCCGTTAACACTACCTCAGCCCCGTAGTTTCTGGTTGCATTTACTTTTGCAAGTGGCGTTTTTTCTGCCATATAAATAGTAGCTTTCACTCCTAATTTGGCAGCAGCATAAGCAACCCCCTGGGCATGATTTCCTGCAGAAGCAGTGATCACACCTTTTTTCAGTTGGCTTTTCGGCATTTGCATAAGTTTGAAGGTAGCACCTCTAAACTTAAAAGCACCCGTTTTTTGCTGATTTTCCATTTTAAAATAAACCTTTTTACCAACTAGTTTATTTGTTGTCTCCGATGTTATTAAAGGTGTCCGGTGAACGATTGGCGTTAGTCTCCCTAACGCCGTATGAATCTTTTCACCTGTTAAGCAATTCCCAATTGGTTCACACTCCTCTTATAAAAATAAATTCGTCTTCATTTTTTTCTTGCCAAATTACCGTACTTCATATGCACGGATCTTATCCTCATGTTTCAAGGTAAGAGCAATTTCATCCCAACCATTAATAAGTTTTTCTTTATGGTATGCAGGAATTTCGAAGCTTATGTTATTCCCTGCTGAATCCGTTATCCGTTGATTAACTAAATCTATTTCCAAGGTCATAGAAGCTTCTTCAGCCTGTTTCATCCATACTCCAATTTGTTCCTCATCAAGTTGAATTGGTATAATTCCATTTTTTAATGCATTGTTATAAAAAATATCTGCAAAGCTTGGGGCAATAATTACACGAAAACCATAATCCAACAATGCCCAAGGTGCATGTTCACGAGAAGAACCACAACCAAAATTTTCTCCAGCCAGTAAAATAGTTACACCTTTATAAGCCTCTTTATTTAATGCAAAGTTCTGACGTTTATTTCCCTTATCGTCAAACCGCCAATGGTAGAATAGAAACTGGCCAAACCCTGTACGTTCAATGCGTTTTAAAAACTGTTTTGGGATAATCTGATCAGTGTCAATATTGGTACGGTTTAATGGATAAACGTATCCTTTGTGTTCTTTAATTGCTTCCATGTTTGCACCCCCTAAATCGGAACTCCCGCATATCTTCTAACATCAACAAAGTGTCCTTCTATAGCAGCTGCAGCAGCCATTTCCGGGCTTACCAAGTGAGTTCTTGAACCATTTCCTTGACGTCCTTCAAAATTACGATTGGATGTTGAGGCACATCTTCCACCAGGTGGTACAATATCATCATTCATCGCCAGACACATACTGCAACCCGCTTCCCGCCATTCAAAGCCTGCTTGTTTAAAAATTACATCGAGTCCTTCTTTTTCAGCCTGCATTTTTATACTGAAGGAACCAGGAACAACAATGGCACGGACGTTTTGTTTCACTTTTTTCCCTTCCACAATAGAAGCTGCCTTTTGTAAATCACTCAAGCGTGAATTGGTACAAGAACCGATAAAAACATGGTCGATTTCAATAGATGTAATCGGCTGATTTTCTTCTAACCCCATGTATTCCAATGCGCGCTCTACATCTTCACGATAGTCCACTTCTTTTAGATCAGGTGTTTTTCCGCTAACTGGAACGCACATTCCTGGATTTGTTCCCCAGGAAACCTGTGGTTCAATTTCCTCTGCATTAATAGTAACTGTTTTATCGTATTTAGCTCCTTCATCTGTGGCTAATTGTAGCCAGGAATCTGCCAACTCCTCAAATGCTTCACCGTCTGGTACATACTCTTTCCCTTTTAAAAATTCAACCGTTGTTTCATCTGGACTAATTAAACCGGCTCTCGCTCCTGCTTCGATGGACATATTACAGACAGTCATTCTTCCTTCCATGGAAAGATTGCGAACGGCCTTACCTGTATACTCAATAACATAGCCAGTTCCAAATCTCACACCGAATTTAGCAATAATTGCAAGAATCAAATCTTTTGCAGTAACTCCACGGCCTAATTCACCTTCCACCTGGACATTTAACGTTTTAGGGCGTTCTTGCCAAATGGTCTGAGTAGCAAGCACATGCTCCACTTCACTAGTACCAATTCCAAAGGCTAGAGCACCAAAAGCTCCATGTGTTGATGTATGGCTATCCCCACAAACAATTGTCTTTCCAGGTTGGGTAAGACCGAGCTGTGGGCCAATGACATGGACAATACCCTGGTCAGGATGGAACATATCTGCAAGTTTAATACCATTCTCCTTACAATTGTCCCGGAGGGTTTCCATTTGCTTTTTGGAAACCTCGTCTTTTATTACATCTCTATTTTGTGTAGGCACATTATGATCCATCGTAGCATACGTCAGATCTGGACGCCGCACCTTACGATTACTTAATCGCAAGCCTTCGAACGCTTGCGGTGAAGTTACTTCATGAACCAAATGCAGATCAATATATAATAAATCTGGCTTGCCTTTCTCTTGGTGAACTACATGTTTATCCCATATTTTCTCTATAATCGTTTGTGGTTTCCCCATTTCTTACACCCCTCGTTAAGCATACATACTGCAAATGCTGTCTGAAACACTTTTGGTTGTCAGTGAATCAACAATGGCTGCTGTCATCTCCTTCGTCCCTACCTTTGTCCCGCCATTACTGGAGAGATCAGCAGTATGGTATCCTTGGTCCAGACAATCATTAACTGCCCGCTCTATCTCTGCGGCTTCATCTTCCATCTGAAAAGAGTATCTTAGCATCATAGCAGCAGATAAGATCATTCCAACTGGATTAGCAACACCAAGCCCTGCAATATCAGGTGCTGAACCATGGACAGGTTCATACAGACCTAGACCATCTGATCGAAGACTTGCCGATGGCAGCATTCCTAGTGAACCAGTCAATACGGAAGCTTCATCGCTTAAAATATCCCCAAATAAATTTTCTGTAACGATAACATCAAAATAATTAGGCTGTGTAATCAGCTTCATTGCGGCAGCATCTACAAGCATATGATCAACTTTCACATCTGGATATTTCTTACTCTTTTCCTCAACTATTTCTCGCCACATTCGACTTGATTCCAATACATTAGCCTTATCTACAGATGTAACATGATTATTTCTTAATCTTGCACTTTCAAAGGCTTTTTCTATAATTCGCTCCATTTCGGATCGATGATAATAAAGCGTATCAACTACTGCATTTCCGTTTTCCCGCCGTTCACGCGGTTCCCCAAAATACAACCCGCTTGTGAGTTCTCGAATGATCAGGATATCGCTTCCTGCAATAACTTCCTCTTTAAGTGGAGAAGCATGCAACATGGAAGGAAACCCTTTAATAGGGCGTAAATTGGCAAACAATCCTAACTGTTTACGTATACCTAATAAACCTTTTTCTGGTCTTTTAGCAGCTGGAAGAACGTCCCATTTCGGTCCTCCTACAGCACCAAGCAATATAGCATCTGCTCCCTTACATGCTTTTACTGTATCTTCAGGCAATGGAGTATCATAAGCATCAATTGCCTCTCCACCGATTGCATGCTGATGAAATGTAAAACGATGCCCAAATTCACTGGCTACTGCATTTAACACTACCTTTGCCGACTCCATAATTTCTTTACCAACACCGTCTCCAGGCAATAAAATAATTTGCTTATTCATACCATAGCCCTCCTCCATGTTTATACGTAACTTTTGCCAATCTAACAATTGTTTATTGAGCGGAGCCACATGCATGGCTCTCGCTTACACTTCTGATCCGACCTCTTGTTTAATAAAACTACTTTGCTGAACAATATATCTGTTCACTGCATTTAAGAATGCATTTCCTGATGCTTCTATAACATCCTGAGCTGAACCACGCCCATTTACTGTCTCGCCGTTCACAATTAACTGTACATGGGATTCTGCAAGTGCATCCTTTCCTCCACCAACAGAGTTCAATTGATAATCAATTAACTGTAAATTTTCTTCAATTAAAACATCCAATGTTTTATATAATGCTTCTACACTACCTGAAGCAGTCTGTGCCGCATGCACTGTTTCTCCATTCGGAGTTTTTAACTGTACAGTTGCTGTAGGTATATTAGTAGTACCATACTGTACTTGGAACATCTCCATTTGATATTTGTTTACAGAAGCGGTATCTGTTTGAACCTCCATAATAATTGTAAACAAATCATCGTCTGTGACTTCTTTTTTATGATCCGTTAATTGCTTAAACAATTTAAATGCTTGCTTTAATTTATCTTCAGTAAGATCTATTCCCAGTTCTTTTACTTTATCCTTAAACGCATGCCGTCCAGAATGTTTGCCCATGAACAACGTATTGGATTTCACTCCGACCATTTCTGGTGTGATAATCTCATAGGTAGATGCATTCTTGAGTACGCCATCCTGATGGATACCTGACTCGTGAGCAAAAGCATTTCTTCCGACAACCGCTTTGTTTGCCTGAACGTACATTCCGGTTAATTTTGCTACCAAGTCACTGGTTCGTTTGATTTCATCTAGTTTTAATCCTGTAGTATATGGATAAAAATCGGAACGAATCTTCAAAGCAACAGCCACCTCTTCCAAGGAAGCATTGCCTGCTCGTTCACCAATACCATTAATAGTTCCCTCTATTTGTGTCGCCCCGTTTTGCACTGCAGCTATGGAGTTCGCTACTGCCATGCCAAGGTCATTGTGACAATGACATGAAAGACTGGCTTGGTCTATGTTAGGCACATTGTCTTTTATATATTTAAACATATTTCCATATTCCAAAGGCGTTGTGTAGCCTACTGTATCCGGCAGGTTAATCACTGTAGCACCAGCGTCAATAACCTTTTCAATGATTTGCGCCAAGAATTCCCAATCAGAACGAGAAGCATCTTCTGCAGACCATTGAACATGAGTAAATTTCTGTTTTGCGTATGCCACCATATTAACTGCGGTTTCAATCACTTGATCCGGAGTCTGTTTTAGCTTGTAAGTCATATGGATGGGTGATGTGGCAAGAAACAAATGAATGCTAGGTTCAGCTGCGCCTTTTAAGGCTTCCCATGCTGTATCAATATCCGTTCTCACCGTTCTTGCCAATGCAGTTACGGATGTGTTTTTAATCGTATCGGCTATTGCTTTAACTGCATTGAAGTCACCTTTGGAGGAAGCAGGAAAACCCGCTTCCATCCTGCTTACACCTAAACGTTCCAACTGTTTTGCAATTTCTAGCTTTTCAAGTTGGTTTAGGTTTACACCAGGTGACTGCTCCCCATCTCTTAGGGTTGTGTCAAAAATTCTAATTTGTGACATGCTCTTTCACATCCTTTTGCTGTTTATTTTTGTTTTGCAATGGTTGTTTAACAAAAGGCATTAATTCACGTAACTCCCTTCCTACTTTTTCAATTGGATGTTGATTCTCTTTAGCATTAATTGCATTGAATTGAGGACGATTTGCTTGGTTTTCGAGAATCCATCCTTTAGCGAATTGACCTGTTTGCACATCTGTTAAAATATCCTTCATGCGAGCTTTGGTATTCTCATCAATAACTCGAGGGCCTGATACAAAATCTCCCCATTGAGCCGTGTCTGAGATGGAATAACGCATATTTTCCAATCCACCTTCATAGAGAAGGTCAACAATCAATTTCATTTCATGTAAACATTCAAAGTAAGCAACTTCCGGTTGATAGCCAGCTTCTGTTAATGTTTCAAATCCAGCTTTAATGAGGCTAGTCACACCGCCGCATAATACCGCCTGCTCTCCGAAAAGATCTGTTTCCGTTTCTTCCTGGAAGCTTGTTTCCAATACACCTGCCCTTGCAGCTCCAATTCCCTGTGCGTACGCAAGTGCCAACTCCTTTGCCTGCCCTGTAACGTCTTGGTATACACCATATAATGCAGGAACCCCTGCACCTTCTTCATATGTTCTACGCACTAGATGTCCAGGTCCTTTCGGTGCTACCAAAAATACATCTACATCTTCTGGAGGGACAATTTGGCTGAAATGTACATTAAAACCATGGGCAAATGCTATTGCATTTCCAGCCTGAAGATTCGGCTTAATGCTTTCATTATAGACAGCGGTTTGCAGTTCATCCGGCAGCAACACCATTACTACTTCGGACTGACTTACTGCATCGGCTACTGGTACAACCTGGAATCCATCTTGTTCCGCTTTCTGTTGGGATTTACCAGGGCGAAGTCCAACCACTACATCATATCCACTTTCACGAAGGTTTAATGCATGGGCATGACCTTGAGATCCATATCCTACTACTGCAATTTTCTTTCCTTGTAAAACCTCTTTTTGGATATCTTTTTCATAAAGTACTTTTGACATATTAATCTTCCTCTCGTTTTTTGTTTTTTTATCTCTTCAATCTAAGGGTATTTTCAGATTCGTTTATATTAAATGTGAATTAAGCTCTGTTACCTGTTGTGGCTGCTGCCCTCGTAAAAATGCAGTTACGCCTGTTTTAGTTAATTCTTTAATACCATATGGTTTTAATAATGAAATTAGTGCCTCCACTTTATCTGGCTTCCCAGTCACTTGAATTGTGAGACTATCTTTGCTTACATCAATGATGGAGGCACGGAATGGGGTGATTATTCCTTGAATCTCTGATCGTAATTGACCACTTCCTCCAACCTTAATTAATGCCAGTTCTCTTGCTACAATTGCTTTATCAGTAATATCGGAAACTTTCAGAACATCAATTTGTTTATTCAATTGCTTTGTTAGCTGTTCCAGCTTTTGGTGATCTCCTACATCAACTACAAAAGTCATTTTGGAGACACCCTCTGTTTCTGAACTTCCAACTGAAATGCTGTCAATGTTAAATTGCCGTTTCTGCAGCATTCCTGTAATCCGGTTTAATACACCACTTCTATCTTGGACTGCGGCTACAATGATCCGTTTCATTTCTTCACCCCTATCATTTCGTGGATCCCTTTCCCAGGAGCTATCATTGGATATACACATGTTTTCTGGTCAACACGACAATCTACTACTACTGGGCCATTATAAGAAAAGATATCCTGTAACATCGGAATAACTTCCTCTTCCTGTTCAATACGCATACCACGGATTCCATAGCTTTCTGCGAGTTTCACAAAATCCGGGTTCATTGTCAGCAGTGATTCAGAATAACGTTCCTCATAAAAGCT
Organism: Virgibacillus sp. SK37; assembly: GCF_000725285.1. Taxonomy (GTDB): domain Bacteria; phylum Bacillota; class Bacilli; order Bacillales; family Amphibacillaceae; genus Virgibacillus_Q. The sequence continues at coordinate 2,746,737 of NZ_CP007161.1, forward strand.
TTCCTGCCATTGCCTCACCATTCCAAGTGCTTCGTTATTTACGATAATAATCTTGACTGGAAGGTTTCTCTCTTTCAGTATTGATAATTCTTGAAGAGTCATCTGAAATCCGCCATCACCGACAATGGATACTACCAGGTCCTCTGGAGCTCCTAATTGGGCCCCAATTGCTGCCGGAAAACCAAAACCCATGGTTCCAAGTCCACCAGATGTAACCCAACGGTTTGGCTTATCAAAAGTATAAAACTGTGCTGCCCACATTTGATGCTGCCCAACATCTGTAGTTATGATCGCATCTCCTTTTGATTGCTCGTATACTTGCTTTATCAACCATTGAGGTGACAACTTCTGCTTTGGCTTTTCATACCACAACGGAAATTCAGCTTTATTCAATTTTATAGTTTCCTTCCATACCTCGTGGTCAGGCAGCTCCACAACACTTTGCAATAATGCTTGCAATGCTTCTTTTGCATCTGCCACTACCGGAATTTCAGTTGGTACATTTTTTCCGATCTCAGCAGGATCGATATCAATATGAGCCACTTTTGCATGTGGTGCAAAGTGTTCCAAGTTACCTGTAAGTCTGTCATCAAATCTTGCACCAATATTAATAAGCAAGTCGCATTCATAGAGTGCTGTATTAGCTGTATAGGTACCATGCATTCCCGCCATCCCCAAATGCAGTGGGTGAGTCCCAGGGAAGCTGCCAAGTCCTAATAGTGTATTGGTAACTGGGATTTGATACTTTTCAGCAAACTCTTTTAGTTCTTCAGTCGCTTTTGCAAATACGACGCCTGCACCAGCAAGCAAAAGTGGCTTCTTGGCTCTACTGAGCGCGTCTGCTAATTTAACAATTTGCAGCGGATTTGGCTTCTTGTTCGGCTGATATCCCGGTAAATTAAAGTCTTTACTGAACTCAGTTCCAGTAAGCTCTGCAGATACATTTTTTGGTATATCTACAACTACTGGACCGGGCCGTCCTGTAGTAGCTATGTGAAAAGCTTCATTCACGATCCGCGGTAACTCAGATACCTGTTTCACTTGATAGTTGTATTTGGTGATTGGAGTGGTGATTCCCATCACATCGGATTCTTGAAATGCATCTGTGCCGATGACTCCGCTAGCAACCTGGCCTGTAAAAATAACGAGCGGAATAGAATCCATCATGGCATCTGTAATACCAGTAATCAGATTTGTTGCCCCTGGGCCAGATGTTGCTAATACTACTCCCGCCTTACCAGTCACGCGTGCATATCCCTCTGCTGCATGGATGGAACCTTGCTCATGACGTGAAAGTACATGGTCAAATGGAGCATTACTGCGGTATAACGCATCGTAGATTGGTAATACAGCACCTCCTGGATAACCGAAAAGTGTGTCTACTTCCGCATCCACCAAAGTCTGAATGAATAAATCAGCCCCGGTCCTCATTTGTTCTGTACTTTCTGCCTCATGCTTTGCTTCAACTTTCACTACTACATACCTCCCTTAATAATAAATAATTATTCAAACTCGCTCTCCCATTCCTGGAACAAACGATGTTTTACTATTGCTTTTAAAGAAGAAAATCAAAAAGGACCCTTCCCTCCCCCTATAAATCCGCATATGTCTGCAGAGCTATTGGGGAGAAAAGAGTCCTTCTTTTCACGGTACCACCCAGGTTTGTAGCATCCTCTCGAATACTACCTCGTAAGGCTATAATTACAGCCTTTATTGATAACAGGTACAATAAAGCTGCACCTGACCAGACCTAATAAGAAAATACCTTTCAGTCTGGCACTCAGAGATGATGTCGGAACAATATGTATTTCTGGGCTTCCAGCAACCCCAGATCTCTGTAAATACATGTAACATGTTCCTTTTTTCCCGTCATCGAGTTCTTTGTATTTTATTTTGCCTCACGTAGTTATTATTAATTTATCTCTATTCGTTATTATTTGAATATTTGATATTGCCGATAATCATATAACGTTTTTCCGAAAGAGTCAACAGTATTTTTAAAGTTTTTTGATACTTTTGATAAGTCATTTAATTTGAATGCGTTTACATTGTTTACGCATAGATAAACAGAAAAATTATTACGAAAACATTACAAAATTAGTTTAAGTTCATAAAGCAGAATGAATGGTTATTCATCTTTTCTCAAAATAAGAAAATGACAGTTGTTATTCTTTCATAACTTTTCAGGATAGTTAGTTAACCTACAACAGATTCACTAAGTTAATAAAGTATTTAAACACAAATAAAACCCTGGAATCTAATATAGAAACCAGGGTTTTGTTTACGTTATTCACCAAGAAAATCTGTCACTGCTCCTTTTGAAGAACAGGACACATTGTGTGCATATTTACCTAATATACCTTTTTTATACAATGGAGGTGCAGACCATTCTTTTCTGCGGCTTTCCAATTCCTCTTCGGTAACCTCAAAGGAAATTTCTTTTTTATTTGAATCGATTGTGACCATGTCACCTTCTTTCAAAAACGCGATGGGGCCTCCAGATTGGGCTTCTGGGGCAATATGACCAACAACCAATCCGTGGGTACCACCTGAGAATCTGCCATCTGTTAACAGGGCAACCTTTTCACCAAGTCCTTTTCCAACAAGTATTGCTGAAATGGAGAGCATTTCCGGCATCCCTGGTCCACCTTTAGGACCTACATACCGAATGACAAGAACATCCCCTTCGTTAATCTGGTTGTCCATCACTGCCGTTGTCGCCTCTTTTTCTGTATCAAAAACACGTGCAGGCCCTGTATGATGACTTACTTTAACACCGGAGACCTTTGCAACTCCTCCACTTGGTGCTAAGTTCCCTTTTAATACAATTAGTGGACCATCTGCACGTTTCGGCTTATCAAAAGGCATAATAACATCTTGTCCCTCTTTTAAAGATGGTGCCTCTGCTAAGTTTTCAGCTACCGTTTTCCCTGTAACCGTAATACAGTCCCCATGTAAATAGCCCGCTTCATGGAGAAGTTTCATGACAGCCTGAACACCGCCTACACGGTGAAGGTCCTGCATGACATATTTCCCGCTTGGCTTAAGATCAGCCAAGTGTGGTGTTTTTTCTTGAATTCTATTAAAATCATCGATCGTTAAATCTACTTCAATCGCATGAGCGATAGATAATAAATGTAAAATAGCATTTGTAGACCCACCTAATGCCATAACTACGGTTATTGCATTCTCAAAGGCTTCTTTTGTCATAATATCTTTCGGATAAATTCCTTTTTCGAGTAAATGATAGACCGCTTCGCCAGCTTTGGCACAATCTTGAGCTTTTTCTGTGGTTTCTGCTGGGTTAGACGAACTTCCAGGCAAACTCATCCCCATGGCTTCCATCGCAGATGCCATTGTATTTGCTGTGTACATCCCCCCACATGCACCTGCACCTGGACATGCATGACACTCGATGGAACGTAACTCTTCATCATCGATATCGCCATTATTGTGCTTTCCCACACCTTCAAAAACAGAAACAATATCAATGTCTTTGCCACGATGTTTCCCTGGGGCGATTGTTCCGCCATACACAAATACAGAAGGCACTCCGGCATTAGCAATTGCAATTGCACAGCCAGGAATATTTTTATCACAAGCACCAATTGCTACTAATCCATCCAAATTTTCTGCACCAACTACGGTTTCAATAGAGTCAGCAATCACATCACGACTTGGCAGGGAATAACGCATACCTTGTGTCCCCATAGAGATACCGTCAGAAACGGTGATGGTATTAAAAATTAAAGGAACACCTCCAGCTTCTCTTGCGCCTTCTTTTGCTTGTATAGCTAAATCATCAATATGTATATTACATGGCGTTACCTCACTCCATGTACTTGCAACTCCGATCATCGGCTTTTTAAAATCCTCATCAGTAACGCCTACAGCGCGCAACATCGCTCTATTAGGTGCTTTCATGGAACCTTCACTGAACACCTTACTTTTTATACGTAAATCTTTTTCCATCATATAGCCTCCCTTTCTTTCGAATAATTATATGACTAATTTTCTAATACTTCAATGTATTTATTCTAGTGGAAAATAATAAATTTATTCCAATTTTATATAAACCCTTGCCACTAAAAGAATTTCAGTACCTATTTTGATTAATTGCAATAACTTTTTTAGAGAAACAAGTAACATGCCCCTCTACAAGAGACATGCCGGATATTACTAAGTTAAAAACGTCACGTATTTATCCATTCTTTTACAACACAAAATAAATTAACTATCAGCTAATATTTTTTGTACGATTATTAGGATTAATTGTATTTTCTTCACTTTGCTTGCTCCACCATGTAGCTAAAATCGGTCCTGAAATATTATGCCACACACTGAAAAGAGCACTTGGTACTGCAGCGATTGGCGCGAAATGCGCTAAAGCCAACGCGGATCCAAGTCCGGAATTTTGCATACCAACTTCAATAGACATAGCCTTTTTGTCTGCTAAATTAAAGCGGAAGGCTTTTGCCAACAAATATCCTAAAAATAGACCTAAAAGATTATGCAGAACGACGACCGTGAAGATCAATAATCCTGTTGTAACGATGGAATCCTTATTTACGGCTACTACTGCAGAAGCTACAGCTACGATACCGATAACGGAAACCAATGGAAGAACACCAATTGTTTTGTCTACTTGCTTACTGAATAATAAACGAATAATAATACCTAGTACGATTGGAATGAGCACTATCTTAACAATAGACATAAACATATTACCTGCTGACACTGGAAGCCATTGACTTGCAAAAAGTAAAGTTAATGCAGGGGTCAATAACGGAGCAAGCAATGTTGATACAGCAGTTACAGAAACAGATAATGCCGTGTTTCCCTTTGCCAGAAAAGTCATTACGTTTGATGCTGTTCCACCTGGACAGCAACCAACGAGGATTACTCCGACTGCTATCTCCGGAGGCAATTGAAATAAGTTCGCCAGTCCATAGGCTAGTAATGGCATAATGGTATATTGCGCGGCTACTGCTACGAGTACTGCTTTAGGAGCCTGAATAACTCCTTTAAAATCTTGGAGAGAAAGGGTTAACCCCATTCCAAACATAATTACCCCTAGTAACAAGGCAATATGGGGGGCAATCCATGTAAAACCCGTTGGAAATATAAATGCCAGGACCCCAAACAGGATTACCCAGATTGCAAATGTATTCCCTGCTAAACTACTAACTTTCTCTAATAGTTTCAAAACTTTTCCTCCTCATAAAATCAGACTGTTTTTAATAATTGATGATTCTATCACATGGTTTCAAAAAAAGGAAGAAGAAGATAATGAAAAGTCTAATTATTTTAATTAATTTCACGTTTCGTTATTAGGCGTATGGAGCAATAGGATATATCATTGTGCTAGCTTTGACATGTATATCAAAAAACCCGCCAGGAACTTCCTGACAGGTTTTCAGAGCATAGATCTTTAATCCTTTTTTATATACTTCACTTCTCCGCCAATAATCGTCATTTCTACTTCTGTTTCCAGCAATTCATCGGGGTTTTCCATTTCAAATGGATCTTTTGAAAATACCACCATATCTGCAAGTTTTCCTCTCGAAATCGTTCCTTTAATCGTTTCCTCGTTCGTTGGATATGCTCCCATCTCGGTAAATAACCGGAATGCCTCTACCATCGTCAATTTTTCCTGCTCATACCATCCGTTATGTTTCTCACCTGGTGCTCGCCGTTTTACAGCCGCATGTATTCCCAAAAGAGGATTCAGCGGCTCTACTGGCGAGTCAGACCCACCTGCACAAATGATGCCAGATTGAATTAGCGTTTTCCAAGCATAGGCTAATTTCATCCTTTTTTCTCCAAGTCTTTCTTCTACCCAAGGGAAATCTCCTACTAGAAACCGCGGTTGTATATCCGCAATTCTAGTAGGAACTGCTAATCGACTGATTAACTCTTCTCGTACTACTTGAACATGAATAAGTCGGTCACGATAGGCTGCAGCCGGAAATTGATCAAGGACATCAAGGACATTTTCCAATGCTTGGTCACCTATGACGTGAACAGCAATCGGCATGGATAGTTCCCTGGCCTTTCGCACAATTTCATAGAGTGTCGGTTGTTCAAAAATAGCATTTCCAAATTCATCTGGTGCATCCGTATATGCCTCAGATAATAGTGCGGTTCTTCTTCCAAATGCTCCATCTGCAAAGATTTTTATGGCGCCAATTTTTAATGTATCGTTCCCATAACCTGCATACATTCCCTGTCTTCTAATATCATCTATAAATTCATGATTGATTAATAGATTACATCGTAAACCAATATGTTCTTTATTTAAAAGTTCATCATAAATTTGATAAGTTTGTTGCAATCCTCCCAAATAGAAGGGATCATTTGTATGTACACTCGTTATCCCTAAGCTGATTGCGTACTCCATGGCTTTTCTCATTGCATCTTTCAATTGATCATAGGACTTTTCTGGAATATGCTTCTTGATTAACTCGGATGCTGTTTCTAATAGAAGGCCGGTCGGTTCATAGGATACTGGGTCTAAAACAATTTCTCCTCCCTCGGGCACTTGAATTCCTTGTTGATATTGGCAAATTTCCAGAGCCTTACTGTTAACTAAAGCAGCATGCAAACAAACCCGTGATAGAAATACAGGGTGTTGGGGTGCCACCGAATCTAATTCTTGAATAGAGGGAAAACTCCCATCTTCAAACAGATTTTCGTCCCAGCCACTTCCCAGTAGCCACTCTCCTGGTTGAAGGGAATTCACTTTATGTTTGATTTTCTCCAGCATGTCGGATTTGGATGTAACACCAGTTAAATCAAGTTCCAGGAAGCTATTAGCAATCAGGGACAGATGAAGGTGGCTGTCAATAAGACCAGGGGTTACTGTTTTGCCTTTTAAATCAACTACATCTATGGAATCTCCCCAGCGGGTATGCAATTCAGTTGTAGCACCTATATCCATAAAGTAATCATCCTCAATAAGGACAGATTCTGCTACAGGCCTTGTTGGATCAAATGTATATATCCTCCCATTAATAAACAATCTTTTCATGTGAAACCTCCTTTTTACGATGAACAAATATAGTGAATTACTATTAAAGTAAATGCTACTTTTCTATAAAAAGTTTAGTGTAAATGTTGAATCGATGTGACAGTAATTTTTTAAAAGTGGTATGAAAGAGGTTCTCGGGCATTTTCAGGGGTTCAATGGCTGTCATCACTCTTATGATAGACATTCAACCGCGTTTTCCTGAGCCCAATGTCTGTCATACCGCTTATGATAGACATTCAATCACGTTTTCCCTGCATCAATGTCCGTCATACCGCTTATGATAGACATTCAACCGCGTTTTCCGCCTACCAATGTCCGTCATACCTGAATAGGGCGTCCTCGCAATCCCAGCTTGGACGCGTTCGTCACATATAATATAATACAGCTCAATTCTATTTTTAAATAAAAACACTCCCATATAAGTGGGAGTGCAGGAGTCTGGATGGAGGAAAGGTTACATGTTATTTTATGATTAATAGTAGATACATATGAGGCATCCACACGTCTTTCCTCGATCAGCAGTGCTCCATACACTTCCCATGTATGACAGTATACTTCTTTTTCAAAAACATACCAGCGATAAAAAGGTGACACTTCTTATGCTTCGGCAAATAATCCTTTTATCAACAATCCTAGATGTCATTCTCCTGCTGATTACTCTTATTATCTGCACCTCTACCTCATCGATTACTATTTTTAATTAATTTAGTTGTTGCCACTATACTAAACATAGGGAGTGGTTGCAAGCTAAAACTTAGTCACATTGCTTGATAGTAATTCAATAAACCTGTCGCCAACTTCATCTGTTGTCGCCTTCCCCCCTAAATCAGGGGTAAGATTATCCGTTTCCAAAATAATGGAGCTGATTGTTGCAAGAATTCTTTCTCCCCATTCTTTTTCTTCAAAAAAATCCATCATTTGACTAACCGACCATATTGCTGCAAGCGGGTTAGCAATTCCCTGACCGGCAATATCAGGCGCAGACCCGTGGACTGGCTCAAACATGGAAGGGAAATTTCTTTCCGGATTAATATTAGCCCCTGTCGCTAATCCCAATCCACCCGTAATAGCAGCTCCGATATCTGTTAATATATCTCCGAATAGGTTGCTTGTCACGACAACTTCAAATCTCCCCGGGTCTGATACAAAGTAAAGGCTGGCAGCATCAACTAAATAAGAGAATGTAGTTACATCCGGATATTCTTTACCTACTTCTTCAAATACTTCATCCCAGAATACCATAGAATAATTCAGTGCATTCGCTTTACTAATACTTGTTAGTGTACGTCGTGACTTTCTCGCTTCTTCATATGCATAACGAATAATTCTCTCTGTTCCTTTTCGGGAGAAAACACCTGTTTGTAAAACTACTTCTTCTGGCCTTCCTCTATATAGCCATTCTCCTGCTCCAGCATATTCTCCCTCACTATTTTCCCTAATTACAAGCATATCAATATCCTCTTCACTTCTCTTTTTTAATGGTGTGAAGCTTGGGTGCAGCA